>NZ_SKOG01000061.1 GCF_007120195.1 Aquisalimonas sp.
CCGATCATCGCAGCCGGGGGCATGGGAGACGGTCGAGGCGTCGCCGCCGCGCTCACGCTCGGGGCCAGCGCGGCCATGCTGGGAACGGCCTTTCTGCGCTGTCCGGAAGCGAGCGTGCACCCGAGCTGGGCGGAGGCGCTCGGGGACCTGGAACCGGAAGATACCCTGCTGACACGCGCCTTTACCGGTCGCGCAGGCCGAGCAATCGCGACGCACTTCGTGCAGGCAATGGCAGCGCCCAATGCGCCGGAGCCGGCGCCTTACCCGATACAACGCGGGCTCACCGCACCCATGAAAAAAGCCGGTGCCGACGCTCGCGACTACCACCGCATGCAGGTGTGGGCCGGCCAGGCTGCAGCAATGGCCTCACCGAGGCCGGCAGGAGAATTGCTCGCGGCCATCTGGGACGAGGCCCAAGCGTTGCTATGACAGCATTGCCGCCACGCCGCAGCGCTTATACACCTTCCGGACTTCAGTCCATGTCAGCGCGGGTGCCGCCTGCCCGGGGAGGGCGTTGGAGACGGACAACAGGCGCCGTGACGGGGCGGTCCCAGGGCTCCCGCGCCACTGCACGTTGACCGTCTCGCCAGCCCAGGCTACCGTGCAGGGTCCTGATTTAAAGGGTTGACTATGAAGCTGTTGGATCTGCCTTCCTCCGTACTCGCCACCTTTGCCGAGCAGGGACGGGGGATTCGCGCGACCGACGCCGGGGCGCGACCCGAGGAGTTGCTCGAGCTCTACGACATGGAGGGGTGCCCCTACTGCCGCGTGGTGCGCGAGGCGCTGACCGAGCTGGACCTGGATGCGCACGTCTACCCCTGTCCCAAGGGCGGCACACGGTTCCGCCCGCGCATGGAGTCACTGGGCGGGCGACAGCAGTTCCCATTTTTGGTGGACCCCAATAGCCGGACGATGATGTACGAGTCGGCGGACATCATCGAGTATCTGTATCGCAGGTACGGAAAGCGGGCCGCGCCTGCCAGGCCCTTGGTCCGGCTTGTGCGCACGCCGGCTTCCCTGGGCGCGACATTGCTTCGCGGCGGTCGTGGCGTGCGCATGCGCGCGAGTGTGGAGCCGGAGCAGCCGCTGGAGCTCTACAGCTTCGAGGCAAGCCCATTCGCCAGGCAGGTCCGGGAGAGGCTCTGCGAGCTGGAACTTCCCTATATCCTGCGGCAGTCGGGCCGAACGCAGACCCTGGACTGGGTGGCACCGGCCGTGCGCGAGCGCATCGTGCCGCACTACCGGCCAGAGCAGCGCAACCGTTTGGCGTTGCTGCACGAGACGGGCCGCGTCCGCGTGCCCCACCTGGTCGACCCGAATACGCGGACACGGTTCTACGACTCCGCCGCCATCATCGAGCACCTTGAACGCACATACGCCCGCTGATCAGACCCTGCTGCCATCGACGCCGCCCCCACCTGGCAGGATCCATGGCGCCTCGAGCCCATGGAACCGCCGGGAACGCTCGCACCGGCGCGGAGGCCGCAGAGCCTCTCAGGCGCTCTTCTTCGCCGCCAGCCGGCTGATCCGCACCGCGCAGTACTTGAACGCCGGGATCTTGCCATCGGGGTCCACAGCCGGGTGGGTAAGCACGTTGGCGCAGGCCTCGCGATAGTGCATAGGCACGAATACACTGCCCCGGGCAATGCGATCCCGCACTTGGGCGCGAATACGAATGGAGCCGCGCCGTGAAGCGACCTCCACCCAGTCGCCGTCGGCGATGCCATGGCCGGCGGCATCATCCGGATGGATCTCCACGAACCCCTCGGGGCTGAGGCCGTGCAGCACCTGCGAGCGGCGCGTCATCGTGCCGGTGTGCCAATGCTCGAGCACCCGTCCGGTGTTGAGCACCAACGGGTATTCCGCGTCCGTCGCCTCCACGGGCGGCGATTGCCGCGCCGGCACCAGCAGCGCCCGACCCCGCGGGAACGTGTCCTTAAAGACGATGGGCTCACCCTCGGAATGCTCTGGATCCGGGCATGGGTACCAGCGCCCATGGTCACCGAGCACCGTATGGTTGAGACTGGCGTAACTGTCGGTGCAGCCCGCGAACTCATCGAACACCGCGGCCACGTCCGCGTATTCCATAGGGTAGCCCACGCGTTGGGCGATCTGGCAGATGATGTGCCAGTCCTGCCGGGCCTCGCCCGGTGGCCGCAACGCCTGCCGGCCCAGCTGCACGCGGCGGTCGGTATTCGTGACGGTCCCGGTTTTCTCCGCGAAAGCGCTGCCCGGCAGGATCACGTCGGCGAACTCCGCCGTTTCCGTGAGGAAAATATCCTGCACCACCAGGAACTCAAGCCTCGCCAACGCCTTGCGGACCTTCTCCACGTCCGGGTCGGAGACGAACGGGTTCTCACCGAGGATGTACATGCCTCGAATCGCGCCTTCGAGGGCGCCCTCGGTGATCTCGGTGACCGTGCGCCCGGGGGTGGGCGAGAGCGGCCGTCCCCACAGCGCTTCGAATCGTGCCCGAACGTCCGGATCGTCCACCTTCTGGTAATCGGGGAACACCATGGGGATCAGGCCGGCATCGGAGGCGCCCTGGACATTGTTCTGCCCGCGCAGCGGATGCATCCCGGTGCCCGGGCGGCCGGTATTGCCGGTGATCATGGCGAGCGCAATCAGGCAGCGGGCGTTGTCCGTACCGTGGGTGTGCTGGGAGATGCCCATGCCCCAGAACACCATGGCGGCGCCGGCGCGGCCAAAGCGCAGCGCCGCCTCGGTAATGCGCCCGGCTTCGACACCGCAGAATTCGGCAACGGACTCCGGGGGATAGTCCGCCACGGTCGCTTTGAGCGCGTCAAAGTTTTCGGTGCGCGTGGCGATGAAGTCCGCGTCGATCAGCCCCTCGCGGATGATCACGTGCATCATGGCGTTGTAGAAAGAGACGTCCGAACCGGGGCGGATTTCCAGGTACATGGCGGCGTGATCGGCGATGGCCGGCCGCCGGGTGTTCACCACCAGCAGCTCGGTACCGTTGGCGGCAGCCTCCTTCATGAAGGTCGCCGCCACCGGATGGTTCTCCGTTGGATTGCAGCCGGTGATCAGCGCCACGTCGGCGCGGGCGATGTCGCGCACGATATTGGTCACGCCGCCGGAGCCGATGCCTTCAAGCAGCGCCGCAACCGATGAGGCATGACACAGCCGCGTGCAATGATCCACATTGTTCGTGCCAAAGCCCGCGCGAATGAGCTTCTGAAAGAGGTAGGCCTCCTCGTTGGAGCCCTTGGCCGAGCCGAACCCGGCGAGGGCATCGCCGCCTTCGCGCTCGCGGATGCCGGCGAGATTCTCACCAACCCGCTCCAGGGCCTCGTCCCAGGTGGCCTCGCGGAAATGGGGCAGTACGGTCTGCGGATCCACCGGCCCACCCGGTCGGTGTGGGCCGTTGTCGTCCCAGGAGAGCGCGCCCTTGGGGTAGGACTGCTCGCGGCGGATCAACGGTCTCGCCAGCCGGTGGGCATGGGTGGTGTAGTCAAAACCGTAACGGCCTTTGACGCACAACCGGCCCAAATTCGCGGCGCCGTCGCGGCCACGCGCTTCCACAATGCGGTTATTGGCGGTGTCCACCACCCAGCTCAGGGCGCAGCCAACCCCGCAATACGGGCAGACGGAATTCACAACCCGCGCCGAGACGCTTTGTCCGGTCATGGCCTCTCCTCCTCCACCACCACGCGCAGCCCCTGCAGGCTGCGGTTGGTGAGCGCTCCGGTGGGGCAAACGGCCTGACACTCGCCGCAGGCGACACAGGTACTCTCGCCCATGGGCACGTCCAGATCGAAGGCGATGTGGGTCGTCGCCCCTTTACCGCTGCGGGTCATCACGTGGTTGTGCTGGAGCTCATCGCAGCCGCGGATGCAGCGGTCGCAGAGAATACAGGCCTGGTGGTCGACGACGATGACCGGCGATGACGTGTCCCGTCGGCCTTCCGTCGCCCCCCCAGCGCGGTGAAAGCGGCTGGTCTCCAGGGCGTAGTCCCGGGCCAGTGCCAGCAGCGCATCGTCACCGGTAGTCACCTCCCGGGCGCTTGGCTCGGGATAATCCCCCAGCAACAGCTCGAGCAGCATGCGGCGGTTGCGCTCGACTTTGTCCGTGTCGGTACGGACCTCCATGCCCTGTTCGCAGGGCCGTACGCAGGCCGCCTGGAGGTTGCGGGCACCCGTCTCTACCACGCAGACGCGGCACACGCCCACCGGGCGCATGCGGGTGCTATGGCAGAGCACTGGAATGTCGATCCCGATTGCCCGGGCGGCATCCCAGATGGTCGCACCAGTGGGGACCTCCACCGGCTGGCCGTCGATGGTCAGCGAGACGGTGTCGTTCATGCGTGCTCCCTCCGCAGCCGGGCTGCCTCGTTGGGGAAGTGGTGCAACAGGCTCATGATCGGGGTCAGTGCCACCTGCCCCAGCCCGCAAATGGATGTCTGCGCCAGCGTCTCGTCGAGTTCCTCCAGCAGCGATGCCAGCCCGGATTCCGGCGCACCGTTCTGCGCCGCCTCCAGTTTCCGCACCGCCTGGGCGGAACCCACCCGGCACGGCACGCACTTGCCGCAGGACTCGCTGCGGAAAAACCGCACCTGTTGAATCGCCAGGTCGAGCAGATCGCGCCCCTCGCCCACCACGAACAGGGCGCCGGAACCGAGCCCGGCGCCCGCCCGGGCGAGGGCGTCGAAATCCACCGGGGTGTCCGCACGCTCTGCCGGCAGGAACGGCGTGGACGCGCCACCGGGAGAGAAGGCGTAGAGCTGCCGCCCCTCGGCCATACCGCCGGCATGCTCGATCACCTCGCGGATGGGGGTGCCGGTGGCCACGCAGTAGACTCCAGGGGCGAGCACATCGCCAGAGACGGACAGGAACTTAAGCCCGTTGTAGCCATCCCGCCCCCGCGCCTTCCACGCCGCGGCGCCGTCCTGGAGGATGCGGGGAATCAGCGCGAAGGTCTCGACGTTGTTCATGAGTGTCGGCCCGCCGTTGTACCCCACCTGCGTGGGGAACGGCGGTTTGTTGCGGGGCTCACCGCGTTTGTCCTCAAGCCCTTCCAGCAGCGCGGTCTCCTCGCCCATGATATAGCCGCCGGGGGAGATGAACAGCTCCAGCTCGAAGTCGAAGCCACTGCCGAGAATGTCGCGCCCGAGCATCCCGGCGCCGCGTGCTCGCTCCAGGGCCTGCTCCAGCGTCTCGCGGGCGTGCTCGTATTCGTGTCGGAGGTAGATAATCCCATGGCCGGCGCCAACGACCCAGCCACCGATGACCATGGCCTCGACCACCAGGTGCGGCGCACGCTCCAGCAGCAGCCGATCCTTGAACGTGCCGGGCTCACTCTCGTCGGCATTGCAGACCACCGTCCGTGGCATGCCCTGAGCGGCCCGGGTGAACCGCCACTTGCGCCCGGTGGGAAATCCGGCCCCCCCCATCCCCCGCAGCTCGGATGCCTCCAGAGTCTCGATGACAGCGTCCGGGCTGCCGCTGCGCAGCAGCTCCGCCAGCGTGCCGTAGCGCGCATCAGCCCCGGGGTAGGGATCGACCTCCGCAATCTCCGCGGGCGGATCCCCGACCAGCGGCTGCGGGCGCCGGCCGGTCATGCCATCACGTAGCGTCGCCGCATCGCCGCACACCGGAACATCCCCCGCCAGCGCCGCCGGGGCCGCATGGCACAAACCCAGGCAACTCACCGGTTCAACCGCGACCCCGTCCACGTCCGCCAGGGCTTGCGCCACCGACTCAGGGAACCCCGGGCCGGCGCGCATGCGACAGGCCACATCCCGGCATACCGACAGGCGGCGGGGCGCCCCCGGTTGCATGCGGAAGAACGGATAGAACGAGCGCAACCCCTCCAGCCGATACAGCGGCAGCCGCAATTCTCGCGCGAGCGCCTTCAACGCGTCGTCGGTGAGTGCGCCGTCGCGCTGCTGAAGCGCCATGAGCCGATTCAGGAGCTCCATCCACCCTCCTTCGTCCCGAGTGCGGTGCGCCAGTGTTGCCTTACGGTAAGAAAACCACGGCAGGCCGAATCCGTAAATAGCGCGCGACGGCATTGACCATGCAATCTGCGACAGAACAGCGTTACCAAAGCACGAGCCGCTTAGCCCGAAGCCAACCGCCGCCACAGCATCTCGAACGGGCCGACACCGTGGAAGCGGCGCCAGAGCAGTGAAAAGCCGACCTGCACGGCCCATACCAGTACGACCACCCCAAGGAGCTGCGCATACCCGAGGCGTGAGAAAAGACCAAGGCCAACGCCGTAGAAGATCCCCGCACACAGGATCGACTGGCCGAGATAATTGGTCATGGCCAAGCGCCCCACGGCCTCCAGGGCATGCATCGCCTGCCCGAGCACGGAGTGCCGGACCAGGAGGATGACGATGGCGATCCAGGCCAGTGCTATGGCGATACTCGCCCAATGGTTAGCGATCCGGCCCAGGAACA
This sequence comes from Aquisalimonas sp., assembly GCF_007120195.1. Classification (GTDB taxonomy): domain Bacteria; phylum Pseudomonadota; class Gammaproteobacteria; order Nitrococcales; family Aquisalimonadaceae; genus Aquisalimonas. Next base: position 6,426 of record NZ_SKOG01000061.1, read on the forward strand.
TGGAATAGCGGAAATCCCAATCCACTACCAGCTCGTTGAACAGAAAACCGGCAAGCACAACCGGGATTCCAAGGGCGAGCCCAAACACGGCCACACGGCAATAGCCGCGCAGTGGCCATTGCCCCGAGATAAATCCGACCTGCATGAGCGCCATACCCAGGAACATCATCGCGAGCATGCGCCAGCCCCGGTCGGAGGCAAACATCCACGCCTGGGCGCCGAGCGCATTGACGGCACGCTCACCCGTGCTCGCCAACCACCCGAATGTCAGCCGATTGAGCTCCGCGTAAACGATCTCGGCCGTGGGCGTCCAATATTGGCTTATCAGGAACTGCAGCCACTCCGTCGGCAACAAAAAGATCAGGCCGGCGCTGAAGGCGAGCCAGAGGACCGTGCCACCGGCATACAGCAGCAGACCAAGCCGCACCAGCGTATCCGCCGGGCGATGGCGGAACTGCACGGCGATGACGCCGCAGACGGCGTATGCCGCCAGGATATCGCCCGGCCAAACAAACAAGCCATGAACCAGCCCGAACACGAACAACCAGGCCATGCGCCGGCGGAACCGGCGCTCGAAGTCCTCCGCCGAGCCCTTTGCGTTCCTGGCCATCAGCACGATGCCCGCCCCAAAGAGCACGGTGAGCATGGTGATGAACTTCTCGTCGGCAACCACATGGCTGACGATCCAGACCGCCCAGTCCAGCGGCGGCGGTTCGCCCAGCGCCTTGGGATTGAGGTACTCGCTGGAGAAGCGGCCGAAAGACTGGATATTCATCAGCAATATACCCAGCACAGCGACGCCCCGCAGCACGTCCAGCACAGCGAGCCGCTGCCCCTCGACGGAGGCAGCGGCTGTGGCAAGATGGTGTGGCAACGGCTTCATGGAAGGCACTGGATTACTCGGGCCGGATGGTAAGGGGGACATCGTTTGGTGCGAACGCGAAGCCTCATTCTGATCGGTATTGTCGGTCTGATCGCCGCTACTGCCTATGTGGCCTATACCCAGTACGCCGCCGGGCTTTACTACCTGGCCGGCCAATACGATCGCATGATGAACCCCTACGGCATCGACCCAGACGCGCCAGAACCCAACAAACGTGACCGCGCGCTACACGCGTCCATGTTCGTCGCCGATCTGCACATCGACACACTGAAGTGGGAGCGCGACCTGCTCGAGCGCTCCGCCTTCGGGCATGCGGACGTTCCTCGCCTACACGAGGGTAACATTGCCCTGCAGGTATTCACGATCGTCACCAAGAGCCCACTGAACCTGCCCTGGCAGGAGTGTGTCAGCGGCAACGCGCCCGACACCAATACCCCGCTGTCTTTTATGCAGGGCCGGCCGGTAATCAGCCTGCGCGAGCGGGCATTTTATCAAATCGAGCGATTCAAGGAGGCCGCCGAACGCTCCCTTGAGACCGACGGGCCCGAGCTGCGCCTCATCGAGACGGTCGACGACCTGCGTGAGCTCGTCGCCGATCGGGAGGCAGGTGATGCGGTCATCGGCGGTATCCTGGGGATCGAGGGCGGGCACTGGGTCGGCGGGCCGGAGGCGGATTCCGACGATGTCCGCGCGGAGATGGAAGCCTTGCATGAAGCGGGGGTGCGCCTGTTCGCGCCCACTCACCGCTTCGACAATGCCCTGTCCGGCTCCAACGAGGGCTGCGAGCGCTACGGCCTCACGGAAGACGGCTTCGCCGCCCTGGCCGCGGCACAGGCGCTGGGCATGGCCGTGGATCTCGCCCATATTTCCAGCGCCGGGCTCGAGGAGGCAACGGCGTTTTTGCATGATCCGGTCACAGTCTCCCACGCCGGCGTTCGGGAAGGCTGCGAGCCGCCCTGCCGCCCGGATCGCAATCTCAGCGACGACGATATCGAGCGAATCATCGAGACCGACGGCGTCATCGGCATCGGCTTCTGGCCCCAGGCCATCGGCCCGAGTGTCTGGCGCGTGGGCGATGCCATGCGCCATATCACAACCATCGCCGGCGAGATGGGGGTCGAAGAACCCTCCCGACACGTGGCAATCGGCTCGGACTACGACGGCTCCGTCACGCCCATGATCGAGGTCACCCACCTGGATGTGCTCACCACCCTCCTGCGGCGTGGCGATGAGCCTTTTGCCGAGGGACACGTTCGACGGATCATGGGGGCCAATACCTGCCGATTGTTTGGCACCGTGCTGCCCGGGGGCAGCCCGGAAGCCGCGGAAGAGATCTGCGGCTCACTCCACCAGGCCTCGCCGCTTGACGGGGAGGAGGCTTGAGCCGACCACGCCACATACCGTGAAGGAGCAATGCCCGTATGGCGACAATCAACGAAACCATGCATACGGATCACCAGCCCAGCGAGGTACCGCTGACACCGCTGTCGATGCTGGACTGGGCGGTTACGGTCTACCCGGATCATCCGGCCATCATTCACGGTGACCGGGTCACCAGCTACGCGCAGTACGCCGCGCGCTGCCGACGCCTGGCCTCCGCGCTGCAGGCGCGCGGCATCGCTCCCGGACAGACCGTTGCCACCGTGCTGCCCAACATTCCGCCGATGCTCGAGGCCCATTTCGGCGTGCCCATGGCGGGATGTGTGCTGAACACCATCAACACCCGGCTGGATGCCCGCACCATCGGCTTTATCATCGACCACGGCGAGGCGGATGCACTGCTCACGGATACCGAGTTCGCGCCCATGGTCCGCGAGGCACTGGAACACTGCCAACGCAGCCCGCTCGTCATCGACGTCGACGACCCGGAAGGCCCGGGCGGCGAGCGCCTGGGCAGCATCGAATACGAGGCCCTGGTGGCCGAGGGCGACCCAGGCTTCCGATGGCAATGGCCGGAGAGCGAGTGGGACAGCATCAGCCTCAATTATACGTCCGGCACCACCGGCAACCCCAAGGGGGCACTCTACCACCACCGCGGCGCCCATCAGGGGGCCTACAGCAACATCATTGCCTGCGAAATGGGCCGTCACCCGGTCTACCTCTGGACCCTGCCCATGTTTCATTGCAACGGCTGGCGGTTCCCGTGGACGCTCCCTGCCGTGGCCGGGACCAGCGTGTGCCTGCGGCGCGTCGAGCCCGCAGCCATCTTTGACGCCATCGGCAGACACAAGGTGAGCCATTTCTGCGGCGCACCGCTGGTGCTCAACATGCTCAGCAGCGCCCCCGAGGCGAAAACGGCTCGCTTCGAGCAAACCATCACCGCCTACACCGGCGGCGCCGCGCCGCCGGCCGCCGTCATTGGCGCCCTGGAAGCCATGGGAATCCACGTCATCCACCTCTACGGTCTCACAGAGACATACGGCCCATCCCACTACTGCGCCTGGAAGACGGCCTGGGATACTCTGCCGTTGGAGGAACAAGCCCGCCGTGCAGCACGCCAGGGCGTGCGTTACCTGAGCATTGAGGAGAGCATTGTCGCGGACGCCGACACGCTCGAACCCGTCCCCATGGACGGCGAGACCATGGGCGAGATCATGGTCCGTGGGAATTCCGTTATGACTGGCTATCTCAAAAACCCCACCGCCACGGCGGAGGCGTTCCGGGGCGGCTGGTATCACACCGGAGATCTCGCTGTCTGGCATCCGGACGGTTACCTGGAAATCCGCGACCGGGCCAAGGACGTCATCATCTCCGGCGGGGAAAACATCTCCACCATTGAGGTGGAGGACGCTCTGTACAACCATCCTGCGGTGCTGGAGTGCGCCGTAGTCGCCGCGCCCAGCGAACGCTGGGGCGAAACCCCGTGCGCCGTCATCGCGCTGCGCCCGGACGTGGGGGCGCCAAGCGCCAAGGACATCGTCGCCTTCTGCCGCGAGCGGCTGGCCGGCTTCAAGATCCCGCGCCACGTGCTCTTTGACGATCTGCCCAAGACATCCACAGGAAAAATCCAGAAGTTCGTGCTGCGCGAGAGAGTGCAGGAACTGCGTGATGAGCAGATGGTGCGATAAGGCGGATTCCTGCATCAGGGCGGGCGTCTGCGCGCGCGTCTGGACGTCCCTTCAGTGCCCTCATTCCCAACCCTTACCGGGCATTGGGTACGAATAACTGCTCCCCGCCAACAGTGTACTGCGCAATGGCACGCTGTCCGTCTTCCGATGTCAGCCACGCGTGCCATTGCCTGGCCTTGTCATGGCGCAGGTGTGGGTGCTGCGCCTTGCTGAGCAGAATGCTGCCGTACTGATTCACGAGTTCATCGTCACCCTCATAGAGCACCTGTAACCGTTGACGATTCTCGAAGGTGGCCCAGGTGGCGCGGTCGGAGAGCACATAGGCGTCCATGGCGGCGGCGGTATTCAGCGTCTGCCCCATTCCGCTGCCAAGCTCGCGATACCAGGGGCCGCCCGGGGTCACCTCGGTGTCGCCCCAGAATCGGCGCTCGGCCCGATGTGTACCGCTGTCATCCCCCCTGGAGACGAACACCGCTTGCTGTTCGGCAATGCGCCGGAGCGCGTCGATGACGGACTCGGCGCCACGGACGTCCGCTGGGTCGGCAGCCGGACCGATGACGACGAAGTGGTTGTCCATGACATCCCGGCGCTCCTCGGCATAACTGGCGTCGACAAGAGCCTCTTCGGCCTGCCGATCGTGAACCAGTAAGGCGTCGGCGTCGCCGCGGCGGCCGATTTCCAGGGCCTGACCGCTGCCTACGGCCAGCATACGCACCTGGATTCCGGTCCGGGCGCAGCGCCCAGGCCCGGGCCAACGCGAGGCGCTGCTGCTCGCCGCCGGAGAGCACGCGCGCGGGTCGATGCGCACAGGCGCTGCACTTCGCCCGCCATCCATCTCTGAGCGAAGACGACCTGGCGCTGGCGGTGCGTGAGGGCGAGGCCGACACCGGCCTCGCCGTGGAAGCCGCGGCCACGCGGCACGCACTGGAATTCATTCCACTGCACGTGGAGCACTTCGACCTGGCCATGCGCCGGCGCAGTTACTTTACCCCACCCATCCAGCGGCTGATGGCGTTCGCTGCATCCGACAGGCTACAGGCCCGGGCCGGCGCGATGGGTGGCTACGACGTCTCCCGTCTGGGTCGGGTGGTTTACAACGCCTGATGCCCGGCTATTCGACGTGCGCCATGCGCCCGCAAGCGCCTCAGGCATGCCCGAAAAAGGCCCGGACCACCTCAATGTCCCGCGTGCGGCTCATGGGCGGGAGGCTGTTGAGGAACTGCTTGCCGTAGGAGCGCCCGGTGAGTCGCGGATCGCCGATCATCAGCACACCATAGTCGGCCTGGTCACGAATCAGGCGGCCGACACCCTGGCGCAGGGCGATCACCGCCTGGGGCAACTGGTAGTCGCGAAACGGGTTACCCTGCTGGCGGCGCAGAAAGTCGATGCGCGCCTGAATCACCGGATCGGACGGCGATGCAAAGGGCAGGCGGTCGATGATCACGGCGGACAGGGCGGGCCCCTTGACGTCCACCCCTTCCCAGAAGCTGTTGGTTCCCAGCAGGACCCCATTACCCGCTTCGCGGAAGCGCTCGAGCAAGAGGTTCTGAGAGGCATCCCCCTGCACGAAGACCGGATAGCCCAGGTCCTCACGGAATACCTCGGCCGCTTCGTGCAGGGCCCGATGGCTGGTGAAGAGCACAAACGCCCGCCCACCACTGGCCCGGATAACGTCCTCGGCACGCTTGAGAAAGGCCTCCAGATAGGCCGGGCTACTGGGTTCAGGCATCCCGGAGGGGGCGTATAACAACGCGTTGTTGGCGTAATCAAAGGGGCTATCCACGCGCAGGGTCCGAGCCTCTTCGCCAATCCCCAGGCGCGCACTGAAATGGTCAAAGCGCGCATTGACGGATAACGTCGCCGACGTGAACACCCAGGCCGCGGGATGGCGGTTCATGCGGGCCTGGAATTGTTCACCCACGTCCAGGGGTGTGAGACGCAGAATGAACGCCTGGGCGTAGGTCTCGTACCACTGCACGAACGCGCCGGCCTCGGCGTCGTTGAAGCGCTGCAGCAGCGTGGCCATATCGCCGGCACGCCGGTGACAATTCTCAAGCCCCCGACCCCGCTCCGCCAGCGTCTCGAGGAGTGCGGCCAGGCCCTCGGTCACCGTGCGCAGGCAGGCCATGGCGTCGACGACCTGCGGGTCCGCGGCCAGGGTACTCCATGCCGCCCGTTGCCCGGCACCGCCCAACACCAGCCGGAAGTCCTGCATTGCCTTGCGCAGGCGATCCAGCTCATCGAGCAGCGCCGGCTGATCCCCCGCCTCACGCAGGTACTGTGCGTGGGTATCGCGAATGAGCTCCTCAAACTGGCGGCTGCTGATGGACAGCCCGAAGAACTGGGCCGCCACATCCGGCAGCTGATGGGCTTCGTCGAGCACATACGCGTCCGCGGTGGGCAGGACCTCACCGAAGCCACCCTCCTTGAGGGCCATGTCGGCCAGCAGGAGGTGATGATTGACCACCAGCAGCTCCGCCTCCTGTGCACGGCGCCGGGCGGCCATCAGAAAGCAGTCATCGAACCGGGGGCAGTCCTGGCCGAGGCAGTTGTCGGCGGTAGACGTGGCTCGCCCCCAAATGGGCGCATCATTCGGGACGTCGGCGAGCTCGGAGGTATCGCCAGAGCGGGTGAGCGTCGACCATTGGCGAATCGCTTGCAGCTGCCCTGCGGCACCCGGCCGATCGAAGCGCGCATCCACTTCGGCCATGTCCATGCGGTGAAGGCAGAGATAGTTCGTGCGCCCCTTCAGCAGTGCGGTGCGCACGGGCAGATCCAGAGCATTGCGCAGTAGCGGCAGATCCTTCTGGTACAGCTGATCTTGCAGGGTCTTTGTGCCGGTGGACACGATCACGCGCTTGCCCGAGAGCAACGCCGGCAGGAGGTAGGCGAATGTCTTGCCCGTCCCCGTGCCCGCCTCGGCGATCAGGGTCTCGCCGGCATCGAGGGCCTGCGCCACCCCCCGGGCAAGGGCCTGCTGCTCGGCGCGGGGCTGAAAGCCGGGCAGTGCCCCGGCCAGCGCTCCATCCGGGCCGAGATGATGGTCCGTCTCACTCACCGCCCGCCTCCTGCAGGCCTTCAGCGCGACGGCGCGCCGCGTCAGCGCCGTCCTCATCGCCGCGCAGATACCGGCTCACGGCGATGATCTCCCAGTTCCGCCGCTGGAGTTCGATGTTGTCACCCGCATAACTGACAGACCGCTGAGCCATGCTCTCGGCCTGATCGAGGGCGTCTTCGCGGTAACGCACGACGGCAAGATTGTGCCAGAGCACCGCGTTTTCCGGCGCAATCCGCAGCGCCCGTTCCAGCAGCGCCCCGGCGCGTTCGTGATCGCCGTCGTCCGAGGCCTGCTGGGCCTCGGCCATGAGGTCGCGCACGGCCGCCTCCCATGCCGGTGCCTGCGCATCATCCGGGATCGTTGCGCCCGGCTCCTCCGAGGGCACATCGTCCGGCTCTACCCGATCCCGCTCCTGGAGGGCGGCGCAACCGGCCAGTAACACGACGAGTGCAACCAGGACCCCCTGTACGGCACACCTGGCCCCTGTCACTGAAACCACCTCCTCAACCAACTGCCGTCGGACTCATCCCCGCGCTCGTGCTCGCGCCGACCGCACTCCGTCCAGCGCTCCGGTTCATGGCCGACCACGTACGGCAATTCCACGGCACCATCACAGCGATCATGGCTGCGCTTCCCGGTGTCGCGGTCGATCCAAACGCGCTCGACGTCCTGCGGCCGGGCGGGGTTGAACCCACGGGCACTCAGTTGCGCCAGGGTCTCCGCCCACACGCCCAAAGCGCCCGTCGCACCGGTCAGCCCGATCGTCCCGTAATCATCGCGCCCCAGCCAGACGACCCCAAGCGTGTCACCGCTGTAACCGGCGAACCAGCTGTCACGATAGTCATTCGTCGTCCCCGTTTTGCCGGCCAGCGCCAGGCTGCGAGGCAATACACTGTAGGCAATGCTGCCGGTGCCTTCCCGCATGGCTCGCTGCAGCGCGTAATTGAGCAGGTACACGGACTCCGGCGCCACCACCCGTTCCGTCGCCAGCCGGTAGCGCTTCAGGGGGGCGCCCTGGCCGTCGCTGACCGCGCGCACGGAACGCAGCGGCACCCGAAAGCCCTCAGCGGCGAACACCTGATACATTTGCGCCACCTCCAGGGGTGAGAGCTCCGCGGTCCCCAACAGATAAGAGGGATAGGCCCGCCGCGGCGCGACCTGCCCCAGGCGGCGGACGACATCGGTCACGGCGGTCACGCCCACATCCATGCCCAAGCGAACGGTGGGTACGTTATGGGAGTGGGCCAGGGCGTCGACCAGCAGCACGTCGCCGCGATGCGTCTCGTCGAAATTGCGCGGACTCCAGACCTTGCCCTGTTCATCCTCCAGCTCGATCGGGGAGTCATCCAACAGGCTGCCCAGACCCCATCTGGCGGGGCGCTCCAGCGCAGCCAGGTAGACCGCCGGCTTGATGAGCGACCCCACCGGGCGCTTCGCGTCGAGGGCCCTGTTGAAGCCTGCAAACTGCGCGTCCCGCCCGCCTATCAAGGCCGTGACCTCACCGGAATCCACCTCCAAGGTCACCACGCCCAGCTCCAGGGCGTCAGACTGCCCTGCGAGCCGGGCCTTAGCGGCCTGCTCGGCGGCCGACTGCGCCAGCGGCGACAGCGTGCTGAACACCCGCAGCCCCTCGGTCTGTAAATCCTCACGGCGATAGTCCCGTTGCAAGTGTCGCTGGACCAGGTCCATGAATGCCGGGTAGTTATGGCGCGGCGCGCTGTGTCGCGAGATGAGACCCAACGGCTGCTCCTGGGCAGCCCGAGCCTCGTCCTCCCCCAACACCCCACTCTCGGCCATGACACGCAGGACGAGGTTGCGCCGCTCCCGTGCCCGTTGCGGATGACGGTGCGGATTGTAATAGGATGGCCCTTTGACCATGGCAATCAGCAGCGCCTGGTGCTCCACCGGGAGGTCCGCCAGGGGTTCACCGAAGAAGTACGGCGCGGCAAGACCAAAGCCATGGATAGCGCGGTCGGCGTCCTGAGCGAGGAAGACTTCGTTGAGGTAGGTCTCCAGGATATCGCGCTTGTCGTAGCGCAGCTCCAGCAAGACTGCCATGATCGCTTCGTTGAGCTTGCGCGAGAGGGTCTGCTCGCCGGTGAGGTAGAAATTTTTCACCAGTTGCTGGGTCAGGGTGCTACCCCCCTGAACGATCCGGCCGGCGCGGATGTTGGCGACAGCAGCGCGTGCAATCCCCGATGGGGAGAGTCCGTGATGGCGGTGGAACTGCCGGTCTTCCACGGCCAGCAAACCGCCAATCAATGTGACCGGCACATCATCGAGCTGCACGAGCAAGCGGTCTTCCCTGCGCGTCGGTGCAATCGCACCGATCTGGGCGGGATCCACGCGCGCAAGGCTCGGTGCGTGCGCCGAACCGGGCCGCTGCAACGACTGTATGTGGCCATCACCAAACCGCACTTCCAGACTGACCGAGGGCTCGTGCCCATCCCAGTGATCGAATGCACGAGTGGTCAGGCGCACGGCATTGCCATTGCGGGACCAGCTGCCGGGGCGGTCCGCCGCCGGGATCTCGCGGTAACCCGCGGCCTCGAGCTCGGTTAGCAACTGGTCGGGGGTGAGCGCGCGCCCAGCGTAGAGCTCAAGGGGCCGCGCGTACACCGTTGCGGGAATGGACCAGCGTTTGCCCTCGAACTGCGAGCGGACGTTGTGATCGAGCCAGGCACCATAGGCGAGTGTCGCCACGAGACTCAGCACAAGTGCGACAAGCAGTACACGCCTCCAACGCGGCCTCGGCCGGTTGCGGCTGTTCCCCCTTTTCCTCGAATGCTTGCGCGACATTGTTCATCCGCAGGTAACGCCGGGGCGGCCCGGGCCTGCAGCGCGGGTTAGCGCCACGGGCCTATCCCGGTCGACGGCAGATCCACAGCGCCCACAGGCCGAGGAGAATGTAACCGGCCAGGGTCCAGGCCGGAAGCGTCACACCCATGATCGTGTGAACCTCCGCACACTCGCCTGACCCGGCCAGCAGCATGGAAACGGTTTCCGTCAACGGAAACGCCCCCAACATGTAATCCAGCCCCGGCCCACAGGCCGGAACCTCCTCCGGTGGCAGGCTCTGCAACCAGAGGTGACGGCTGGCGACCGCCGCGCCGAGCGCGGCCAAACCGGCGACCAAGCCGCCGTGGACAAACCGGCCCCACCCCGAGGCAGCATGGACATACCCGAGCAGGAAGGTCACCGCCAGCGCGACAAACACTAAGCGCTGCACGATACACAATGGGCAGGGTTCCATCCCCACGATCCACTCGAGCCCGTAGGCCCCCGCCAGGATCGCGACGCAGGCAGCAAGCCCGATGCCATGCCCACGCCGCTGACGTGCGCGTATCGGGGATTCGGCGGTGACAGGCAACAGGGGCATCGATCGAACTACAGTGAGCGCAGGATGGCATAGCCTACCAAAAGCGCCGGCACTCCACAGCGACTGCGTCACGGTTTTTCCGCAACAGACTGGCGAGGCTGCCCCTTCGTCGACCGGCCGGTTTCAGCAAGCGACACGCTCGCCTGACACAGGCCCTTGCTGTGCGGTGAACTGCCCGGGTCGCCAGCCGCACGCTACGACCTCTGTCGGGCGCCCTCGGTGGTGGCTGCCCCCGTCCGGGACTCGCCGGCGAGAGCGGCCTCTAGCGACGCCCACGGCAGACTGGCGCACTTGATGCGCGAGGAGAACCGACGCACGGCAAGCAAAGGCTTGAGCTCCGCTGGCACCGGGGAGGAACGGCCGGCAAGCGCGTCCCGGAACGCCGTCATTAGACAAACGGCCTCGTCCACACTGGCCCCTTCAAGCGCCGTCGTGAGCAACGAGGCCGACGCAGTTGCAATCGCGCAGCTCTCGCCCTGGAAACCGATCGCAGCGATCACGCCCTCACGAACATCCAAGGTCAACTCAATGCTGTCGCCGCACAGGGGGTTGTAGCCGTGTGCATGATGGGTCGCGGGGACAACGGCCACGAAGTTTCGCGGCCGTCGATTGTGCTCCAGGACCACATCTTGGTAGAGCTGAAGGAGTTCGTCCGCCATCGCGACTGTTTTGACCGTTCCCTAGTGTCCTGTATCCGAAATGCGTTGTCTTTTGCTTGTCGGTGCGCCTTCGAGGCTAGGCGCCGGGCCGAAGGCGTAGTGGACCCTACGGCGAGAACCGGTAACACCGCCTTGGAGGCGCACCGGCAAGCCCTCCGAGAGCGCCTGTCCGGCCGCGGAGCGGTGTTGCGCCTCTTGCCAAGGGCGACGGCCATTGGCTGCGAGCCGCGCCTTGCTCCACGGCCGGACAGGCAGCTCAAAAGATAACGCATTTCGGTTACAGGACACTAGGCGAACAGGCGTTTCACCTTGTCGATGGATGCCACCAGCCGGTCCACTTCCGCGCGGGTGTTGTACACACCGAACGAAGCCCGGGCTGTGGCCGGTATGCCGTAGCGCTGCATCACGGGCTGGGCGCAGTGGTGGCCGGAGCGGATGGCGATGCCGTCGTTATCCAGGATGGTGCCAATATCGTGAGGGTGCGCCTCGTTCATGACGAAGGACAGGGCCCCCGCCTTGTGACGGGCATTGCCGATAATGCGCACACCGTCCATCGCGCCCACTTGCTCGTGGGCATAGGCGAGCAGGTCCGCCTCATGGGCGGCGATCCGGTCCAACCCGAGCCCCATGAGCCAGTCCAGCGCGACGCCAAGGCCGATCACGCCGGCGATGTTCGGCGTTCCCGCCTCGAAACGCTGGGGCGGCTCGGCGAATTCGGTTCCCTCGAAGCTCACGGTCTTGATCATGTCGCCGCCACCGTGCCAGGGCGGCATGCTCTCGAGCAGCGCATAGCGCCCCCAGAGTACGCCCACACCGCTGGGGCCGTAGGTCTTGTGCCCTGAGAACACATAGAAATCGCAACCCAGGGACTGCACATCCACCGGCATATGAGGCGCGGACTGGGCGCCATCCAGCAAGACGGGCACATCACGCTCGTGGGCCAAACGCGCAATCTCCGCCACCGGGTTAATGGTTCCGAGTGCATTGGAGACATGAATCACGCTCACGAGCTTCGTGCGCGCATTGATGCGTGCGGTGACGTCGCCGAGATCGATCTCGCCGGCGTCTGAGAACGGCACCACCACCAGCTTCGCGCCTGTAGCCTCGCAGAGCAGCTGCCAAGGCACAATATTGGAGTGGTGCTCCATGCCTGTGACAAGTATCTCGTCGCCGGCGCTGAGGTTCGGCCGCACGAAACTGTTGGCCACCAGATTGATGCCTTCGGTGGTGCCGCGGGTGAAGATGACCTCCTCCTGCGACGGCGCATTCAGAAAGCGCTGAACCGTGCCGCGTACGCCCTCAAAGGCCGTGGTCGAACGCTGCGAGAGGTCGTGAACCCCGCGGTGAATGTTGGCGTAGTAACTGCGATAACAGTGGCTTACGGCGTCGATGACCACTGCCGGTTTCTGGGCCGTTGCGCCGTTATCCAGATAAACCAAGGGCTTACCGTTGATCTCCTGGTGCAGAATCGGGAACTGGGCGCGGATCGCTTCGACGTCCAGCCCGGTGTCGCCAGTGACCACAGGGTCGAGATGACTCATAGCAGTTTCCTCACGGCCTCCTCCCCCGGGAGCAGGGAGAGCAGCGCCTCGCGTTCGTAATCCCGCAAGGAGGGCAGGCTCACTGGCTCCAGCATCTCGTTGGCGAAGGCGAAAGTGAGTATGCCCCGCGCTTCGTCCTCCGAGACGCCGCGCGAACGCAGGTAGAACACCGCCGCTTCGTCCAGCTGTCCGACCGTGGAGCCGTGGCCGCACTTGACGTCGTCGGCATAGATTTCCAGCCGCGGGTTGGAGTGCGCCAGAGCCTTGGGGCTGAGCAACAGATTACGGTTCTCCTGCTCGGCGTCGGTCTTCTGGGCGTCCCTGGCCACGTGGATCAGGCCATCGAACACCGCCTCGGATTTGCCATCGAGCACCCCCTTGAAGCGCTGCTGGCTGGTGCAATGGTCCGCGTGATGCCGCGTCCAGGTGTGGAAGTCCGCGAACTCGCCGCTCTTCAGGAGGTACAAACCGTTGAGATTGACCGAGCAACCGGGCCCATCCAGATTGGCGTACAGGTCAGTACGCACTGTCCGACCACCCGCATGCAGGGCGTGCCCGGTGAGTTGGGCATCACGGTCCAGGGTGGCATGGATAACACCCAGGTGCGCGCCCTGATCGCCCTCTTCGACGTACTGGTAAAAGCCGATATGGCTGTTGGCCTCACCGATGATCTCGGTCACCGGCGCCGTCAAATAGGCCGCACCATCAGCGCCCATGTAACGCTGCACCACCGTGAACTCGGAGCTGGTGGCTCCGTGGATCAAGACCCGGGGCCAGGAGGCCACGCTGCCGGTGTCCGCGGTCATCACATGGACGAGCTCGATGGGCTGCTGGGGGGCCGCACCGCTGCCGACTTCGATCACCACCCCCTGGGTGGATAATGCAGTGTTCAGAGCAATGAACGGATGCGCCTCGGCATCGGCATGGCGGGCGAGATGGCTCTCGGCGACACCGCCCTCTTCGCCCAGGGCATCGGCCAGTGAACGTACCCTCAGACCATCCGGCAGGCGCTCCAGCTCGGAGCGCTCGGTGTCGAGAATACCGTCGACAAAAACGATGCGCACCGCGTCTTCCACCACGGCGAGGCGGTTGTGCATTTCACTGCCAAGCGTTCCGGGCGAGTGCGCGGGCTGGAAATGCTCCTGGGTGACATGCGCCAGGCGTGTCTGCTTCCACGCTTCAACCTTGCGCGTCGGAAACCCGTTCGCCTCGAAGCGCTGCATGGCTGCCTCGCGGCGGGTTTCCCACCAGGCCGGCTCTGCGGAGCGGTCCCGGCGCTGAAAATCCTGCAGGTAGACGCTTTTCTGTTCTGCAACTGCTTCCATTGTTTACCCCATTTGCTGGACGTTGGCTCAGGCTGCCGCGCCTTCCTCGAACAGCGCATACCCGGACTCTTCCAGCTCGACGGCCAGTTGCTTGTCACCGGACTTCACGATGCGCCCCTGGACCATGACGTGCACCTTATCCGGCACGATGTAGTTCAGAAGCCGCTGGTAATGGGTAATAAGCAGAAAGCCACGCTCATCCGAACGCAGGGAGTTGACGCCATGGGCCACCGTGCGCAGGGCGTCGATGTCCAGCCCGGAGTCGGTCTCGTCGAGAATCGCGAGCCGCGGCTCCAGCACCGCCATGTGAAAGATCTCGTTGCGCTTCTTTTCGCCGCCGGAGAAGCCCTCGTTGACCGGCCGCTTGAGCAGGGATTCATCCATCTGCACCAGTTCCATGCGCTCGCGCACGTGCTTGAGAAACTGCATGGCGTCCACTTCCGGCTCGCCCCGGTGCTTGCGAATGGCGTTGGCCGCCGCCTTGAGGAAGTAGGTGTTGGACACGCCCGGGATCTCCACGGGGTACTGGAAACCCATAAAAACCCCTGCGCGGGCCCGCTCCTCGGGCTCCAGCTCGAGGATATCCACGCCGTCCACCAGAACCTCGCCCTGGGTGACTTCGTAGCCGGCATCGCCGGCGATCACCTTGGCCAGTGTGCTCTTGCCGGAGCCGTTCGGCCCCATGATGGCGTGAACCTCACCGGTATCCAGGGTGAGATCGATGCCCCTTAGGATCTCCTCCCCCTCGACGGCCGCATGCAGATTGCGAATTTCGAGCAATGCCATTTCCGAACTCCAAAGTCTTAGCTGTTCCCTAGGGCCCGACCAGCCACGGGCCGGGCATGCGTTTGCAGGTGAAAGAGGCCTTAGCCGACGCTGTCTTCGAGCGTGACCTCAAGCAGCTTTTGCGCTTCCACAGCGAACTCCATGGGCAGTGTCCTGAAGACGTCCTTGCAGAAGCCGTTGACGATCAATGAGACCGCTTCTTCGGCACCGATACCTCGCTGGGTGCAGTAGAACATCTGCTCGTCGCTGATCTTCGACGTCGTGGCCTCGTGCTCCACCTGGGCACTGGGGTGCTGGATGTCGATGTACGGAAAGGTGTGCGCCCCGCACTTGTCGCCGATCAGCATGGAATCGCACTGCGAATAGTTGCGCGCCCCCGATGCCGTCGGATTCACCCGCACCAGCCCCCTGTAGGTCTGGTCCGCCTCGCCAGCCGAGATCCCCTTGGCGACGATGGTGCTCTTGGTGTTCTTGCCCATGTGGATCATCTTGGTGCCGGTATCGGCCTGCTGGCGGTTGCGGGTCACCGCCACGGAGTAAAACTCGCCCACGGAATCGTCGCCTTTGAGCACGCAGCTGGGATACTTCCAGGTAATCGCCGAGCCCGTCTCCACCTGCGTCCAGGAGATCTTCGAGCGCTTCCCGGCGCATAGGCCGCGCTTGGTGACGAAATTAAGAATGCCGCCCACGCCATTCTCATCGCCCGGGTACCAGTTCTGCACCGTGGAGTATTTGATTTCGGCGTCGTCCAGGGCCACCAGCTCGACCACCGCGGCATGGAGCTGATTTTCATCACGCATGGGTGCGGTGCAGCCCTCCAGGTAGGAGACCGACGCGCCCTCCTCGGCGATAATGAGCGTGCGCTCGAACTGCCCGGTATGGCCCGCGTTGATGCGGAAATAGGTGGACAGCTCCATGGGGCATTTCACGCCCTTGGGGATATAGACGAAGGAGCCATCCGAGAACACCGCGGAGTTCAGCGCTGCGAAAAAGTTGTCCTTGCGTGGCACCACCGTCCCCAGGTACTTCTTCACCAGTTCCGGATGGTCCCGCACCGCCTCGGACATGGAGCAGAAGATAATACCCTGTTCCATGAGCTTGCCCTGGTACGTGGTGCCCACGGAGACGGAGTCGAATACGGCGTCGACGGCCACATCCGGCCTTTCCCCCGCGGGACGCTCGACACCGGCCAGTGCCTCGCGCTCGTGCATGGGAATGCCCAGCTTCTCGTATGTCTCCAGGAGCTTCGGGTCCACCTCGTCGAGGCTCCCAGGCCGCTTCTTGGGCGCGGCATAATACGAGATGGCCTGGAAATCGATGGGTGGAACCCGCACCTTCTGCCAGTTCGGATGGGACATCTCGAGCCAGCCACGATAAGCTTCCAGCCGCCATTCGAGCATCCACTCCGGCTCTTCCTTTTTGGCCGAGATGAACCGAACGATGTCCTCGTTCAGACCTGCAGGGGCATATTCCTGCTCGATGTCGGTCACAAAACCGTACTCGTAGCCCCTGCGGGTAAGCCGCTCGATTGTTTCATTGCTTGCAGACATGTATACGCTCCGCTCAGCTGACTGCCGATTTAATCCGGATGTCGATCCCCCGCAGGCTCGGATGCTCAGGAGATAATGGTTCACTCATGTCCTTGATGCTCACTCCTTCCAGCGCCTGGTAGAAGGCATCGTTAATGCGCGACCAGTTACTGCTGACCGCGCAATAAGGGCTGTACTGACAGGCGGCACCCCCGCCCTCGATACAGTCGGTCAGCGCAATCGGGCCCTCAATTGCCCGCACCACCTGGGCGATGGAGATCTCTTCCGCCGATCGTGCGAGACTGTAGCCGCCCTTCGAACCGCGATGGGATTCGAGCAACCGCGCCCGAACCAGTTGCTTGAGGATCTTGCTGACCATTGCCTGCGGCAAGCCTCGTTGTTCAGCCAACCAGGCCGCACTGTAGCGATCTCTCGGGCAACTGGCCATGAGCCCGAGCACTGCGGTGGCGTAATCCGTTTCGCGATTGATGCGTATCATGGCGCCAGTGTACACGAAATCGGACCAATTTAGTACAGATTCGTTCAGGCCATCC
>NZ_SKOG01000100.1 GCF_007120195.1 Aquisalimonas sp.
AAAACGCCCGGGGCGAATTGCATGCGCTCATTAAAGCGCCAGGTGACCCCACCATAGACCATACGCTCGCGGCGTTCATGGCGATCCAGCGGATCCCCCGCAGCCCCCCGGTCGCGCTCCATGAGGCGGAAATAGCGCACACCACCCCAGAGATCAGTGGCCGGGCCATAGCCATGGCGAAGCTCACCGGTGACCTGATTATGGCGACGGCGCAGGCGCTGATCCGGAACCTCCTCTCCACCGCGATCATCCAGCCGCCGTGTCGTGTAAAGGCCTTCCACCTCGACACTGCTCTCCCAGCGCGGCGCAATCGGGACGTCGAGACCGACACCGCCGCGCCCTTGCTCGTAGCGGTAGCTGAAATCGCGCACGTTATCGTTGAGGCGAACCGGGTCATTGTAGTTGGCGAAGCCGTATGCCACGGCGTTGCCCAACCGTCGGGCGCCTGCCACGTAAAAAGTGTAGGGCTGACGGTCAAAGCGGGCCTCCCGCTGCTTGTCGTTGAACAGTGTGTCCGGCGCCACAATGGCAGCATGGAAGCGGTTGCCGGCGCCGTCACCCCAGGCCAGGTCAAAGCGGACGTCGATGGTCTCCTTGGCCCCCTCGACGTCGCCGTAGAGCGATGCCATCCAGCCATTGGCAAGCGTCGCACCGAAGCCGACGAGGTTGCTATCGTAACGGCCGTCGAAATCTTCGAACCGCCTGAACCGGTAGCGAAAGTAGCCGGACCCGTCAAAATCGGCCGTGAGCTGGATTTGCTGGCGTGTATACAGTTCGTCACTGCGGGTGCTGCCTCCGGTTCCGAATATGCCATCCGGCAGCGGCCATCCTCGGCTTCCAAGCGCGGGCGCGGGCTCGAACGTGAATCGGTGCAAGAAACTCTCGGCGTTATAGCTGAACTGCCGGCCATCGATAGCAGCCTGCCGGAAAGGCTGCGGCTCCCACCAATCTGCCGCGACGTGCTCCGCCATTATGAAAGCCCCGACACACGCTGCCAGGACAGCCCGTAAGGCGCTAGTCACCGCTTCCCCCATTCGATGAGATTTCATGTGGGCGAGCCACGGCCCTCAATCCTACGCAATCTTCCCGCGATGCGGAACGAGTCCTCCCGGGGCGCGCGATTATTGCACGCACGCTTCGTTCAGAACACTGGCAAGTCAAGGACATGCGCCGCGGTGCAACGAGCTGAAAGAGGGCCAACATGGCGTTTTTCAGCATCCTGCTAGACTAGTGGTCAGACACATATAGTTCCGGCTCATGCTCACTCGGGGAGGTCGGCTTGGCAGCGCGAGGCATGACGTACCCAAGCTTTGACGAGTGGCGGGAACTGGCCGTTCGGGATCCGGCGGCCTTCGAGGCCCGCCGCCGTGCCGTGATCGCCGCCGCAATCGCCGCCGCCCCACCCGAACGCCGGGAGCGACTTCAACGGCTGCAGTGGCGCATCGACCGGGTCCGATCCCGCGACAGCGACCCGCTGGTGGCTTGTATGCGCCTGTCGCGGATGATGTGGGACTCTGTCTACAGTGAGCGCGGACTCCTCGCACAGCTTGAATACCTGGGCAAGCGCTGGACGGGTCGAACGACGTCAGGACTGCCACAGGCCCAAATCCTCCCATTCAAGAAGCGCTGATTGAGACCCATGCCCGCCTCATCCTGACAATGAGCAACCCGGGAGAGACTCGCGATCACCCCCGGCGGCGCGACCCTCGCTTGTCATTGCGTCATTCGGGAGGTATGCTCCGCCTCCTTAAATGAACGCCCCCTCGCCGGGCGGCCCGGGGTCGCCCGAACCGATACAGCAGGTAGCCTGGTCATGAAGAAGGACATCCATCCGAACTATCGCGAAGTCGTGTTCCAGGACATCGCCTCGGATTTCGCGTTTCTGACGCGCTCGACCATCCGCACCCAGGACACGATTACCTGGGAGGACGGCAAGGAGTACCCCCTGGTGAAGGTGGAAGTCTCCAGCAAGAGCCATCCGTTTTACACCGGCAAGCAGCGCGTGCTCAGCAGCGGCGGGCGCGTTGACCGCTTCAAGCAGAAGTACGGGCGGCTCGGCAAAACCAAGCAGTGAGACGCTTGTCTCGCTGCTGCTTGTGCCGCTGGCAGCTGTCAGTTGATGCCGCCGGAGCCCTGCTGCCCACGGAGTAGATTGCGCATTGCAGCACCGATAACGCCCCGGCGGGTTGACGGAATCACGATTTTAGCCGCGCATTCCCCGAATCTTTCGCGATTTTCCTCGAAAATTGCTTGATTTTCTGACTTTTCACCCATTCTTCCCCGCTTCCCCCTTTGCTGTTACTATCTCCGCGGTTCGGTCGCTATAACATGTGCCGGACACTGTAATATGTTCTTAACAAAGGTTACTGCCCCGCCCGGCACATCAGGATCAGGGGCCAGGCCCGCGGCTCCGGTTAGCGGATGCCGCTCGCAGGGGAACTGGAGCAAGCGCTCTCACACCTCCCTGACTGACATCGCAGCGTAGCTCCATTGCCTTTGGCGCAGACGCGACTACGGCCCGTAGAGACTTAGGAGTCAACACAATGTCCAATCACACTGTGACGCTCACAGACAACGCCACCGGCAAGAGCGTTGAACTCCCGGTGCGCGAAGGCACGCACGGCCCGACGGCGGTTGATATCAAGAACCTCTACGGCGAGCTCGGCTGCTTCACGTACGACCCCGCCTTCACCTCCACAGCGAGCTGCCGTAGCGATATCACCTTCATCGACGGCGACAAGGGAACATTGCTCTACCGCGGCTATCCGATTGAGCAGCTGGCGGAGCACAGCAACTTCCTCGAGGTGTCGTACCTGCTGCTCTACGGTGAATTGCCCACCAAGCCCGAGTTGGACGCGTTCACCGATTCCATCACGCGCCACACGATGGTGAATGAAAGCCTGAAGAACTTCTTCAACAGCTTTCACTACAATGCGCACCCGATGGCCATGCTGACCGCGGTGGTGGGTTCGTTGTCCGCCTTCTATCACGGCGGTATCGATGTCAATGACCAGGAGAGTCGCGATCTGTGCGCCCATCGCATTATCGCGAAGATGCCAACCATTGCCGGCGCGGCGTTCAAGCACTTCGTCGGCGAGCCGTTCGTCTACCCCAAGAACCACCTGAGCTACTGTGGCAACCTGCTCAACATGCTGTTCTCGCGGCCTTCCGAGCACTACGAGATCAATCCCGTGGCCGAGAAGGCGCTGGATCAACTCTTGATTCTGCACGCCGACCACGAGCAAAACGCCAGCACATCCACTGTGCGCCTGGCGGGCAGCACGGGCACCAACCCGTTTGCCGCCATGGCGGCGGGCTGCGCGGCCCTCTGGGGTCCGGCCCATGGCGGCGCCAACGAGGCCGTGCTGCGCATGCTCGAGGAGATTGGCGACGTCAGCAAGGTGACAAGATTCATCGATAAAGCCAAGAACAAGGACGACCCATTCCGCCTCATGGGGTTCGGCCACCGCGTTTACAAGAACTACGACCCGCGCGCGACCATCATCCGGGACACCTGCTACGAGGTGCTTAACGAAATGGGCGTGTCGAACGATCCACAACTGGAGCTGGCCATCCGGCTCGAAGAGATTGCCTTGCAGGACAGCTACTTTGTAGAGCGCAAGCTCTACCCGAACGTGGATTTCTACTCTGGGCTCATCTACCGCGCACTCGGCATTCCCATGTCATTCTTCACGGTGCTCTTTGCCCTGGGGCGCACACCGGGTTGGGTCGCCCAGTGGATGGAAATGGTGACTGACCCGGAGCAGCGCATCGGCCGGCCCCGACAGATCTACACCGGCGCCGCAAAACGCGACTACATGCCGGTCGATAAACGCTGAGACGCACTGCCTCGGGACAGTCGCTTCCCTGAGGCAGAGCAGTCTATGGTCTATGGTCTATGGCTAGAGACTCGGTAACGGCGTTGCCGAGGGCCATTCATCATCGCCGGCGAGCAAATCTTCCACCGCCTGCACGTTGGCCCGGGCCATGGGCTGCCCATCCACTTGGCTGAGAGGCGGCTGACGCAGCCCGTCGGTTGTGAAGACGGTTAGGTCAACGGTATGGGTACCGGCCATGAAGTGATACGACGGCAGCGTCATCCACTCATCGCGTTTAAAACGTAGCCGCCGCTCCGCCGGCTCGAACGGGATGCCGTGCTCGAGCAGAAACACATCCAGCTCTTCGGGCGTGTCCGCGAAGACGTGCAGATTCACGTCCGACCATTCCCCCGCGGTGCCATCGAGCACGGAGCCGACCAGGCGTGGCCGAAAGCGTGCGAAAAACCGCATGGCCGCGCAGGCCGTTTCGCGCAGCTCTCGTAAGCGCGCCGCCTGGGACTCGCCCTGAAACAGGCGCTGGTAATCAATAACGGCGTCCTGGATCTCACGGTTTCGCGGCATGTTCTGGGTATCCGGCGCACCCAGCCGCTCGGCCGCCTTGCGCTTCGCCTGGTAGTAGTTACGCACGCCCTCGTCGACCATGATACGGGCGGCTTCCAACGTCAAGCGCTGACGCATGCGCTGATCGCGCGGGGTTCCCTGCTTTGCCATAATTCCATCCCCTCCCATTTAGGATACCGCTAGGCCGAGCTTGAACCAAAGCCGCTGCCCATCAGAACAACGGCGACTCCTCGCGATCACGGCCCCCTCCGGTGCCATTGCGGGTCGCATCCGGGTCCCGGTCCGGCACCTCGTCCGAACGGAAGGTCTCAAAGATGGCATCCGGATTGCCCGAGTCGGTCACCAGTCCGGATCGGGGGTCGATACGCACAGTCACCAGCCCACCGGGCCGCCGCAAGGTCTCTTCCGGCGTGCCCTCAAGCGCCGGCGCCATAAAATCCATCCACATGGGCAATGCCGCCCGGGCACCGGTCTCCCCACGCCCCATGGAGCGGGATTGGTCATACCCGATCCAGGCGGTGGTCACAAGACTGCCGTTGTAGCCGGCAAACCAGGCGTCCTGAAGCTCATTGGTACTGCCGGTTTTGCCGGCAAGATCGCCGCGATCAAGGCGCCGTGCCGCCCGCCCGGTGCCACGGTTGATGACGTCCTGCAGCATGCTGGTGGTAAGGTAGGCGTTTTGCGCCGAAATGACCCGCTCTGCCGGTCGGTAAGTCGGTGCAAATCGCGCCTGTTCGTTACGAACCGCTGTCTCCTCGACGTTACCGGCGTCCAGCATGTCCTCCTCACGAACCAGTTCCGCACACTGATCACAGGCGAGTGTCGGTTGGGCCGCCTGAATGACCTGTCCGCTGCCATCTTCGACGCGGGCGACGAAATACGGATGAACACGATAGCCGCCATTGGCGAAAATCGCGTAGCCGGCAGTCAACTCCCAGGGTGTGACGCCTGCACTCCCAAGCGCCAAAGAGAGATTGCTTGGCATCCGATGCCTCGGAAAGCCGACGCGATCAAGGTAGTCGATCGTGGAACGGGTACCGACGTCCCGCAGCACGCGGATTGAGACCAGGTTCCGGGACTGTGCCAGGGCTTCACGCATACGGGTCGGGCCGTAGAACCGACCGGTGTAGTTCTCGGGGCGCCAGGTGCTCTCCAGCGCGTCGTCGCGGAACACCACCGGGGCGTCGTTGATGATGCTCGCAGGCGTGTAGCCGTTTTCCAGGGCCGCGGAGTAAATAAACGGCTTGAATGCCGAGCCCGGCTGACGCACGGCCTGAATCGCCCGATTGAACTGGCTCTTGCGGAAGTCGAACCCGCCAGTCAGGGCCAGTACCGCCCCGCTGCGGGGAGACAGGCTGACCAGCGAGCCCTCCACCTCCGGAACCTGGCTCAAGCGCAAGCCATTGTCGGTTCTGCGCACCCGCACCACGTCTCCGGGCGACACAACGTCGCTCACGGCTTCCGGCCGGTCGCCGACCGCCGACTGGGAGAGCCAGGGACGGGCCCAGGCCATCGCCTCGAGATCAAGTTCGATGGTATCACCATTGCGCAAATAGACAGTGGCCACCTCATCGACGTCGATGACAAGGCCAGGGCGCAGACCGCCGAGGGTGCGCAGCGGCGCCAGGGCGTCGCGCCAAACTGACTCCGTACTATCGGCATCCAGGTCGATCCGCCCCTCGGGGCCACGGTAACCGTGACGCTCATCGTAGACGATCAGATTGCGCCGCAAGGCCTCGTTGGCCAACTCCTGCAACCGACTATCGATGGTGGTATACACCCGGTAACCACCTGTATAGGCGTCGTCACCAACCATGTCGACGACGTGATCGCGCGCCATTTCGGCGACATAAGGCGCCTCAACCGTCGGCCGGGCGCGCCGCACATGGGCGGTGATCGGCTGCGTACTGGCTTCCGCCATCTCCTCGGCGGTGATCGCCCCGGTCTCGTGCATGCGCCGGAGCACGTACGCCCGGCGCTGCAACGCCCGTTCCGCATTAACCACAGGATTCCAGGCCGAGGGCGCCTTGGGCAGCCCCGCAATCATGGCCGTCTGGGCCAGGGTAAGCTCGTCAGGCGTCGTGCCGTAATAGATCTGGGAGGCCGCGCCGATGCCGTAAGCGCGCTGGCCAAGGTAGATCTTGTTGAGATAGAGCTCGAGGATCTGCTCTTTGTCCAATTCCCGCTCGATCTTGAACGCAAGCAGAATTTCATTGAGCTTGCGCAGGTAGGTCTGTTCCCGGCTCAGAAAGAAGTTACGGGCGACCTGCATGGTGATCGTGCTGCCGCCGGGCCCGATCTCCTGATGACGAGCCAGGTAGATCACAGCACGGGCGAGTCCCTGGTAGTCGACGCCAGGGTGCGTGAAGAAACGCTCATCCTCGGAGGCGATGAAGGCCTGCTGCATGCGCTCGGGGATCGCATCAAAACTCACAGGCTCACGGCGATTCTCGCCGAACTGCGCAATGAGCTTGCCATCGCCGGAATACACCCGCAGCGGCTCCTGGTAGCGGACATCACGCAGTGACTCGACCGAAGGCAGCTGCGGCGAGAGATACAAATACAGCCCAGCCACCCCGGCAGCGGCCAGAAGCGCAAGGGAGAGCACGGTCGCCAGACCGTACGCAAGGACGCGAGGAAAGCGGCGCATGGTTTCCATTCCAATAGTGTCTACGTGGTCTCGGTTTCGCAGAGTATAAAGCGTTATAACCTCAAGGACGAGTGGTGCTATCAGACGATCATTTTGAATTTTCTGACGTTTGATATGTGGTTAGGGCGAACTCTGCATCTGCTAGAGCACGCCTTTCCTATAACTTACCTAACCATAAGGAAGTGTTGTGGGCCCCTTTCGAAAGAAAAGTCCACCATTGCTGGGCATCGACATCAGTTCCACGGTGGTGAAGCTGCTGGAGCTGAAGCGTCACGATGGGCGACTGCGTGTCGAAAGCTACGCGGTCGAGCCCCTACCGGCCAACGCGGTGGTGGAGAAGAGCATCTCCGATATTGACGCGGTATCCGAGGCCATCAAGGCAGCGGTCAAGCGATCCCGAACCAAGCTCCGCGCGGCTGCGCTCGCAGTGCCCACCTCGGCCGCCATCAGCAAGACGATCGCGATGCCGTCGGATCTCAGTGGGCAGGAGCTTGAAGCACAGATCGAGCTCCAGGCGGACCAGTACGTCCCCTACCCCCTCGACGAGGTCAACCTGGATTTCCAGGTCCTGGGCCCAAGTGCCGAAGGGGACAGTGTGGACGTGCTTCTGGTGGCGTCCCGCTCAGACAATGTGGAAACCCGTGTGGACGCCTGCGAGGCGGCAGGGCTTACCCCCCGCATCATGGACGTTGAAAGCTACGCCACGGAGGCCGCCTTCGCGCTGCTGGCGGACGCTCTGCCCGGCTGCGGGCATGAGCAGAGGGTCGCCTTGCTCGATGTCGGCGCCACCATGACCGCGCTCACGGTGCTGGAGAATCAGCAGATCATTTACACCCGGGAGCAGGTCTTCGGTGGCCGTCAGCTCACTGAGGAAATCCAGCGCCGCTACGGTGTGTCATTCGAGGAAGCGGGGCGTGCGAAACGCCATGGCGGGCTGCCGGACGGATACCAGGAAGAGGTGATGGAGCCGTTTAAGCAGGCCATGGCCCAGCAGGTCGTGCGCTCCTTGCAGTTCTTCTATGGTGCCAGCCAGTACAACAGCGTGGACGCCCTCATGGTGGCTGGAGGCTGCGCCGCCATTGCGGGCGTGGATCGCCTGGTTGAGCAAGAGACCGGGGTGCCAACCCAGGTGGCCAACCCCTTTGCGAACATGGCCCTCTCCTCCCACATCAAGCCCGAGCGGCTCAGTGAGGATGCCCCGGCGCTCATCATCGCCTCCGGCCTGGCCATGAGGAGTTTTGACGCATGACTCGGATCAATCTTCTCCCCTGGCGCGAAGAGCTCAAGAAGCAACGGCAGATGGAGTTCTACGTTGTGCTTGGCGTCGCGGCAGCCCTTGCCGCTGCCGTATGGTACGGCGGCCATTGGCATATTTCCGGCCTTGTCGACTACCACGAGCACCGCAACCAGATGCTGGAAACGGAAATTGCCGAGCTGGACCGACAGATCGAGGAAATCAGGAACCTCGAGACCGTCCGGGCGCAGCTGGTCGCGCGCATGAACGTCATCGAGGAACTGCAGGCCGGGCGTCCGCAGATTGTGCATCTGTTCGAGGAGATTGCCACCAGCATCCCCGAGGGGGTTTACCTGAAAAGCCTCCAGCAGAATTCCGCCAAACTGACACTCACCGGCGTGGCGCAGTCCAATGCTCGGGTTTCCAGTTACATGGAAAGCCTCGACGCCTCCCCCTGGCTTACCGACCCCGACCTTGAAGTGATCCAGGTGGACAATCGCGAGGGTAGCCGCCTTAGCGACTTCTCGTTGCGGGTCCGTCAGACGGACCCGCCGAGCGACACGGATAATGGGGAGGGCACGCAATGAATCTCTCCGAGATCAATCTGAACGAACTGGATCTCAAAGAGATCGGCACTTGGCCTTGGGCCGCCAAGGCGGTGGTCATCGCCGTCGCCTTTGCCCTCATCGTCGGCGCCGGCTGGCACTTCGACTGGAAGGATCAGCAGGCCAACCTCGAGCGCGTCCAGGGCAAGGAAGACGAACTGCGCTCGCAATTCGAGCACCGGCAGCTGCGGGCTGCTGCGCTCGACGATTACAAGGCGCAACTCGAGCAAATGGAAGAATCCTTCGGTGCGATGCTCCGGCAACTACCCAGTCGGGTCGAGGTCGCCGGGCTACTCGTGGATATCTCCCAGACCGGGCTCGCCGCCGGCCTTGAATTCAAGCTCTTCCGACCGCGGCGCACGAGCGAGCGCGAGTTCTACGCGGAAATGCCCATCGATATCGAAGTGCGCGGCGACTACCACCAGTTCGGGCGCTTTGTCAGCGGCGTGGCGAACCTGCCGCGGATTGTCACCCTGCACGACGTCCAGATCGCCGACGCCCGGGATAATGGAAAACTCTCCATGCGCGCGACAGCGCGGACGTACTGGTATCTCGACGAGGAGGGCGACTGATGGCTGAACGCACCGTTGTCAGAACCACCGGCGCGCGCGTTGCCTTACTGGCCTTGGCGGCCATGGTGCTTGCCGGCTGCTACCGCGATACCGACGATTTGGAAGCCTACATCGAGGAAACGCGCCAACGCCCGGCGCCAGCGCTCGATCCGGTACCCGAGCCGGAGCCCGCGCGCAGCCATCGTTACCCCGACTTAGACATCCGCGACCCGTTCCAGCGGCTGAGTTTTGCGCAATCGGATGACGAACGGAATCAGGCCGCCGACGACGGTCCACGGCCCGATCAGCAGCGCCCCCGCGAACCCCTCGAGGAGTTTCCGCTGGATTCGATGCGGATGGCTGGCAGCCTGGAGCAGGGCGGTGCGCGCTGGGGACTCGTCCGGGATCCGAGCGGGCGGATTCATCGCGTCCAGGAGGGCAACTACTTGGGCAAGAATCACGGCGAGATCAAACACATCACCGAACAACGCATAGAGGTCCTGGAGCTGACGCCGGCTCCGGGCGGCGGGTGGCGCGAGCGGGAAGCCTCGCTGACGACACGAGAATAAGGAAGAGGGAGTCGACGACGATGACGACGGTTGAAAAGCAGGGCGCAGGGCGGCAGGGCGCTTTGCCAAGCCGCCAGCCGGTAACGCTGGCCCGGGCAGGCACCTGCCTGGTTGGGCTGGCAGCCGGCCTACTTCTGGCGGGCGAGGTACTGGCCGAGAACGCACTACAAGGTATCAGCTACTCGACCATGCCGGGCAACCGGGTCCAGATCTCGCTGGAGTTGGAGAACCCGCCCGGGGAGCCGAACAGCTTTACCATCGATGATCCAGCGCGGATCACGTTCGACTTCCCCGAGACGCGGAACCAACTCTCGGAGAGGAGCAAGCGCATTGGCGTCGGTGCCATCGAAGGGGTGTCCACAGCCGAGGCCGACGGGCGAACCCGCGTGGTGCTGAATCTCTCCGAGATGACAAGCTACGAATCCCGCATCGACGGCAATACACTCCATATCTTCCTCGGCGGTGGCCCCGGTGAGGTGGGGCAGGCCGAGGTCGACGCGGTAACCGATCAGGAGATGCTGGGTGGGGACGAGCCGCAAACCGCGCCGGAGGGCAGCGCACTGGAGGCAATCGACTTCCAGCGTGGGTCAGACGGCACCGGACGGGTCGTTATCGACCTGAGTGATCCCCGCATCCCCGTGGACCTCCGGCGTTCCGACGGCCGCATCGAAGCACGCTTCCGGGACACCGACGTGCCGGACAACCTGCAACGACGCCTGAACGTCGTCGATTTCGCCACGCCGGTAGAGACCATCGAAACGCGCCAGGATGGCAGCGACGCGCTCATGCGCATCCAGCCCATCGAGGGCGAAGACTATGACTACATGGGCTATCAGGCGGGCAAACAGTTCACCGTGGAATTCCAGCCCGTGACCGAGGAAACGCGCGAGGAGGAAGAGCCGGAATATACCGGGGAGCGGCTGTCCCTGAGCTTCCAGGATATTGAAGTGCGCTCGGTGCTGCAGTTAATCGCCGATTTCACGGGCATGAACCTGGTGGTGAGTGACTCGGTCACGGGCAACATCACGCTGCGCCTGCAGAACGTCCCCTGGGACCAGGCGCTGGATATCATTCTTCAGACCAAGGGCCTGGACAAGCGTATCAGCGGCAACGTCATGCTGGTGGGGCCCGCCGATCAAATGGCAGCCCGGGAACGTCAGCGGCTTGAATCCCGGCGTGAAATTGAGGAAATGGCGACACTGCGCTCAGAGTTCTTCGAGGTGAACTACGCCACCGCCAGGGATCTGGCCGGCCTGATCCGGTCCGAGGAGACCTCACTGCTGTCGGGCCGCGGACAAGTGACCATCGATGAGCGGACCAATACGCTCATCGTCCGCGATACGGATGAGAACCTGTCCGACATCCGCTCACTGGTCAACCGGCTGGACGTCCCCGTGCGTCAGGTGCTGATCGAGTCGCGCATTGTCATCGCCAACGACGACTTCAGCCGCGAACTCGGCGTGCGCTTCGGTGCCAGTGGTTCGGGCGATATCGGCTCCGAAGACGGTTTCCGCGCCGGGGGCACCCGACCCGGGGGCTTGGCGGACGGGACAACCGGGTTCGAGGTAAACGGTGCCGAGGGCCTGTTGGTTGACCTTCCCGTGAATAACCCGGCCGGCTCTGTGGGTCTCGCCGTCGGGCGCATCGGTGACCGGCTATTGCAGCTGGAACTCTCGGCCATGGAAACCGAAGGCCGCGGTGAGGTTGTCTCCAGCCCGCGGGTGATCACCTCCAACCAAAGGACGGCCAGCATCCGCCAGGGCGTGGAGATCCCGTACCAGGAGGCGACGGCCAGTGGCGCCACCAACGTGTCATTTCAGGAGGCGCTCCTGGCGCTGGACGTGACCCCGCAGATCACGCCCGACGATCGCATCATTATGGATCTCGAGGTAAGTCAGGATACCGTCGGCCAGGTCTTCGCCGGTGTGCCCAGCATCGACACCCAATCCGTCACGACGCAGGTGCTTGTCGATAATGGCGAGACCGTGGTGCTCGGCGGCATCTACGAGCGCGAGCGGCGGCAGCAGGAAGCCCGGGTGCCTTTCTTGGGGTCGCTACCGGCCGTCGGCTGGCTGTTTCGCAATCGCTCCACCGTGGACGAGAACAGTGAACTGCTGATCTTCGTCACGCCACGCATTCTCCAGGAGAGCCTGACGGGCAACGCCGTCAGATAAGCGCCTGCTTGCCCGCCCGGGGCACCCCTCCCCGGGCGGGCCCCCTTGCCGGGATCGCCCCCCTTAGCAGAGCGCCAGGCTTCAAGGTCCGGCGCACCGGCGTTATGCTTAAGGCTTTCCAGGTGCGGGCCCCACCATGACCCAATCGAAGCGCATTTTCCTCATAGGCCCCATGGGCGCCGGCAAATCCACGATCGGACGGCGCCTGGCCGGGCGGCTGGAGCTTGCGTTTCTCGACAGTGATGAGGCCATTTGCGAGCGCACGGGCGTCGACATCCCCCACATCTTCGATGTGGAAGGCGAAGCCGGATTCCGGCAGCGGGAGAAAGTCGTGATCGATGCCCTGACCGGCTCGGACGCTTGCGTCCTTGCCACCGGCGGCGGTGCGGTGCTTGATCCTGATAATCGCCGCCACCTGCGTGAGCGCGGCGTCGTGATCTATTTGCGCACCTCGGTGGACGAGCAACTGCGCCGCACCGGCAAGAACAAGCGTCGCCCGCTGCTACAGACCAAAGACCCCCGCGCACGCCTCGAAGCGCTGCTAGCCGAACGCGAGCTGCTGTATCAACAGACCGCGCACCTGACCGTGGATACCGACAGCGGCTCCATCGGCCATGTCCTGCGCAACATTCTCAACGGCCTGGACAACTATTGCCATGACGAGCACCCCAACTGAGTGCCGCAGCCGCCGGCTGAATGTGGCGCTGGGCGAGCGCAGCTACCCGATTTGCATCGGCCCCGATCAACTGGGGCGGGCGGAGCCACTGCGCGACTGGCTGCCAGGGAATCAGGCGCTCGTGGTCACCAACGACACGGTGGCCGACTTGTACCTGGATCCGGTCCTCACCAGCCTGGAGGGGCTGCACGCGGACGCGCTGATCCTGCCCGACGGCGAAGCGCACAAGACCGTGGCCAGCTGCGAACGGATCTGGGACCGGCTTTTGCAGCGGCGGTTCGAGCGAAGCTGCACAGTGATTGCCCTCGGCGGCGGGGTCATCGGTGATCTGGCGGGTTTCGCGGCGGCGGCCTACCAGCGGGGCGTCGCCTTTGTGCAGATTCCCACAACGCTTCTGGCCCAGGTGGACTCATCCGTAGGTGGCAAGACCGGTGTCAATCACCCGCGCGGCAAGAACATGATCGGTGCCTTCCATCAGCCGCGAGGCGTCATCGCCGATACCGACGTCCTGGCAACGCTACCGGCCCGTGAGCTCAGTGCGGGCCTCGCCGAGGTGATCAAGTACGGCCTTATCCGGGATCCGGACTTCTTCGTCTGGCTGGAAGACAACCTGGAGGCCCTGCTGGCCCGGGATACGGGCGCGTTGGCCGACACCATCGAACGCTCCTGCGCGAACAAGGCGGACGTGGTGGCCGCCGATGAGCGAGAGCAAGGGGTCCGTGCGACACTCAACCTCGGGCACACGTTCGGCCACGCCATTGAGACGGCGACTGGCTACAGCAGCTGGCTGCACGGGGAGGCGGTCGCCGCCGGCATGGCAATGGCCGCGCACTTATCCGCTGATCTTGGTTGGCTCTCAGAGGAAGAGCATCACCGCGTGACGGCATTGCTGCGGCGAGCCGGGCTGCCGCTGACGCCGCCGCAGTCCATGACCCCAACACAGTTCCTGGAAATCATGGCTGTGGACAAGAAAGCCCAGCAGGGGCGTATCCGGCTGGTTCTGCAGCAAGGCATCGGCCGGGCTATCGTGACCGACAGCGTTCCCGCGGAGCGCCTGCGGGCCACACTCAATCACTTCACAGGCGGTGCCTAAGCCATGATTTCCCCGCAGGCCGGCCTGCTCGCGCCGTACGCCGCCGATCCGGCGCGCAGTCAAGGACGCCGGCACCCGGAAGAGCAGGCGCTCTATCGCAACGCCTTTCAGCGTGACCGGGACCGCATCATCCATGCCGCGGCCTTTCGGCGGCTGGAATACAAGACTCAGGTGTTCGTGAACCATGAAGGCGACCTGTTCCGCACCCGCCTCACCCACACGCTGGAGGTCTGCCAGATCGCCCGCACCATCGCACGGGCCTTGAATCTCAACGAAGACCTGACCGAAGCCGTCACCCTGGCCCACGACCTCGGCCACACCCCATTCGGGCACGCGGGGCAGGACGCCCTGAATGCCTGCATGGCCGACTGCGGCGGCTTCGAGCACAATCTGCAATCGCTGCGCGTCGTGGATCACCTGGAGCAGCGATACGCGCAGTTCGACGGTCTCAACCTGACCTTCGAGACCCGTGAAGGGATCCTGAAACACTGCGGCGCCGACGCCGCGCGGGAGCTGGGGGCGCTGGGGCGTCGCTTTCTCGAGCGCACCCATCCAGGCCTGGAGGCGCAGCTTGCGAATCTGGCGGATGAAGTGGCCTATAACAGCCACGACGTCGATGACGGCCTGCGCGCCGGACTGCTCAGCATTGACGAGCTCGAGGGATTGCAGCTGCCGGGGCGTCTCTTCGCCGATGTCCGCTCCACCTACCCAACCCTATCGCGCCGGCGGCTGATTTATGAAACCGTGCGGCGCATGATCGCGGCGCAAGTCGGCGATATCGTCACTACCACTCAGGCCAGCCTGGAGGCTGCACGACCGGCGGACATCGACGCCGTTCGCAGCCGCCCGGACGCACTGGTGCACTTCAGCGACGCCATGCAGCAACAGCACCGGGAACTCAAACACTTTCTGTTCCACGCCCTGTACCGACACTACCGCGTCCACCGCATGGCGGAGAAGGCGAAGCGCACCATCACGGGGCTGTTCGACGCCTTCGTTGACGACCCGGCGCTGATGCCGCCCCAGCATTTTCAGCGCAGCCGCTCGCTTGAGGCGATGGATAACGCAGCCGGACGTGCCCGTGCGGTTGCCGATTACATTGCCGGCATGACCGACCGGTACGCCATCGACGAATACGGCCGGTTGTTCGATCCGCGCCGGCTCACCTGACGAGCCGGCGCGGATCACCCGCCTCAGTCGTCGATCGTTACACTGATCTCCAGGCTCGCATCACCGTCAAAAATCATCACCGACCCGTCGCCCTCGGCATTAGAACCCGCGCTAATGGTGACAACACCGTAACCCTCGCCGTTCGTCATACCGTCGACGATTTGGGCGTCGACGTCAGTCAAGCCGTCGATGAAGACGCCCAGCTCGCGAAAAGCGTACGGCACACCGTCACCGCCGTCTTCATAGTAAAACGTCACCTGCTGCGTTTCACCGGGACTTAACGTGATGTCGGAAGCGGCAGCGGGTGTCGCCTCAATGCTGCCTCCCGCGATGCCGCTGAAGCAGAAACTGGTATCCACCTTCGCGAACCGGGAAAAATCGTCTTCAAGGTGATCGAGGACCTCGGCGTAGAGAAGGACCTGCCCGGAATGGGGGTCATCCGGAAAGCGGGGATCCTCGGGATACGTCCCGTCGTTGTTATAGCGGGCACAACCGAGCCCAATCAGCGGCCTGCCTTCGCGCCGCGTGGGGTACCGGATCCGGAAACTCGCCTTGCCATTCTGGGTGGTGAGTATGTTGCCCTCAAGCGAGGAACCACCCTCATCGACAATGCTGATCCCCATGGCGGAGGCGCCGACCCAGTAGCGGCCGTCACTCACGGACTCCTCATAGGCATCGGTCACATCCAGGCTGAACGGGCCGGTGACAGCGTCTACACGGCGACGGCGATCCGGAAACGCTGCATTCTTGACCAGGACGAAGCCGTCATGCGCGTACCACGGCCACGATTGGCGGGTAATAAAGCCGTCAAGATTATTGCCGTGGAAGGGTGCGCCGGAGGTGAACTGAGTATCGCCGGCGTCGACCTCGCCATCGTTGCCATAGGTGATCACCGAATCCATCACGCCCAGGCGAACGCGCGTGCCGTCCGGCACCGGTTCGCCGTCATTGTCCGAGACCAGCACCGTGACCCGCCGGCCGTAGACGCCGTCTTGCGTGTCAACAACGGCGTTTTCCCGGGGTGCCGTAATCACAATTTCGTGCGCCCTCCCGCCGCCGGCACCGGACTCTGATTCGTTGTCATCGTCATCACCCCCCGCTGCGTCATCGTCCGCACTATCACCTTCGCTGTCCGCACCGTCACCTTCGCTGCTTCCATCTCCACTACCGCCCCCACCGCCGCCGCTCGAGATCAGCGGATCATTGCCATCGCTGCTGCTGTTACAACCAGCAAGCGCGAGCGTCAAAATGAACAAGACAAGAAATCGCGTGCACACACGCATGAGCGGAGCTCCCTTTCGCTGAAAACGCCACAGTTCGGCCGGATACCTCCAATGACGACAAACCGTTGAACAAATTACGGCTCACGCGTTGAAGGTGGGAGGAAAATGGCTGTTCCGTAGCTCGTTAGTAGTTGTCCATTCGTTTCAGTTGCACCGTGCGCCACCGACCCCGTCAATGGCTGTACCATCGAGAATATCCGGAAATTCAGCCACTTTCGTGAATGGGGTCACATTTCCGGGTCACGAGGGTCGTCGGTCCAGCGGGTTCCCGATGCTGGCCAGCCGTCAGCCATCATTACACGCCTATGCAACGCTCCAGTCTCATGGGCACTGCACGGTTGCCTCCTAGCGGCGGTTTGAGACGCTGCCCTTGAGACGCTATACTGATCGGCCTTTTGCCCCACGGACGAGGGGATTGTGGCGTGCCCAGTCACCCGGCACACGGCCACTGCCCCGCCTCGACCGGCGCAGGCAGAGCCCCTTGCCCGAACGCTACTCACCATCACGCAGAGGCATTCCCCGTGAGATACGAGAACGCTGATTGGCCGACTCTGTACCGGCCGGGCTTCGAGAAGGACAACTGCGGGTTCGGATTGATCGCACACATGGACGGCAAACCCAGTCACTGGGTTCTGTCGACGGCCATTACATCCCTGGGCCGGCTGACGCACCGCGGTGCGGTCGCCGCCGACGGCAAGACAGGCGACGGTTGCGGACTCCTGCTCAAAAAGCCGGACGGCTTCCTGCGCGCGGTGGCCGATGAACACGGCTGGCAGCTGGCTGATGAATATGCGGTCGGCACCATCTTCCTCAATGTCGACACCACCAAGGCCGACAAAGCACGGGAGGCGCTCAATTGCGCCCTTGAAGACGAAGGGCTGACCGTAGTCGGCTGGCGTCAGGTGCCCACGGATTCCTCCGCCTGCGGCGAGCAAGCATTGAAGAGCCTACCGGTGATTGAGCAGATCTTCATCAATGCCGGAGCCAGCACGGATCATCAGGACTTCGGGCGGCGCTTGTTCACCGCGCGCCGGGTCACGGAGAAGCTCATCGAGGAGAACGATGAGCAGTTCTATATCGCGAGTCTCTCCTGCGAGGTGGTCTCGTACAAAGGGCTCGTGATGCCCGCGAACCTGCCGGTCTTCTACAAAGACCTCAACGACGCGCGCATGGAAACGGCCATCTGCGTGTTCCACCAGCGCTTCTCCACGAACACCTGGCCGCAGTGGCGCCTGGCGCAGCCATTCCGCTTTCTCGCCCACAACGGCGAAATCAATACGGTGCAGGGCAATCGCAACTGGGCGAACGCCCGCGCGGCTATTTTCGAGACGCCGCTGATCCCCGACATGGACAAGGTGGCGCCGCTGGTCAGCAGCGAGGGCTCCGACTCCTGCAGCCTGGACAATATGCTCGACGCCCTGCTGGCCGGGGGCATGGATATCTTCCGCACCATGCGCATCCTCATCCCGCCGGCATGGCAGAACGTGGACAGCATGGATACAGACCTGCGGGCATTCTATGAGTACCACTCCATGCATGTGGAGCCCTGGGACGGCCCGGCGGGCATCGTGCTAACCGAGGGCCGCCATGCCGCCTGCGTGCTGGACCGCAACGGACTGCGCCCGGCCCGCTACGTCATCACCAAGGATCGGCACATCACCCTGGCCTCCGAGATCGGCGTCTACGACTACAGCCCTGAGGATGTGGAGGTTAAGGGCCGACTCAAGCCCGGCGAGATGCTGGCCGTGGACACCGAGACCGGTGAGCTGCTATTGCCGAAGACCATCGATGACCGGCTCAAGCAGCGCAAGCCTTACAAACGGTGGCTCCACCAGCACTTGCAACGGCTGGAGTCCACGCTCGTGGACACGGAGCTCGAAGATGGCGGGACGCCGTTGACGGACGAGGAGCTGCCGCTGTTCCGCAAGATGTACAACCTGACCCTGGAGGAAAATGAGCAAGTCCTGCGCGTTCTCGCTGAAGGGGGCCAGGAAGCCGTCGGTTCCATGGGTGACGACACGCCGCTTCCGGTGCTCTCGCGCAACGAACGCGCCCTGTACGACTATTTCCGGCAACAATTCGCCCAGGTCACCAACCCGGCCATCGACCCGTTGCGCGAGCAGATTGTCATGTCGTTGGAGACGTGCCTCGGACGTGAGCTCAATGTCTTCGAAGAGACTGAGCAGCACGCCAAGCGCCTGGTGGTGGAATCCCCGGTGCTCTCACGCAGCAAGTTCCTGGTACTGCTAAACCAGGACGATCCTGACTACCCCAAGCACGTGATCGATCTTCACTACGACGAATCGGAGGGACTGGAAGCGGCCATTACGCGGATTGCCGACGACGCGCAACAGGCGGTGCGCGACGGCAAGGTCATCCTCATGCTCACCGACCGCTTCGTGGCCGAGGGCAAGCTGCCAATCCATGCCCTGCTGGCCACCGGCGCCGTGCATCACCGGCTTGTGGACCGCGGCCTGCGCTGCGATGCCAATATCATTGTTGAGACAGCGACGGCGCGGGATCCGCACCACTTCGCCGTACTCATCGGCTTCGGCGCCACCGCCATTTTCCCCTACCTGGCCTTCGCCACGATCCGCGACCTGCGCCGCAGCGGCAAGGTCAAACACACTCCGGTCGATCAGCTACGACGCAACTACCGCAAAGGTATCAACAAGGGGCTTTTCAAGATCCTCTCGAAGATGGGGATCTCAACCATCGCAAGCTACCGTGGTGCGCAGCTGTTCGAGATTGTCGGCCTCGCCGACGAGGTTGTGGACCGATGCTTCACGGGCACCGTGAGTCGGGTCAAGGGCAGCCGTTTTCAGGAGCTGGAAGCCGACCAGAAGACTCTCGCCCGGGAGGCCTTCTCCCGTCGTGCCCTGGTGCGCAAGGGCGGACTGCTGAAGTTCGTCCAGGACGGCGAGTACCACGCGTTCAACCCCGATGTAGTGCAATTCCTCCAGGAGGCCGTGGAGACGGGCAGTCGCGAGGCGTGGGATAATTTTGCGGCGATGGTGAACCATCGCCAGCCCATGGTCCTGCGGGACCTGCTGCAGTTGACGCCCGCCGAGGCCCCGCTCGACATCGACGAGGTGGAACCCATTGAGGAGATCCTGCCGCGCTTCGATTCGGCGGGCATGTCGTTGGGTGCCCTGTCGCCGGAGGCCCACGAATCCCTGGCCATCGCCATGAACCGCCTCGGCGGACGCTCCAACTCCGGCGAAGGTGGCGAGGACGAGGCGCGTTACGGCACCGAGCGCATGTCGAAGATCAAGCAGGTGGCCTCCGGGCGCTTCGGCGTCACGCCGCACTACCTGGTGAACGCCGAAGTGCTGCAGATCAAGGTTGCCCAGGGCGCCAAACCCGGCGAAGGCGGCCAGCTGCCCGGGCACAAGGTCAACGAGATGATCGGCCGGCTGCGCTTCTCCAAGCCCGGTGTCGCCCTGATCTCTCCGCCGCCGCACCACGACATCTACTCCATCGAGGACTTGGCGCAGCTGATCTTCGACCTCAAACAGGTCAACCCCCAGGCCCTGGTCTCCGTTAAGCTGGTTTCCGTGGCCGGGGTCGGCACCATTGCCGCGGGCGTCGCCAAGGCCTACGCGGACCTGATCACCATTGCCGGCTACGACGGCGGCACCGGTGCCAGCCCGCTGACCTCGGTGAAATATGCCGGCGCCCCGTGGGAGCTGGGCCTGGTGGAAACCCATCACGCCCTGCGCGCCAACGATCTGCGCGGCAAGGTGCGCGTGCAAGCCGACGGCGGCATGAAGACGGGGCTGGACGTCATCAAGGGCGCCATCCTGGGGGCCGAGAGCTTCGGCTTCGGCACGGCACCGATGGTGGCCATGGGCTGCAAGTACCTGCGCATTTGCCACCTGAACAACTGCGCCACCGGCGTGGCCACCCAGGAGAAGGTCCTGCGGCTGAAGCATTTCATCGGCACCCCGGAGAAGGTTGCCAATTACTTCCGCTTCGTCGCCCAGGAAACGCGGGAGTGGTTGGCGAAGCTTGGCGTCCGGCGCCTGGAGGATCTCATCGGCCGCACGGACCTGCTGGAGATTCTTCCCGGGGAGACAGACAAGCAGCGCCAGCTCGACCTTCGCCCGCTACTCTCCGACGGCGGCGTGCCCGCGGACAAGCCGCGGCACTGCATCGAGCCGAGTAACGTGCCCTTCGACAAGGGTGAGCTCGCCGAAGCGATGGTCCGCGAGTGCCTGCCCGCCATCGAGAGCAAGACCGGGGGCGAGTTCCGATTCGAGGTGAAGAACATGAACCGCTCGGTCGGCGCCCGGCTCTCCGGCGAGATCGCCCGGCGTCATGGCAACTACGGCATGGCCAGCCATCCGCTGGTCCTGCGGCTTACGGGCACTGCCGGCCAGAGCTTCGGTGTCTGGAACGCATCGGGGCTGCACATGTACCTCGCCGGCGATGCCAACGATTACGTGGGCAAGGGTATGGCCGGCGGCAAGCTGGTGATTTACCCGCCGGACGGCAGCACCTTCCGTACCAATGACACCACCATCATCGGCAACACCTGCCTGTACGGTGCCACCGGCGGCCAGCTTTTGGCCGCCGGCACGGCGGGCGAACGGTTCGCGGTCCGCAACTCCGGGGCCCACGCTGTCGTGGAAGGTATGGGCGATCATGGCTGCGAGTACATGACCGGCGGCGTGGTCTGCTGCCTCGGCCCCACGGGCCTGAACTTCGGCGCGGGCATGACCGGCGGCTTCGCCTTCGTGCTGGATCTGGATAACGAATTCGTGGACAGCTATAACCACGAGCTCATCGATATCCACCGGGTACAGTCCGAGTCCATGGAGGCCCACCGCAACTATCTCAGGGAGATGATCCGCAATTACGTGGGGGAAACCGGTAGCACCTGGGGTCAGGAAATCCTGGACAACTTCCGGGATTACGCCCGGCGGTTCTGGCTGGTCAAGCCCAAGGCGGCGAACCTGCAGAGCATCCTGGACACGCTGCGCCAGGCTGCTTGATCCGCTCCGGCCGGCGAGGCGCCGGCCGGCCCCCCATCCGGCAAGCCGAAGATTGACGGACGCGACAGGAACCTATGGGAAACAACTTTCAGTTCATCGAAGTCCCGCGGCAGGATCCGAAGAAGGAACAGGTCCAGATCCGGGTTCGCAACTTCAACGAAATCTATGACCAGTTCGACAAGGAAACAGCGGCATCCCAGGCCGACCGCTGCCTGGACTGCGGCAATCCGTACTGCGAGTGGAAGTGCCCGGTGCATAACTACATCCCCAACTGGCTGAAGCTGATCGCCGAGGGGAACCTCTTCGAGGCCGCCGAGCTGTCCCATCGCACCAACTCGCTGCCAGAGGTCTGCGGCCGCGTCTGCCCACAGGATCGCCTGTGCGAGGGAGCGTGTACCCTCAACGATGGCTTCGGGGCCGTCACCATCGGCAACATCGAGCGCTATATCACCGATGAGGCCGTCAAGGCCGGCTGGCGGCCGGACATGACCGGGGTCGTCGACACGGGCAAGAGGGTGGCCGTGATCGGCGCAGGGCCTGCGGGACTGGGCGCGGCCGATATTCTGGTGCGTAATGGCGTCCACCCCGTGGTGTTCGACAAATACCCGGAGATCGGCGGCCTGCTTACCTTCGGCATTCCCCCGTTCAAGCTCGAGAAGCACGTCGTGCGTACACGGCGGAAGATCATGGAAGAGATGGGCGTGGAATTCCGGCTGAACACCGAGATCGGCAAAGACATCGCCTTCGCGGATCTCGACCGCGACTACGACGCTGTGTTCCTGGGCATGGGGACGTACACCTACATGCGCGGGGGGTTCCCGGGTGAGGACCTGCCAGGGGTGTACGAGGCCCTGCCGTATCTGGTGTCGAACATCAACCGGGAATTGGGTTACCAGAAAAATCCCAGCGAGTTTATCGATATGCGCGGCAAGCGGGTGGTGATTCTGGGCGGCGGCGATACCGCCATGGACTGCAACCGCACCTCCATTCGCCAGGGGGCCAAGAGCGTGACCTGCGCCTACCGCCGTGACGAGGAGAACATGCCGGGCTCCCGTCGGGAGGTGGGCAACGCAAAAGAAGAGGGCGTGAAGTTCCTCTGGAACCGACAGCCCGTGGAAGTCGTCGGCGACACCAAGGTGGAAGGCGTCAAGGTCGTCACCACGCAGCTTGGGGCCCCGGACGAGCGGGGCCGCCAGCGCCCGGAACCGGTACCGGGGACCGAGACGGTCATACCCGCCGACCGGGTGCTCATCGCCTTCGGCTTCCGCCCGAGCCCGGCGGAGTGGTTCGGTGATTACGCCATCCACACCGACGACCGCGACCGGGTCACCATTCGCAAGGACGAGCGCTATTTCGGCCAGACCGGAAACCCGAAGATCTTCTCGGGCGGCGACATGGTGCGTGGCTCGGATCTCGTAGTAACCGCCGTGTTCGAAGGGCGAGAAGCCGCCAAGGGCATTCTCAACTACCTGGAGGTCTAAGCGCGGCGAGCGCCGCGCCCTCCGCTGCAAACTCCTTCGCAGCACAGGTACACCCCATTCATGCCAGCAACCACCCTCCGGGAGAGACTGCGTGACCAAAACTCCGCCGCTGCAGAACGACCTGCTCCTGCGCGCCCTGCTGCGAGAACCCACGGAACGCACACCTGTGTGGATGATGCGCCAGGCCGGGCGCTACCTCCCCGAGTACCGGGCCACGAGGGAGCGGGCCGGGGACTTCCTGACCCTGTGTCAGACGCCGGAACTCGCCTGCGAGG
>NZ_SKOG01000224.1 GCF_007120195.1 Aquisalimonas sp.
GGGGACGGGGCGCGGGGGCAACGGGTACCGGAGGGCTGTCTGATGGCGGTGGGCTCTGCAGCGGCGTTGGCGCTCGGCTTCGCGGCGGCGATCGGCCTGATGGTGCTGGTGTGGATCGCCAGCCTCATCCGCGGCGACGCCAGCCTGGTGGACCGCTTCTGGGGCGCAGGCTTTGTACTGCTGGCCTGGGTCTACTGGCTCACCGCCGGTGCCCCGGCCTTAGGCCTGTTGATGGTGCTGGCCGTGACCCTATGGGGGTTGCGGCTGTCGGGCTATATCAGCTGGCGCAATTGGGGCCACGGCGAGGACTATCGCTACCAGGAGATGCGCCACAAGCACGGTGAACGCTTCCCCTGGGTGAGCCTGTGGACGGTGTTTGTGTTGCAGGGCGTGCTGATGTGGCTGATCGCCATGCCCGTCTTCTATGGCGCGCGTGCGCACGACGCGGAGGTCATGCTATGGCCATTGGTGGTGGCTGGAATGGCGCTGTGGCTCGTCGGGCTTGTTTGGGAGACCGTGGCGGACGCGCAGCTCGCGCGGTTCAAGAGTCACCCCGAAA
Organism: Aquisalimonas sp.; assembly: GCF_007120195.1. Lineage (GTDB taxonomy): Bacteria > Pseudomonadota > Gammaproteobacteria > Nitrococcales > Aquisalimonadaceae > Aquisalimonas. The sequence goes on from NZ_SKOG01000224.1 coordinate 560, forward strand.
ACCGGGGGCGAGTAATGGATGAGGGTCTGTGGCGGTACAGCCGTCATCCGAACTACTTCGGCGAAATCGTAGTCTGGTGGGGGTTCTTCCTCATGGCCGCATCGGCGGGCGGCTGGTGGACGTTCATTAGCGCTGGCCTGATGAGCTTCCTCATAGCCCGCGTCTCCGGGGTCACCTTGCTTGAGAAGAAACTAAGCGAAACGCGGCCGGCCTACCGCGACTATGTTGCCCGCACCAACGCCTTGATTCCCGGCCCGCCCCGCGGGGAAACACCGCGGACGAGCGGCTAGCACACAACTCCGACAGCGCAGCCCGCTGCCGTGCCCGCCAGTATCGGTGCGGTGTCCGCCGCCGCGGGGTCACCGCCTGCCAAGACCGGATTTGTGGGATTTCCAGCGCCTTACGACAAGACGCGCCGGCTATATGCGGTTGTGGCATGAAGATAGGTATTTTCATTCTTTTTCCGCCTGACTAGCTGACGGTATCGTAATGGCCGTTAACAGGAAATCCATCCACCGGGGGCGCAATGAGCAACAGTCAAGCCACCGTCGCACCGTTGCCCAAGGGCCAGGAACTGGACCTGGATAGCGTGAACGCGGAGCTCGAAAACGCCAGCGCCCGCGAGCGTGTCCAATGGGGGCTGGAGCAGTTCGGCAACCGCATTGTGTTGTCATCGAGCTTTGGTGCCCAGGCGGCCGTTTCGTTGCACATGGTCACGCAGGAGCGCCCCGACATCCCCGTCATTCTGGTGGATACAGGCTACCTCTTCCCGGAAACGTATCGATTCGTGGATGAGCTCTGTGAGCGCCTTGATGCCAACCTCAAGGTGTTTCGGGCTGAGCTGTCGCCGGCCTGGCAGGAGGCCCGCTTCGGCCGACTGTGGGAGCAGGGTGTCGACGGTATCGGGGAGTACAACCGCATCAACAAAGTCGAGCCCATGCAGCGCGCCTTGCGTGAGCTGCGGGCCGATGCCTGGTTTGCCGGGCTACGCCGCCAGCAGGCGAGCAGCCGTGAGGGGCTGAGCGTTGTCACCGAGCAGAACGGCCGCTTCAAGGTGCACCCCATCATCGACTGGACCGACCGCGATGTGTACCACTACTTGAGCGCCAACGATCTGCCGTACCATCCCCTGTGGCACGAGGGGTACGTCTCCATAGGCGACGTGCACACCACGCGCCGCCTGGACGACGGCATGACCGAGGAAGAGACGCGTTTTTTTGGCCTCAAGCGCGAGTGCGGGCTGCACGAGCAGGTTTAAGCGGGCAAGTGCGTCGCCGCGCTCCACCTAGTTGAAGATCCTGACCGAACCCGCGCGTTCGAAGCTCCGGCTGCCGCGCAAGAAGCGCCCGTATTCCACATCTCCGCTGATCTCATAGTCGAAGCTGCGCTGGCCGCCGCCGATCATGCGGCTCAGCTGGGGCAGGCTCCCAAAGAGCTGCGTGCGGGCCTCAATGTCCACCGTCGTGGTCTGCTCGCCGGCAAGGGTGAAGGCTTTCTGCGAGTGACCCTCAGCGAAATCCAGGCCGCCAACACGTAGCCGATAGCTCAACTCCCGGACCGGCAACGATTGCCGGTTCGGGTTGTCTACGGCAAGGGTAAGCACAAACCGTTGCGCGTTCAGGCCGAGTTCGCGCACCTGGATTTTCTCAAGACGGAACTCCGGGTCCTTGATGTCGGGCACTTGCACGAGGCTGCAGCCCGCCAGGGCAATAACACTCAGCGCAATGACGCGGCGAACCGTTGTGGCCCATCCGGCGCGCACCATCATCGGCAACCTCCCTTGGGTGTGTGGCTCACGCATCGTCAGGCGGGGGATGCCGCCGGCGGCGGGGTGAGCTTACGTCAGCGCCGGCGAGCACTTCAACAAGCAGGACAAGCCATGCATCGGGCACGTCACGGCGTGATGGGGGAAACACAGACCGGGGCCCTGGCCGTAGAGGCCCGGGGGTTGTGGAAGCGCTATGGCTCCATGGATGTCGTGCGTGGCGTGGATCTGGATGTTCGTGCAGGTGAGTGTTTTGGCCTGCTCGGGCCCAACGGCGCCGGCAAGACCACCACGCTGCGGATGCTGCTGGGGCAGACGCCGCCGAGCAGCGGTGAGCTTCATGTGCTGGGGCATCCCGTGCCACGGGAAGCGCGGCTTGCACGCAACCGCATCGGTGTTGTGCCGCAGATGGACAACCTGGACCCGGATTTCACCGTACGGGAAAACCTCCTGACCTACGCCAGCTACTTCGGCCTGCGCGGGGATCAGCTGGCCCGGCGCGTGGATCGGCTGCTGGAGTTCGCCAACCTGGACGGCCGCACCCAGGCGCAGATCCAGGCGCTGTCCGGCGGCATGAAGCGCCGGCTCAGCCTGGCCCGGGCGCTCATCAATGAGCCGGCGCTGGTGGTACTGGACGAGCCCAGTACCGGGCTTGATCCCCAGGCTCGCCAGCACATCTGGCAGCGGCTCAATATGCTGGTGGAACAGGGGCGCACCCTGATCCTGACGACGCACTACATGGAAGAAGCCGAGCGCCTCTGCGACCGTCTGGCGATTATCGACAACGGCACCATCATTGCCTGCGATAGCCCCCGCAACCTGGTGGCCGCCCATATCGAGCCGCACGTGTTCGAACTTCGCGGGCACGGGATCGGTGAGTGGGAGCATCGGGGCGGGACCATGGCCGGCCGCGCCGAGCGGGTCGGCGATACACTGCTGCTGTATACCCACGCTCCGGAGCCGCTGCTCCAGGCCTTGGGCGCTGACCCGAACCAGCGTTACTGGCACCGGCCCGCCGGTCTCGAGGACGTTTTTCTCAAGCTAACCGGGCGCGAGCTGCGCGACTGACCACTCTTCGGGGCCCTGCGCCAGCGGGCGCGGAGGACGCGCCGGCGGCGAACGCTGAAAAGACATCCTATGCTCACATTTCCCGCCGTCTCGCTCCGCTTTCTTTCCGTCTGGCGCCGCAATCTGCGGGTGTGGCGCAAGCTCATGCTGCCTTCGATCATGGGCAACTTTGGTGAGCCGTTGCTCTACCTGCTGGCACTCGGGTACGGCTTCGGCCAGCTGGTGGGGGACATCGGCGAACTCCCCTACATGGTGTTCCTGGCATCGGGCATTATCTGCTCCAGCGCCATGAATACGTCCAGTTTCGAGGCGCTGTATTCCGCCTATACCCGCATGACCGTTCAGCGTACCTGGGGTGCGATGCTCGACGCCCCGCTGAACGTCGATGACGTCGCCCTGGGCGAGATCAGCTGGGCGGCAACGAAGGCGCTGATCAGCTCCACGGCGATTCTCGTGGTGGCCTCGCTGCTCGGCCTGGTGGGCGGTTGGCAGGCAGTGCTGGTGCTCCCCGTGATACTGCTCACCGGGTTTTGTTTCGGCGCCTGCGCCATGGTGGTCACCGCCGTCTCGCGCAGCTACGACTTCTTCCTCTACTACTTCACGCTGGTGATGACGCCCATGCTGCTGCTGAGCGGGGTGTTCTTCCCGCTGGATCAGCTGCCGCCACTGATCGCCCAGGGCGCGTTCCTGCTACCGCTCGCCCATGCTGTGGAGGTGGTGCGGCCGCTGATGCTCGGCGGGGCGCCGACAAACGCGGGACTGCACCTGGGGGTGATTGCAGCCTACGGATTGGTGGCGTTTACGCTGGCGACGGCGATTCTGCGGCGACGCCTGATGAGCTGACACGGCGCGTCGCGGCGCTCGCGCAGTGCACATCTTCGGATGCCGGGACACGCCTCGTGCCACCGGTGCGCGGGCGCAAAGAGCAGGAAACGGGTCGCGCACGCCCCCTGTTCATGCCGATAATCGGGGTATGACGACACGAGCCCAAACCGCTTCCGGAGATCCACGCGTGGCCGCTGCCATTCACTGGCTGGTGGCCAATGTGGAGCAGCGCCCGGGGCTGGAGGAGGTGGCCGGGGCCGTGGGGCTCACGTCCGCTCACTTCCAGCGCCTGTTCCGCCACGACGTGGGCATTAGCCCCAAGCGGTTTCTCCAGTATCTGCTGGGGCAGGAGGCCGCGCAGCTGCTCGCCGGCGGTGCTTCGGCGCTGGATACCGCCTATGCCGTCAACCTCTCCGGGCCCGGCCGCTTGCATGACCTCACCGTGACCCTGCATGCCATGACTCCCGGCGAGCTCCGTGGGGGCGGGGCGGGACTGGTCCTGACCTGGGGCATTCACGAGACCCCGTTCGGGCCGGTGGGCCTGGCCATGACCGCTCGGGGAGTCTGTCGCCTCGAGTTCCTCAGTGCCGGCGGCGGGGCTGCGGCCTTCCGCACCTGCCTGCTGGCGGCATGGCCGGGCGCCACGCCCAACCGGGATGAACGCCGCACCCGGGAGCCGCTGGCGCAGATGATGGATGCGCACGGCAGTGGGCCACTAAGCCTGCATGTGCACGGCAGCAACTTTCAGCTGCAGGTCTGGCAGGCCCTCCTCGACGTGCCCCCGGGGGGCTCCACCTCCTACGGTGCCCTGGCCGCGCAAGTGGGGCGCCCGCGTGCCGCGAGGGCCGTGGGTGCGGCTGTGGGGGCCAACCCGGTGGCCATGGTGATCCCCTGTCATCGGGTTATCCGGTCCTCCGGGGCGCTGGGCGGTTATCGCTGGGGGTTGATGCGCAAGCGCTTGTTGCTCGCGAGCGAGGGCAGTCTGCCACCAGCGTGATGCGCATCTGCCCGGCCGCCCCTTGCTAGAAGTCGAACCGCAGCCCCGTGGCGAGGAGGGTCAGGTGACGGCTCTGGTAGGCCCGCCCGCGATCCTGATACTGCACCCCCGAGTACCACTGCAGCCCCTGGCTGAAGAACTGGGTGACGGCGAGGGTGTAGTTCTGGATATCGAAGTCGTCCTCGTCGGCGTCCATATAGCCCCAAGCGATCCACAGTACCGATTGGCCATACACCTGGCTGATGCCCACCAGGTGATGGCGGGTGTCGAAGTCGAATGTCTCCGAGGGTGCAAGGGTGAGCGCGCCGTCGCTGCGGTCCACGGTCGCGTCGTCGATTTGGTCCCGGACCCGGACCTTTTCGTACTGGTAGGCCAGGCTGGCTTCGCCTGTCTCGAATCGGCCCCCCAGTTTCCAGTTCCGGTTCTCGCCGGCGCGGCGGCTGTCGTCACGGCTGTAGGCGCCGATGAGTTCCCATGGGCCCTCGCGGTAGATGGCGCCGAAGAGGAAATCGTCACCGTTGCGGTCCGTATCGTCTTCGCTGCGCTCATCGAATCCGTATTGGGCCAGCAGCTCCAGGCCGCCCATGGAGGGGGTGCGGTACTCCACCAGGCTGTTGAGAAAGCCGGTGTTGGCGTACTCGCCACCGGCGAGGCCACCAGCGCGGCGCTGCTGGAGCTCCGTGGCGTTCATGAGATCCCAGTGAATGCCCCCCGCCTGCTTGTAGGCGCCGGGCAGGCGCCCCGCACGGAGCTGGCCGGCGCCCCACTGCAGGCCCACCCAGGCCTCCCGGGCGCGGAAGGGGTTGCTCTCGCCGCCGTTGCTGTCGCCGAATGTGTCGGGGTCCAGGCCGACTTCGGCCCGCGCGAGGCCCATGAAGGCGTCGCCAATGCGTTGCCGGGCCTCCACACCCAGGCGGCTCTGGCCCTTGTCATCGCCAATCGTGGTGCCATGACCGCCGCCGGAGCTGTCGAAGTACGTGTAGCCAATCTGCAGCCGCCCATCGATTGTGACCTCCGCGGCGAGCGCGTGGCCGGCCAACGTCGTCCCGACTGTGAAAACCAGCGCGTGAGTCAATCCTTTCGCCTTCATGCTGCCCCCGGAGCGCACGCTGCGACGGCCACCCTTTGGCCAAGCCGGCATTGTTGCCGAGGTCTCGGACAGTCGCAAGCGAGTGGATGTGCGTGGGTGACCCGATCGGTACACTGAGCGCCCACGCGCGTATGTTGGAGCGGGCGCGCGAGTCCTATTGCCAGTGGCGGCAGGGCATGGTCTGGAATTGTGGTGGTCTCTGGGCAAAAAAAAAGGCAGGTGTGACCTGCCTTAAACTGCTCAGACCCCTTGGAGGTGGAGTCAGACACACGGTCCCCTCACTGCCAGTTCCTTGGCGGGCACCGCTGGAGGAGTTGCAACGCAATGCATCATTCACTGAAGCTATGACCCTACAGTGTTATGCGTGCGGATTCTGCGACGTAGTTCACAAATTCACAAACTAACTCGAGACAAATTCGTGCCGGAGGGTTCCGCCGCGATGTCGTCGGTTTTCCCGGCGACATCCGCCGTTTCCTGGAGCCCCGGGGTGGCGAAGAGTTCGCGCGCCAGCTCGGCGCGCTCGCGCGCGTCTTCGGGAATGCTGTCCAGGGCCTCGATTATCCGCAGGCGGTGCCGAAGGCTGGCGCGATTCGCCAGCTGGATGCTGAGCCCCGGGCGGGCGTTAAGCTCGAGCATCATCGGCCCCTGGGTACGGTCCAGCACGATATCCACGCCCAGGTAGCCCAGGTGGGCGAGGGCGTGGCAACGGGCGGCCAGGGTGAGCAGGTCGAGCCAGCCCGGGATCTGAATACCCTTGATCGGCGCCCCGGTATCGGGGTGGGCGTGAACGGGTTTATCCAGGCATACCGCCGTGGTGGTTTGTCCTGTCGCGATGTCGAGCCCCGCCCCCACGGCGCCCTGATGGAGGTTCGCCTTGCCGTCGGAGCGGCGCGTGGGTAGGCGCACCATGGCCATAACCGGAACGCCCCGAAACACCACGGTGCGGATGTCCGGCACGCCCCGGTAGCTGATGTCGTCGAAGAGCGGGTCAAACTGTACGCGCTGTTCAATCACGGCCTTATCCGCCTGGCCTCCGAGGCTGTGCATGCCGCTGAGGATATTCGAGACATGGTGGCCGACGTCCTCCAGAGGCATCAGCAGGCCGCTTGCGCGTCGATACTGGCCATGCTGTTGCCCGGCAATCACCAGGATGCCGTTGCCGCCGCTGCCGTGTGCAGGCTTGATCACGAAGTCGTCCCGGCCATCAAGCATGACCGACAGTTGCCGGATTTGACGCTCGATCTCGATCATGCCGTAGAGTTCGGGGACGCGTATCCCGGCGTCCTGGGCCAGTTTTTTGGTCTGTAGCTTGTCATCCACCAGCGGGTAGTACTTGCGGTTGTTGTACTCCATGATGAAGTCAGCATTGCGCTGGTTCATGCCCAGTATGCCCGCCTCGCGCACGCGCCGCAGGAAACCGATCATGTCCGACTCGTCTCACGAAACAGGCTTCGGAATCGCCAGAACTCGGTCAGGCGGAAGCCGGAGTAACGGCCCATCAGCAACATGATGGCGAGGATGATCAGCAGCGACTCCGGGAACACGAACACCAAGTGCGCGAGCGGTGGGTAGTTCATTACTCCGTAGCCGATGGCGGCTACCACCAGGCTTCCGACGCCCTGCTGGATGGCGTTACTCGCGCCCTCTTCCTCCCAGACCAGCGACATGCGCTCGATGGTCATTGCCAGAATCACCATGGGGAACAGGGCGATGGACAGGCCGTATTCCAGACCCAGGTGGTGGCTGACAATGCTCATGCTCATCATCAGCAGCACGACCGCAACCAGAACCGAAGCAACCCGCGGAACGAGCAGCAGCTTCAGCCGCTCCAGGTAGAAGCGGAAAGTGAGCCCCATGGCCACAAGTGAGGTGAACAGGATGATGCCCCAAAGCAGCTGTGTCTCGCGGAACGCGAGGGCGATCAGCACGGGCATGAACGTGCCGAACGTCTTCACCCCCACCACGTTGCGCATGAACACGACGACCAGGGCCCCGATGGGAACGAGCATCAGGGTCCGGTAGACGTTCTGCGTATCCACCGGCAGGCTGAACAGTGAGAAGTCCATGACTCGCGAGCCAATCAGCTCGGCCCGCTGTTCGGCCACATCAACAACCGCCCGCGCGGTGCGGGCGGCGGAGAACCCGACATCAATTGCGTTGGCTCCGGAGGTGTACAACAGCGGCGCATCGCCACGATACCAGACCAGCGTGCTCTCGCCGTATCCGCGTTGCCCGGCTGTCGGGTTGAACGGGACCCATTCCGAGCCGGTATATACCTCCAGGTACGGGACGGTGTCGACCCGGCGCATGCCCTCGCGCAGCTCCAGCACATGGGCCGCGCGCGCGGGTATGCGGGCCCCGGCGAGGATGTGAATGACGTTCTCCACGTGCGTCAGGTCGTCCTCGATGCCGCCGCGCAGCACCTGCACGTGCTCATCCGGGCTCTCGTGGTAGTAGCGGTTGAGCAGGCGCCGGGTAAAGGAAGCGATATCCGCCGATTCCTGGCGGACTTCATCGAGGACGGTTAATGCCGCTGAGCCATAGGGCTCTGAATACTCCGGGACCGCCGGGTAGGGCGGCTGGGAGCCGTCCACGGATGTCCGGCTGGCGTTCTGCGCGTCGGCAATCTGCAAGCGGTAATAGAGCGTTTGCTGGCCGTCGGCCCGGCGTGCGGTCCACAGGGCCTGGCGGTTGAGGCCGTCGTTTTCACGGGAGAGCCCGAAACGCCCGGAGACGAAATCCTCGCGGAGCACGTTGAACCCGGGTAAGTTGCCGGGCAGCATGAAGTTGACCTGGGCTGGGCCGCCCTCCGCCTCGACCTTAATCCGCGCTTCCACCGTCCAGATGGTGGTTTCCTCGTCGGGCGTCAGCGGGAGCCCAAGGGTTGTGACCTTGTGCCACATTAAGCCCACGCCCACCGCGATGAGTGTAAACGCGAGGATCTTCAGGTGCAGATTCTTCAACACGCCGTCCTGATCGCTTAACCGATGCCTGTGCGATTGCGCCTACTAACCCATACTTCTGGCGTCCAAGGATAGCTCGGCTCAGGGTTCTCGGCGTAATGGAGTAACCTTAAGTGATCTAGGCGGCCCGGGGCGAGGACTACGCAGATGAGTGGATCAGCGCTAGTATGACGTGGCCTGACCGATGGGTCAAAGTGTCGCTGAACGGAGACGGGCCCGGGGATTCCCGAGCCCGCAGACGAGCTAGCGGCGGCGATTACCAGTCGTCGTCGTCACCACCGAAGTCATCCTGCTGTTCCATGTCCTGTTCCATTTCCTCGAACTCGTCCTCATCAACGGGTTCGCAAGCGGCCAGGGTCAACATACCAGTAAACAGCAGAATGGCGAGCAGAGACATCAGGCGATTCATGGTGACCTCCTTCGTGGTGAATCGGTGGGCATTAACACCCGTCGTGAAAAGTAAAGGCAGGAACCATGCCAGCATGTCTGGTGTCCTACCGGAGGTGCTTTCAGGCCGCCGGCTGCCTGGTATCGAGCCAAAGATGTGCCAAGATATGTATCATTTTGGCACATGTGCCGGGTTGGCATGGCCGATGGGGTTGCGGACACTGCCCATCATCCGGGGCAATGGGATAGTGTCGAGTCACGCGTTTTGCGGGCGCGGGGAGGAGAAGTAGACATGCTCGATGCGATTCGCAGTTTCTTCTCGGATCACCTGGCTGAGCCGGGAGAGGCCGATACGGCTGAGGACGAGGAGCACCGGCTTCAGCTCGCCACGGCTGCACTGCTGATTGAGGTAACGCGGGTCGAGCGGCGCCATGACCCCAGCGAGGCGGCAGCCGCGGAAGCGGCCGTGCGGCACAAGTTCGGGTTGGACCCCGAGGAAACTGCGGCCTTGCTCCGGCTCGCGCGCGAGGAAGTCGAGCGCTCGGTTTCCTATTACGAGTTCACGTCACTGATCCACGAGCATTTCGATTTGCCACGCAAGGCGCGCATCATTGAGATGATGTGGCGTGTGGCGGCCGCTGACGGGAAAGTGGACAAGCACCAGGAAGCGCTGGTACGCAAGATCGCAGATCTGCTGTATCTCCCGCACAAGGTCTACATCGCTGCAAAACTGCGCGGGTTGGAGGCTGAAGGCATCAAACCCGCCTGACTGCCGCCATGCAGCGGGCGTCTCGTGGCCGCCCGCGGATGGCGGCCGCTCAATAGCTCAGAACGCGCATCTCGTCGTCGGAGACCATCTTGGCCATTTCTTCGGGGTTGTTCACCGTGACGTCTTCGAGAAGGTCTTCCTCGTCATACTGACGGTAGCCGCTGTTGGGCAGAAAGAGGTGGCAGACTTCGACGGTGGCCCCGAAGCTCATGGCTTCCTGCATGAGCTCCTTGGCAGAAATGTCCCGAGGTGCGAGAGTCTGTGGAAGGTATTCCTCGAGCCCCAACTCCGCGGCTTCCCCGCAGAGAATGATGTGCACGGAATGATCACGCTGGGCGAGCTGCGAGGCCGTTGTCATGGCCATGCCCTGAACCTGGTCCTGCTCCGAGTTGACCAGCATGAGGACTTCGCGGGGCGAGTCCTCGGCAAGGGCCTGCGCAGGGACGGCCAGCAAGGCCAGCGCCGCGAAGCCCGTAATCACAAAATTGCGTAGCTGTAGCGTCATCATGTTGTCGCCTGATTGTCCACTCCAAAAGGGGCAGGGAAGTGCCACCCATTGATGTCTTTTGATAGATCTTTTGACAGCATAGCAAACCATTCGATCGCATCGCGGTCCGATTGATGGCAATGATACTGCAATACTGCCTATGCCGAGGCCGGCGGCGGATGCCCCGGGACGAGAACTGATATCAGACCGTGGACATCCCCGCTCCCAGGAGCGTCCCAGGGGAGAATGTGGTGCAGAAGCAATTCCAGTGGGCCCTGCAGATCCTGGTGGTCCTGGTCATCGCGGCCGCCGCGGCTGCCGGGTGGGTCTGGCTTGGCTACGCTGGTGACGGCGAAGGCGACGGTGCGCCGGATGGCCCTGTCGGTGGCGGGCCAACGCCGGTGGAGGTGGCGAGCGCCGAGCATGACACCGTCCAGGATCTTGTGCAGGCGGTGGGCACCATGCTCGCGCGGGAGTCTGTGGAAATTGTCGCCGAGGTGGCGGGGCGTATCGTCGAAGCGCCGGTTCGCGAGGGCGAGCAGGTTGAAGCCGGTGAGCCGCTGTTCTTGCTCGATCGCGTGCGCGAGGAGGCGGACCTTCGGGAAGCGATTGCCGAGCGCGACGATGCCCGGGCCAAGTACCGCCGGTCGGTTGCCCTGTACCAGGAGCGGGACGTGCCCGAGGCCCAGGTGGATGAACGCCGGGCTGCGTTCGAAGTCGCCGAGGCGCGTGTGGACGTGGCCCGCAGCCGGCTCCGCGACCGCACCATCGAAGCCCCTTTTGACGGTGTGGTCGGCCTGCGCGAGGTGAGCCCTGGCGCCTACATCGAGCCCGGAACCCAACTGACCACTCTGGACGATCTCAGTGTCGTGCGACTGGATTTCTCCATCCCCGAGCGCTATCTCGGTGGACTTGTGCCGGGGTTGAGCGTTACGGCGCGTAGTCTGGGATTCGGCGACCACGTGTTCGAGGGAACGGTCGCCCGCATCTCCTCGCGGGTGGATCCCATCACACGCTCGGTGCGCGTTCAGGCGGAATTCGACAACGAGGAAGGGCGCCTGCGCTCGGGAATGTTCATGACCGCGCGCCTTGTCCTTGCGGAACGCGAAGCCCTGATGGTGCCCGAGGAGGCACTGCTGAAGGAAGGCAGGGGCAGTTACGTGTACGTCATCGAGGACGGCCGCGCCCGGCGGGTCGAGGTCACAAGCGGGCAGCGCGTGGACGGCCGCGTGGAAGTCATCGGCGATGTCGGCGATGGTGATGCCGTGGTGGTCGCCGGCCTGCAGCGGGTGCGTGACGGTGCCGATGTGCGGCTGGTCGGTGATACCGGGGAGGCCGGCAATGGCAATATGGCAGCGCAGTAACCGGCGCGGGATCGGGGGAGCGGCCCCGGAGGGCAGTCGATGATCATCTCCGATATCTCGGTCAAGCGCCCGGTGCTCGCCACGGTCGTGAGCTTGCTCATACTCGTGCTGGGCATCGCCTCCCTGACCCAGCTCCCGGTGCGGGAATACCCCAACATCGATCCGCCCATCGTGTCGGTGACCACTGAGTACGTGGGCGCTGCGCCCCAGGTCATTGATACCGAAGTGACGGAACGTATAGAGGGTGCGATCAGTCGCGTCGACGGCATCCGCTCGCTCACCTCCGAAAGCCGCGACGGCCGCGGTGAGACCACCATTGAGTTCGAGCTCAGTCGCGATATCGACAATGCGGCCAACGACGTCCGTGATGCCATTGCCCGCATTGCCGATACCCTGCCGGAGGACGCGGAATCCCCGGTGGTCACGAAGACCGAAGCCGACGCCCGGCCCATGATGTGGCTCGCCATGACCTCGGATCGCCTGGATCCCGCCGAGATGAGTGATCTCATCGAGCGCCAGATCGAGGACCGGCTTTCGGTACTGGAGGGGGTGGCGGATATCCGCATTGGCGGGCAACGCCGTTATGCCATGCGCGTGTGGCTGGACCGGGAGGCCATGGCCGCACGCAATGTCACCGTTGAAGACGTGGAGACGGCGCTGCGCCGCAGCAACGTGGAGCTGCCGGCCGGGCGCATCGAGTCCACGATGCGGGATCTGACCGTGCGTACGGATACGCGGCTCAACCAGCCCGAGCAGTTCGAGCGCATCGTGTTGCGCTATCAAGGGGACGTGCCCATTCGCCTCGGTGAGGTGGGCCGGGTCGAGCGCGGGGTCGAAGACGACCGCACAATCCTGCGCAACAACGCCCGCACCGCCGTCGGGTTGGGCATTATCCGCCAGTCCCAGGCCAACATCATCAGTGTCTCGGACGCGGTTCAGGAGGAGCTGCAACTTATCCGGGCAACGCTGCCCGACGGGGTTGAGCTCCAGGCGAGCTATGACGAGTCGGTGTTTATCCGGGAGTCCATTCGGGAGGTATTGATCACTCTGAGCATCGCCGTGACCCTGGTGGTGCTGGTGATCTTTGTCTTCCTGCGCTCGTTCCGGGCCACCCTCATTCCGGCGGTTACCATCCCGGTGGCGGTGATCGGCGCGTTCAGCGTCATGGCGCCGCTTGGCTTTTCCATTAATGTGCTGACGCTGCTGGCGCTGATTCTGGCCATCGGGCTCGTGGTCGACGACGCCATCGTGATGCTGGAAAACGTCCAGCGGCGCATCGACGATGGCGAGCCGCCGTTGCTCGCCGCCTACCGGGGGGCCCGGCAGGTGGGCTTCGCCATCGTCGCCACCACCCTGACCCTGATCGCCGTGTTCGTACCCATTGCCTTCATGGAGGGCAATGTCGGCAGGCTTTTCACGGAGTTCGGGCTGGTGCTCGCAGCCGCCGTGGCCTTCTCCAGTATCGTGGCGCTCACCCTGGCGCCGGTGCTGTGCTCTAAATGGCTGCGCCCCCCCGCCGGGGAAGGACGGCTTCACCGGGCCACGGAACGCTTCTTTACGGCCCTGGTGAACGGTTATCAGGCACTGCTGATACGGGCGCTGAGCGTGCCACTGATCGTGTTGGCGGTCTGCGCGGTGGCTGCAGCCATGGCCTACCAGCTCAGCCAGGTGCTGCCGGAGGAATTGGCGCCGACTGAGGACCGCAGCGTTATCATTATTCCAGCCAGCGCCCCGCAGGGCGCCACATCCCGGTATACGGACGAGCAGGTGCGTCGCATCGAAGACGTCCTGGAGCAGTACGTGGAAAATGGCGAGGCCTGGCGGGTGCTCAGCATTGTCGGGTTCCGGGGCCGCGTGGATAGTGCCTTCACCATTCTGGGCTTGCACCCGTGGGAGAAGCGGGAGCGCTCCCAGCAGGACATTGCCGAGGAAATCAGGCCGCAGCTCGAGGCTATACCCGGTATCCGCGCCTTCGTTGTCAACCCGCCGGGTTTGGGGCAAAGCGCGTTCGAGCAGCCCGTGCAGTTCGTTATCGGCGGCTCCAGCTATGAGCAGCTCGGTGAGTGGAGTGACCGCATCCTCGAGCGTGCCCGGGAGAATCCCAACCTCCAGGGTCTGGACGCCGATTACGAGGAAACCCGGCCGCAGCTCAACGTGGGCATCAACCGCGAGCTCGCCGCTGACCTGGACATCAGTGTGGAAGACGTGGGCCGGACCTTGCAGACCATGCTGGCGTCCCGCCAGTTCACCACGTACCTGGATCGTGGCCGGGAGTACGACGTGATCGTTCAGGCGGAGGATGCAGATCGGGTCTCCCCCACGGACCTGGAGAACATCTTCGTCCGCGCCGGGGGCGGAGGTGCCAACTCCGATCTGGTGCCGCTGTCCAGCCTGCTGGAGATGACCGAGATCGGTTCGCCACCGGTGCTCACGCGCGTCAACCGGTTGCCTTCGGTGACCATTCAGGCCTCGGTCGCGGATGGCTACGATCTGGGCAGCGCCCTGGCGTACCTGGACCGCATCGCCGCCGAAGAGCTGCCCGAGGAGGCGCAGACCAGTTACCTGGGCCTCTCCCAGGAGTTCCAGGAGACCTCCGGGGCCATCTACGTGACCTTCGCCCTGGCCCTGGTGGTGGTGTTCCTGGTACTCGCCGCGCAGTTCGAGAGCTTCATTCACCCGGGGATCATCATGGTATCGGTGCCACTGGCCGTGACCGGCGCCCTGGCCGCCCTGTTCTTCACCGGTGTGTCGCTGAATATCTACAGCCAGATCGGCATGATCCTGCTCATCGGCTTGATGGCAAAGAACGGCATTCTCATGGTGGAGTTCGCCAATCAGTTGCGCGACCAGGGGCGTAGCGTGCGCGAAGCCATTGTCGAGGGGGCAACCCTGCGGTTCCGGCCCATCCTCATGACCGCTGTGTCCACGGTCTTCGGCGCGCTGCCGCTGGTGCTCTCCACCGGCGCCGGTGCCGAAAGCCGCAGCGCCATCGGTATTGTTATCATCGGTGGCCTGAGCTTCGCAACGCTGCTGACGCTCTTTCTGACACCGGTACTCTACGACCTGCTGGCGCGGTTCACCCGATCAACCAACTCGGTTTCCCACGATCTGGACAAGCTACAGGCCGATGAACGGGCGCGTGAACCGGCCTAGTGTCCTGTCCCGCAAATACCGTTAGGCAAACAAGAGAGGCAGCACCATGACGGGGACGATACTCATTACCGGCGGCACCTCCGGTTTCGGTGCCGCCACGGCGTACCGATTCAACGCCCAGGGCTGGAAGGTGATCATCACCGGCCGGCGGGGGGATCGCCTGGCGGCCGTGCAAGAGGACCTCGGTGGGCCGGAGCGCGTGCATACCCTGGAGTTCGATATCCAGGACCGGCGGGCCACCGAGCAGGCCATGGACAGCCTGCCCCCGGCGTTCGCGGACGTGGATGTGCTGGTGAACAACGCTGGCCTCGCGCTTGGCCGTGAACCCGCCCACGAATGCAGCCTGGACGAGTGGGAGACCATGGTGGACACCAACGTCAAGGGCCTCCTGCGCGTCACCCGCGCCATCCTGCCCGGCATGGTGGAACGTAATCGGGGTCACGTGGTGAACCTCGGCTCCGTTGCCGGCAACTGGCCGTATCCTGGTGGCAACGTCTACTGCGCCAGCAAGGCCTTCGTGCAGCAGTTCAGCCGCGCGATGCGCTCGGATCTTCAAGGCACGCGCGTGCGTGTGACGAATCTCGAGCCCGGGCTGTGCGAGACGGAGTTTTCCGTCGTGCGCTTCCGCGGCGATCAGGCCAAGGCGGACAGCCTCTACGAAGGCAATGACCCCATGATCCCCGATGACATCGCCGAGATCATCTGGTGGGTCACGAGCCTCCCGGCCCGGGTTAACGTCAACAGCCTCGAGGTCATGCCCGTGACCCAGAGCTGGGGGCCGCTTGCGGTCATACCGGTGCGATAAGGCGCCAAAGGCGGTCTTCATCTGTCACCGTCCCTTGCCTCCTCCGCAACCGGCCCCGATATTTAGAATAGGGAGCCACATTCAGGCATGGACGCATCATCCCGAACGGAGAGCGCACCATGGCTGCGACCGACCTGCTTCGTGATCCCGATCACACGGCGCTCCTGCTGGTGGATATCCAGCCGGATTTCATGAATGACGGCGCACTGGCGACGGCCGATGGCGATGCCATTATTCCGGGTGTGCGCAAGCTCATGCAGACTCTTCCCTGCGGCGTGATGGTCGCCACGCAGGACTGGCACCCGGCCGGCCATATCTCCTTTGCCAGTTCCCATTCCGGCCGCGAGCCCTTCGAAACCATTGAGCTGCACGGCCACGAACAGGTGCTCTGGCCGGACCACTGCGTGCAGGGTACGCCCGGCGCGGAGCTCGCGCCGGGCCTGCCGTGGGACCAGGTGGATCTCATCCTTCGCAAGGGCTGCAATCCGCAGGTGGATTCCTACAGCGGATTCCGCAACAATTGGAATGCCGAGGGCGAGCGCCCGGCGATCGGGCTGGCGGGGTATTTGCGCGAGCGTGGCATCCACACCGTGCTCCTGTGTGGCCTGGCCCGGGACGTGTGCGTGCAGTGGACGGCCGAGGACGCCGTCGCGGCCGGTTTCCGCGCTGGGTTCATCTGGGATGCCACGCGACCGGTGACCCACGACAACGATCCCGCGTGTCAGCAGGCACTCGAGGCCGCCAGCGTGACCATTGTGGAGGCGGCCGACCTGCTCGCCTGAGTCAGATCACCGGCCTCAAGGGAGGAGGACAGCATGAGCGATCACGTCTACAAGCATCTGGAACTCACCGGCTCGTCGCCCACCAGTGTGGAGGACGCCATTCGCAACGCCGTGAAAACAGCCAGCCAGACCGTACGCAATATGCACTGGTTCGAGGTAACGGACACGCGCGGCAGTATCGGCGACGGTGACGTGGCGTACTGGCAGGTGACCATCAAGATTGGGTTCACGCTGGAAAAATAGGCGCCATGGTGTGGCCTCAGAGTCGCCCCAGTAGTGCGGCCGGCGCGTGTGTCGGGCTCATCCTCTCCGGGGGCGGGGCGCGGGCAGCCTATCAAGTGGGCGTGCTCAAGGCCATCGCCCGCCTGGTGCCGCGGGATGCCCCTAATCCGTTCGCCGTCATCTGCGGCACATCGGCCGGGGCCATCAACGCTGCGGCGTTGGCGACGCACGCCGCGCATTTCCGCCAGGGCGTGCGCGGGCTGGAAGAGGTCTGGGGGCGGTTTCGGGCCGAGCAGGTGTACCGCACCGATGCCTTCGGCGTGTCCGCCCGTGCCATGAAGTGGCTCTCCGCGCTGTTTCTCGGCGGTGTCGGTGCCCATCGACCCGTCTCCCTGTTGGATAATCGCCCCCTGCGTGAGCTGCTCGGCCGGGTGCTGCGCTTTGAGCGCATTGAGCGGGCCATCGCCGCCGGTCACCTGCGCGGGCTGAGTATCACCGCCTCCCGATATACGGGCGGTGAATCGGTCTCGTTTTTCCAAGGGGTCGAGGCCATCCAGGAGTGGGGCCGGGCGCGGCGCCTGGGTGTACGCACCCAGCTCGGATTGCAGCACTTGCTGGCCTCCAGCGCCATTCCCGTAGTGTTTCCTGCCGTGCGCATCGGCGGCAACTTCTACGGCGACGGCTCCGTACGCCAGTTCGCACCCATCAGCCCGGCGCTGCACATGGGCGCGGAGCGGGTGCTGGTCATCGGCGTCAGCGGCCGGATGGGTGTTGCCGGGAATGAGCGCGTCCCGGAGCGTTACCCCAGTGTCGCCGAGATCCTCGGGCATGTGCTGGATTCCGCGTTCATCGACATGCTCCAAGGCGACCTCGAGCGGCTGGAGCGGATCAACCGCACGCTGGATTACATCCCGGCGAAGGTTCGCGGCCAGGGCGAGTTGGGGTTGCGCAAGGTCGAGTCCCTGCACATCTCTCCCAGCGAAGAGCTGGACGACATTGCCGCCGTCCATGCCCATGAGCTGCCCCGGAGCCTGCGGTTCTTCCTGCGGGGGAGCGGAGCCACCACCGGGGCCGGTTCCACCGTCGCCAGCTACCTGCTCTTTGAGCAGGGCTTCACCCGCGCACTGTTGAACCTCGGCTATCGGGACGCGATGCAGCGCGAGACAGAACTCCTGCGTTTCCTCGGATATGACCCCACCGCGATGTATGGCGCCTCGGCGGCCGTGCCGACCGATCTGTGGTGAAACCCCGCCTGTTTGAGACCTCCCGGGCTATCTCTTGGCTCGAAATTTCCCCTTGAATCGTCCACTGGATGTTCTACCATGACGAGGGTCGAAACCCAATATGTAGTGGGTCAGTGGGTATATGCTGTTGACATATTGTGGATTAGCCTGTGGACAGCGAACCCAAGTTGTTGATGGATAACTAACACTCAGGGGAGTATTGCCGGATGACACATGCAGCCCAGGCACAGGAAGCGCCGAAGGATGTCACAGAGATCGAAATCCAGAGCGCGTCCTGGGATATCTGGGACAAAAAATACCGCCTGAAGGCAAAGGACGGCCGCATCATCGATGCGACCGTCGATGACACCTACAAGCGGGTTGCCTGGTCGCTGGCTCAGGTGGAGGCCACCGAAGCCAAGCGCAAGCAATGGTATGGCAAGTTCGTCTGGGCGCTGCGCCAGGGGGCGATTCCGGCCGGCCGCATAACGTCCAACGCCGGCGCCGAGGAGCACAAGCCAGCCACCAGCACCATCAACTGCACCGTCTCCGGCACCATCGGCGACTCCATGGACGACATCCTGCAGAAAGTCCACGAGGCCGGGCTCACGCTGAAAGCGGGCTGTGGTATCGGCTATGACTTCTCCACGCTGCGACACAAGGGTGCCTACGTCTCCGGCGCCGGCGCCTACACCAGCGGCGCGCTGTCCTTCATGGACATCTACGACCGCATGTGCTTTACCGTCTCCAGCGCCGGTGGCCGCCGTGGCGCGCAGATGGCCACCTTCGACGTGGGCCATCCGGACGTGCTCGATTTCATCCGCGCCAAGCGCGAGGACGGCCGGCTACGCCAGTTCAACCTGAGCCTGCTCATCACCGACGAGTTCATCCAGGCCGTGCGCAACGACGCCGACTGGCCCCTGGCCTTTCCGGTGACCCCGCGCGAGGCGAAAGTCGACGGCCTCGATCTCCACGACCCGCGCGTTGTCATCTGGCGCTACTGGCCCACCAAGGAGGGCTACATCACCAACGACGAGGGCTTGGTCGCCTGTCGCATCGAGCGCACCGTGAAAGCGAAGCGCCTGTGGGACATGATCATGACCTCCACGTACGACTTCGCCGAGCCGGGCTTCATCCTCATCGACCGCGTCAACGAGATGAACAACAACTGGTTCGACGAGGACATCCGCTCGACTAATCCTTGCGCCGAACAGCCATTGCCGCCCTACGGTGCATGCTGGACCGGCAGCATGCGCCTCAACACCAACTTTGGTGTGTTGCGCACAGAAGATGCCTATGCGCTCGTCCAGGAGGGCGGGGAGCTCAAGGTTGCGGTTGACGACGTCTTCTCCAACCAGAAGACGGATCTCCGGCCCTGCACGCTTGTGGAGAACGGCACTCGCGAGGTCTGTGAGGTTCGCTTCGAAAATGGCCAACGCATTGAGCTGACAGCCGATCATCAGGTCTCTACACCGCAGGGCTGGCGGCGCGTTGATGAGCTGGAGCCGGGTAGCGAAGTCCACATACAGGCGAAGGAGCTGTCCCACCAGTCTCTGGTTGATCCCTTCCACCTTGGAGCCCTCAAGTATCTGCTGCAGACCTATGTCGGCGAGGAACTTGTGGTGACTCGGCAGTCCCGGCGGGCGCTGCTCAGGGCGTTGCTGGATCAGCTCAATGTCAATTACCAGGATCGCGCCAAGGGGCTGTTTGTCTCCCGCAACCACCCGATCATCGAGGAGGTGGAGCGCCTGGATTTGGACCGGGGAGCCATCCGCGCCGTCGAGGGGTACGTCTACGCGGCCCAGGCCACGGCCGGCCGGTACAAGGGCAAGCCCGCCGTCTACGGTGATCAAGCCACAATCAACCGCTTGGTCGAGGCGCTGGAGCGGCTCACGGGCGAGAGAGTGCGGCGGAGCCGCCACCATCGGGAAACATATCGGGTTGTGGTGCCGGAACTCGACCTGCGCGCGCCCGCGGGCGGGTCGGAAACGCTGGATCTGGACTTTGCCACCTACGGCTGGCTGCTCGCAGACGGTTGGCTGACCGACTCCGCCGGAGTGCTGTTCAATGATGAAGACGACGTGGCTATGCGTGAGATCGCGCCCCGCTTCCAGGCGATGACCGGGACGGCCGGGGGGCTCCGGCGCACGTATGAAGGGCAGCGCGGGGATGTCTACACCCTTGCTTCGTACAGCTCGTCAGCTGTCGAAGGCCTGAAGGCCGAGCTAGGGCTGACAGATTACACGTCCCGTGTGGTTCGCGTGCCCGAGAAGATCTGGCGGGCGGATACTGCCAAGCAGGCTTCCTTCCTGGCTGCCGTGTTCTGCGCGGATGGCTCCATCGACAACACCAAGCTCGGGATCCGCTTGGTGTCGGCCTCCAGGGAGTGGCTCGAGGACATCCAGCTCCTGCTGCTGAACTTTGGAATCCACGGCAGCATCATGGCATCCGTGTCCAAGGGTAACGCGTTTTACACACTCGGCCTCCAGCATCAGGACGCATACCGGTTCTACCGTTACATCGGATTTCCGTTCAATTCGCGCAAGCGGGACAAGCTGGTATCCCTGGTTGCCAACAAGGAGCGCTGGCATGTGCCGAAGGCCGAGCACGTCGCCCGTGTAAGCGAAATTACGTCGCTGGGCGAGCAGACAGTCTATGACATCGAGGAATACTCGACCCACACCCTGGTCGTGAACGGCGTGGTGGTGCACAACTGCCTGCTCGGTTCCGTGAACCTCACCAAGTTCGTGCGCGAGCCGTTCACTGAGAACGCCCACTTTGACTGGCACACCTACCGGGAGGTCGTCGCCATCTTCACCCGCATGCTCGATAACGTCGTGGAGATCAACGGTCTGCCGCTGCCCAAGCAGCGAATCGAGATCATGCGCAAGCGCCGCCACGGCATGGGCTTTTTAGGCCTGGGCTCCACCGTCACCATGCTGCGCATGAAATACGGCGATGTCGATTCAGTCGCCTTCACCGAGGAAGCGGCCAAGCAGATGGCGCTGGAAGGGTGGCGCGCCGCGGTGGATCTCGCCGAGGAAAAAGGCCCCGCGCCGATCATGGATGAAGACTTCACCGTCACCAAGGAAATGCTCGCCAAGCGCCCGCGCATGGCCGAGGACGGCTACAAGGCCGGCGACACCGTCAAGGGGCGCGTGCTCATGGCGCGCTACAGCCATTACATGGAGCGAGTCGCTGGCGCCGACCCGGAAATCGTTGAGGCCATTGCCGAGAGAGGCGCGCGCTTCACGCACCACAGCTCCATCGCACCCACGGGCACCATTTCGCTGTCGCTCGCCAACAACGCCAGTAACGGCATCGAGCCCAGCTTCGCGCACCACTACTACCGCAACGTGATCCGCGAGGGGCGCAAGTCCAAGGAAAAGGTGGACGTCTTCTCCTTCGAGTTGCTGGCCTACCGTTCCTTCATCGACGCCACCGGCCTGCCCCAGGCGGCAGATGCCAACAGCGCCGGCCTGCCGGAGTACTTCATCACGGCCGACGACGTCACGCCCACGCAGCACGTGGACATCCAGGGCGCAGCGCAGAAGTGGGTGGACTCATCCATCTCCAAGACGGCCAATGTGCCAACGGACTACCCCTATGAGGACTTCAAGGGCATCTACATGTACGCCCACGAACAGGGGCTCAAGGGTTGCACCACCTTCCGTTTTAACCCCGAGGCGTTCCAGGGGGTGCTGGTCAAGGAAGAGGATCTGGCCAACACCACCTACCGGTTCGAATTGGAAGACGGCACCGTGGTCGAAGCAAAAGGAGGCGACGAAATCGAGTACGACGGCGAAATGCACACCGCTGCCAATCTTTTCGACGCCCTGAAAGAAGGCTACTACGGCAAGTTCTGAGCCCACGGAGGACGTAACGACATGGCAATCAAGATCGACAGGAAGATCGTGGGCTACGAAGTGGTCAAGCCCGGCGACGCGGAGCGGCAGAAGGCTGCTCCGCAAGCGGACGAAGCCGCCAATGCCGCCGATATCGAGCATATGCACGAGATGGTGCAGCGCCCGGAAGAACTCGAGGGCAGCACCTACAAAATCAAGACGCCGCTCTCCGAACACGCCCTGTACGTGACCATCAACGACATCGTGCTCAACTCCGGCACGGATCACGAAGTCCGGCGGCCGTTCGAGATATTCGTCAATTCCAAGAACATGGACCACTTCCAGTGGATCGTGGCCCTGACGCGAATCATCTCCGCGGTCTTTCGCAAGGGCGGCGACTGCACCTTCCTGGTGGAAGAATTGCGCTCTGTGTTCGACCCGCGCGGCGGCTACTTCAAAAAGGGCGGGCGCTTCATGCCCTCCCTGGTGGCCGAACTGGGCGATGTCATCGAAACGCACCTGCGCAAGATCGGCATGATCGAGCCGGGGGACATGGACGAGCACCA
>NZ_SKOG01000245.1 GCF_007120195.1 Aquisalimonas sp.
CCGGGGCCAGCACCATCTGCGGGAAACCGCCCTTAGTGACCACATCAGAGACGGCCTCGCGGGCATAGGGGAACAACTGCGCCGGGCAGTAGCTGCCAAGAAGCGTCTCCAGGGTCTTGTCGTCGAACCCGGAGAGCGCGAAGATCCCGGCCTGCTCGACTTCGCAGAGGTAGGCGGTCTTGTCGCCCTGTTTGGCGGTCACCGTGATGCGCACTACCGTTTCATAAGAGCTTTCCGCGATCTTCGTCGTGCGCGTGTCCAGTTCGACGTTGACCTCGGGCTTCCATTCTCCGGCGAAGATCGCCGGCGCGTTAGGGACCTCAAAGGAGACATCCCGCAGATAGATCTTGCGGATGGCAAGCTGCTGTTTGCCCTCTTGCGGCTGGCGTGGTCCGGCGGCGGCATCTTCTTCTGCCATGGCGACGACTCCCTGGTGAGCGTTGTTTAGGATTTAGACTGAATGGGTAGATGGGCCTCCTGCCAGCTGGCGTAGCCGCCCTTGAGCTGGTGGACCTGTTCGAAACCGTTTTCCTTGAGCTGTTTGCCGGCCTTCGCGGCCTGCATGCCCTGGGCGCAATAGACAATAATCGGTTTTTTCTTGTGCTTGTTCAGCCGTTTGTGCCTTTGGTCAAGATTACCAAGGGGGACGTTGACGGCATTTGGCAAGTGCCCCTTGGCGAAATCCGCCTCGCTGCGGATGTCCACGAACAGGGCGTCCTCACGATTATACAGCCGCGTGGCCTCATTCGTGTCGACGGTCGTTACGCCACGGGCAAAGCGACTGAATTCGCTCACGAAAATCCACAGAATGATCAGGCCGAGCGCGAGAAACAGCACCCAGTTGTTGATCACGAATTCGAGCAGACGGTCCATACGGCGTTTTCCTGGTAAGTCTGTGGGCGAAACCGGAATCCGGCATCATGGGCTGCTTGCCCTGATGCCGGCGCGTCAGGGTAGCGGTTCGGCGCGTAGGCGCCAATGGGGGCGATGGATGGACCCAGTATGCGCCCTGGCCGTGCGACCGGAAAACGCCGTATTATACAGGCGCTTCCGGGTCCGTGAATCGCTGTCTTGCGCGCGCCGATATGACGCGTGTGCATCAATCCTAGTCTCAGGTGCCCAGGTGCCGATAGCCGTACTAGTACGCACGCTCTTGCTATTCGCCTTGGCGCTCGCATTGGCCGCGCCAGCGCAGTCCGATGACTACCGCGACAAGGCAGAAGCCCTGGAGGCGCTACGCGAGCGCATCAGCGTGATCGAGAGCGACCTCGAGGAGCGCCAGGTGCAGCGCGATCAGGTGGCCACCGAGCTGCGCTCCCTGGAACAGGCGATCGGTGACACCCTGCGCCGCCTGGAGGCTCTGGATCATCGTGTGGAGGCTCGTAAAACCCAGGCCGAGGAACTGCGCGAGGCCGTTGATGCCCAGGAGCAGGCCGTGGCTGGGCATCGTCAGGTGCTGCAACGAGAGATCCGGGACGCCTATACCAGCGGCCGGCAGCAATACTTGAAACTCCTTCTGAATCAGGAGGATCCGGCGGCGCTGGACCGTCTGCTGGTCTATGTCGACTACATCGGCCGGGCTCGCAGTGAACGCATACGCGAGGCCATGGCGGCCATGGAGGACTACCGGGCCATGCGTGCCGAGCTTCACGATGAGCTCGATGAGCTCGATGGATTGCGGCGGGAACAGGAAGAGGAGCGCGAGCGGCTGGCGGAGCGCCGGCGTGTTCGGGAATCGGTTCTGGCACGCGTGGAAGCGGCAATCGGGGACGATCAAGACCGCCTGGAACGACTGGAGGGTGACGAAGAGGAGCTTCAGGCGCTCGTCGATGAGCTCCAGCAGGCGCTGGCGGACATCGCCGACGAGGAGGTCGAGCAGGCGCCGTTCCAGGAGCGGCGCGGGGAGCTCCCCTGGCCCGTGGGCGGGGAGCTGGCCGCGGGTTTCGGTGATCGCCGCAGCAGCGGTGGCGACTGGCATGGCGTTCTCGTGCGCGCTGACCCCGGTACCCGGGTGGAAGCCGTGTCCTATGGGCGGGTGGTGTTCGCGAACTGGTTGCGCGGTCTCGGCTTATTGTTGATCATCGATCATGGCGACGGATACATGACGCTCTATGGCTATAACGAGAGCCTGTACAAGGATGTGGGTGACTGGGTTGACAGCGGCGACGTGATCGCGCGGGTGGGAGACAGCGGCGGGCGGGATCAGGCGGGCCTGTATTTCGAGCTGCGTGTCGAGGGCCAGCCGGAAGACCCGTTAAGCTGGCTGGACAGCAACAGGCCCTAGGAAAAGGTGTGATAACGCCATGAATGTTACAAGACCCCTGTTCGCCCTGATGGCGGGCATCATGCTCGGGGTGGCCGCAACCGTGACCACGAACGTGGTCGCGGACCGCTCCGGTGCTTCCGGTGGGTCCATCGATTTGCCGCTGGAGCACTTGCGGGCCTTTAGTGAGGTGTTCTCGCGAATCCGCTCGGACTATGTCGAGGAGGTTTCAGCGGGCGATCTCATCGAGGACGCTATCCGCGGCATGCTGGCTGGGCTCGATCCGTATTCCAGCTATCTCAAGCCCGATGAATTCGAAGAGCTTCAGTCCGGCACCCGCGGTGAGTTCGGTGGACTCGGCCTGGAGGTCGGCCGCGAGGACGGTTTCGTCAAGGTGATCGCCCCCATCGACGATACACCGGCCGAACGTGCCGGGTTGCAGCCGGGTGACCTGATCATTCGCGTCGACGGCGAATCCACGAAGGGCATGGAGCTCAACGAAGCCGTTCGCCGTATGCGCGGCGAGCCAGGGACGACGATCGAGCTGACGGTGGTGCGCGAGGGTCAAGATGCGCCGTTTAGTGTGAGCCTGGAGCGTGATGTGATCCGCGTGGTCAGCGTCAGGGCGCGCATGCTCGAGGACGGTTTCGGCTACGTGCGCATCAGCCAGTTCCAGTCACGGACGGGTCCGCAGCTGCTGGACGCACTGGAGGAACTCAGCGCCAAGGGCGAACAACCGCTCAAGGGCCTGGTGCTCGATTTGCGTAATAATCCCGGCGGCGTGCTGCAGGCCGCAGTGGCTGTATCCGACGCCTTTCTCAGGGAGGGCACGATCGTCTACACCGAGGGCCCCCGGGAGCGGGCACACATGGACTTCGATGCCACCGCGAACGACGCGCTGGCCGGTGCGCCCATCGTGGTTCTGGTAAACGGTGGATCGGCCTCTGCGTCCGAAATCGTGGCCGGGGCGTTGCAGGATCACCGGCGGGCGGTGCTCATGGGCGCGCCGACGTTTGGCAAGGGCTCGGTCCAGAGCGTTCTGCCCCTGAACAGCGGTTCGGCGGTGAAGCTTACCACGGCCAAGTATTTTACGCCGTCCGGGCGCTCGATCGAGGCCGATGGCATTGCACCCGATGTGGCCATCGACGAGGCCCTGCGCGTTGCCCGCGACGAGGATGCCGGGCGGGAAGGGCGCGAGCCCGACGAACAGCCGCAGGAGGGCGTCGAGCGTGAGCGGGATGAGGACGCCGTGGAACGCCGCCGCGAGATCGCCCGTGACGATTACGCGATCTACGAAGCGCTGAACCTGCTCAAGGGGCTGAATATCCTGCAGAGCCAGGCTGAGGGGCGCTGAGGCCCCGGGCAGCACAGCTGGCTTGGCCGCGCGGCTGCGTGCACATGCAGGCGGGTCTGCCCGTTTCGATCCCGGCGGCCCGGCCGCCAAGGCCCCAGGGCGCGTGGTCGACCGGCGCGCATGCAGTGCGCTCGGCGGTGAAATGATGGTGTAACACTTTGACTGCGGCTACTATGTTGCGCCGCAGTGTTGGGGTATAATTAGAATCGCTACAACAGCTCCGTCAGCGGTTGTCGCTCCCACGCTATGTCTTATTCAGCGTCCCTGAGGGGTCCAGCAATGCAGCGTCTTTTTTGCCCGTTACTGTGTCTAGCGCTTGCTGCGGCTGTCCCGGCAACGGCTGGTGCGAGCGGGAGCGCGGGTCAATCCCCCCTGAAGCTCGAGCTTCAGCTCGCGGCCGACGACTGGCTCCTCGAAAATGACGCCAATAGCGCCATGGCCCTGTCGGCTTTGCCGGCGCGATCGCGGTTGTCCGATCCTGGTCTTGATCGCTCCGGAAGGGGCTTTCGCGTAGGGGCCATCGTGCCGTCGCTGTGTGAAGACGATCTCCCCGGCAATGACGTGCTCGATGCCTACAACCGCGTGATGACCTGCGATGAGGACAAGCTTGGCGTGGCCATCTCCATCCGTAACTACTAATGCTCCCTCGGGCGGATTAGACCTTCCTGCGCGACCGAAGCCACCAGGGAGCCGCGGCGATCGAAAATGTGACCACGGGTGAATCCGCGGGCATTGGAGGCGCTGGGGCTGTCCATGTGATACAGCAGCCAGTCGTCCATGCGGAATTCGCGGTGGAACCACATGGCGTGATCCAGGCTCGCCATCTGGGTTTGTCCCTGAAAGATGGT
This sequence comes from Aquisalimonas sp., assembly GCF_007120195.1. Taxonomy (GTDB): domain Bacteria; phylum Pseudomonadota; class Gammaproteobacteria; order Nitrococcales; family Aquisalimonadaceae; genus Aquisalimonas. The sequence continues at coordinate 4,466 of NZ_SKOG01000245.1, forward strand.
GCGGCCGTGGGGTAACAGTGCCGTTCCCAGCAGCCGGAAATCCGAGGCATAGGCGAGCAGCGCCCGGTGGACCGTGTCGTCGTCAGGAAGTTGTCCCGCGGCACGAATCCAGGAATTGCGAACAGGTGCCACCGGTTCAGGCGCCATGGGATCCTCCGGGTCGATGGGCCGAATCTCGATGGGCCGCTCCCGCGTGAAGGTTTCGCGAAACGCCTCCGGCAGCCGCTCCCGGTGACGCTCCATGATTATCCACTCCGGCTCCACATCGTCCGGTGCGGGGATATCCTCTGGCATATCCAATTGGTGGTCACTGCCCTCCTCGCGGATCTGGAATGACACCGACATGTTGAAGATCGGTCGTCCATGCTGAATCGCAACGATGCGCCGGGTATTAAAGCTGCCACCATCGCGGGCGCGCTCCACGTCATAGACGATGGGTGCCTCGACATCGCCGGCGCGCAGGAAATAGGCGTGCAGGGAATGGGCGCAGCGGTCCTCCTCCACGGTGCGGCCGGCCGCCACCAGCGCCTGGCCCAGCACCTGCCCCCCGAAGACGCGGGTGCCCACGATATTACGGCTTTCGCCGCGAAACAGGTTGGTCTCCAGTCGCTCCAGATCGAGCAGCCGCACCAGTTTGTCCAGTTTTGCGTTCATGATGTCTCCATGATCAAGATACCAGAGCCCCTCCCGGGTTCACCGGCGCAGCCAGCTTACTGCCAGTATCCCCAGGCCGAGGGTGCCCAGCCCCCAGGTGGCCACCGCCACCCCTGCCACGGCCGGTCCGGCGAATACGCCAATGCCCTGCCCGACCAACGCCCCGGCCAGGATCAGGGCACCGAGGAACGTGCCGTCCCGGCGCCACGCGCTGCGATCCACGCTCGCCCGCAGCGCACCGAGTTCCAGCCGCTGCTCATTCATCTGGCGTCGCGTGTCGTGCGCGGCTTCAAGGGCCTCGAGCAGCCGTTGTGGCATGCGCGGCAATTCCTCACCCCAGTGCGGCAGCTCGCGGCGGATATTACGCATGACGGCGCCGACGCCAAGCTGGCGCCGCATCCATTGTTCCATGTGGGGCTTGGCCGTGCGCCAGAGGTCCAGGTCCGGGTAGAGCTCGCGCCCCAGGCCCTCGATATTGAGCAGTGTCTTTTGCAGCAGCACCAGTTGCGGCTGAACCTCCATGTCGAATCGGCGGCCCGTCTGGAACAGCCGCATGAGCAGGGCCCCGAAGGAGATTTCCCGCAACGGACGCTCGAAGATCGGTTCACAGACCGTGCGGATGGCTGCCTCGAACTCCTCCACCCGGGTACCGGCGGGTACCCACCCCGACTCCACGTGCAGTTCGGCGACGCGGCGGTAGTCACGGTTGAAGAACGCCAGAAAGTTCTCCGCCAGGTAGCGGTGGTCCACCGGTCCAAGGCTGCCGACGATGCCGAAATCCACGGCGATGTAACGGGGGTCCGCCGGGTTGCTGGTGTCGACAAAGATATTTCCGGGGTGCATGTCGGCGTGGAAGAAGCTGTCACGGAAGACCTGGGTGAAGAAGATTTCCACGCCCTTCTCCGCCAGGCACCGCATGTTCACCTCTTCGGCGCGCAGAATCTCCATGTGGTTGACCGGCACGCCGACGATGCGCTCCATGACCATGACACTCTCGGTGGTCAGGTGGAAGTGGACCGCCGGGACGTAGAGCAGGTTCGAGTCCTGGAAGTTGCGCCGCAGCTGTGAGGCATTGGATGCCTCGCGCATGAGATCGAGCTCGTCGATGAGCGTCTTCTCGAACTCCGCTACCACTTCCTTTGGTCGCAGCCGCCGACCATGGGACCAGTAGCGCTGGGTGAGTGCGGCGAAGGTGTACATGAGGTCCAGGTCGCGCCGGATGATCGGTTCGATATCCGGGCGCACCACCTTCACCACGACCTCCTGGCGGTCCCGCAGCCGCGCCCCGTGGACCTGGGCGATGGAGGCCGAGGCGATGGGCGTGTCGTCGAAGCGCTCAAAGATGTCGGTTATTGGCAGGCCAAAGGAGCGTTCGATGATCGCCCTGGCACTGACCGCCGGGAAGGGTGGCACCCGGTCCTGCAGACGAGCGAGTTCCTCGGCAATATCCGGTGGCAGCAGGTCGCGGCGGGTGGAGAGGATCTGGCCGAACTTGACGAAGATCGGACCCAGCTCCTCCAGGCTCCGGCGAATGCGTTCACCACGGCTGCCCTGACTGCGTTGGAACCAATTCCAGGGCATGAAGTAGCGGGTCCAGCGCAATGGGCGGAAGAGCCGCGTGGCAAGGATGACGTCGTCCAGGCCGTGTTTGACCAGGACCCAGTTGATATGGATAAGCCGCACGACGCGCCCGATCATTGTCCCGCGCCCCGTTGCTGCTCCAGGCGTTTGATGCGTGCGGCGAGGCGGTCAGTATCCTCCCGCAGCCGGTCCACGTCGTCCAGGAAAGCGTCCACTTCCAGGCGCGACGGCAATTGGCGCTGCTCTTCGGTCAGGTATTCGGCCAGGCCTTCGCCGGCGGCCGTAGCGCTGTGCCGTAGCCAGTCGCTGATGCCGCGTACGGCCCGCCCGAGGCGATGGGCCGGAGCGTCGCCCACGTAACCGGCGAGGGCCTCCTCCCAATCCAGGTCCAGCTCCCGAAAGAAGCGCCTGGCCTGCTGGGCGACAGCGGGGTCGCCGTCAAAGCGCAGCCGTCCGCCCGCTGCCTCCGGATCCCGGGCCATGGCGATCAGGTCGGCCAAGGCACCGGTCACGGTGACATCGGCCCCAGCGGCGGGCTCGTCCGCCTCGATCAGCTCAAGCCGGTCCGCATGGAACGTCACGATGACGGTCACCTCCGGTTCGGTGAGCTGCACGCGCAGTCGCCGCTCAGCGAGGGCGGACAGCCGGCCGCCTGCCTCCGGGTCCATCCGGATCACACTGTTGACGATGTGATTGGCCGGGCGCAAGAGCAGGCTGAACGGTCCCATGGTTGTCCTCCCGGCGTGTGACACTAGTGTCCTGTCCCGTAAATACGTTGCGAACATTGGCGTGGATCCTGACGGTTCCTGGCAAGGCGCGCCGACGAGGCGTAGCGGGGACTACGGCGAGGAGGCGCAACGCCGCCAGGGGCCGTCAGGGCCGCGACAATCGTAACGTTATTTGC
>NZ_SKOG01000179.1 GCF_007120195.1 Aquisalimonas sp.
ACGGTTCCTGGCAAGGCGCGCCGACGAGGCGTAGCGGGGACTACGGCGAGGAGGCGCAACGCCGCCAGGGGCCGTCAGGGCCGCGACAATCGTAACGTTATTTGCGGGACAGGACACTAGCACCGAAGCACAAAGATATACCCCGGGGTTTGCCGGGGAGCCGTTCGCCGGAACCAAGGACAACGCCATGCGCCGCACCGTCGCCATTTTGCTGCTGAGCCTGCTTATCACCGCCTGCGGGCAGAGGGGGGATCTGCAGCTCCCCGACGAGGACGACAACGCCCTTAAAGGCCCACCGGCGCCCGCCCCAGCCGCCCAGGCGCGACCCGCATGAACCCATTCGTTTACCGCAACGGCACCCTCCACGCCGAGGATGTGCCCCTGGAACGTGTTGCCCGCGAGTATGGCACGCCCGCCTACGTCTATTCCCGGGCCGCGCTGGAGGGCGCCTGGCGGGCCTATGATCAGGCCTTCGCGGATATCGACCATCTGGTCTGCTACGCGGTGAAGGCCAACAGCAACCTGGCCGTGCTCGATGTGCTCGCGCGGCTGGGCTCCGGATTCGACATCGTTTCCGGGGGAGAACTCGAGCGGGTGCTTGCCGCCGGCGCCGAGCCGGCCCGCGTGGTCTTCTCCGGGGTCGGCAAGAGCCGCTACGAGATGGCCCAGGCCCTCAACGCCGGGGTGGGTTGCTTCAATGTGGAATCCGAGCCCGAACTCGAGCGCCTGAATCACGTGGCCAGCCGCCTGGGCCAGCGCGCGCGGGTCTCCCTGCGCGTGAATCCGGACGTGGACGCCGGTACTCACCCCTACATTTCCACCGGACTCAAGGAGAACAAGTTCGGCATCGGCATTGAAACCGCAGAAGCGCTCTACCGTCGGCATCGCAGCCTCCCGCAGCTGGATTTCGTGGGCGTGGATTTCCATATCGGCTCCCAGCTCACCCGCACGGCACCCTTCGAGGATGCCCTGGAGCGGGTCCTGGCGCTCATCGACCGCTTGCGGGACACCGAGCTGCAGCTGGAACATATCGACATCGGCGGCGGTCTGGGCGTGCGTTATCGCGATGAGACACCACCCGAGCCGGTGGCCTACGCGCGGGCCATGCTGCCCCGGTTGCGCGAGCGCGGGCTCACGGTGTATCTGGAGCCCGGGCGCTCCATTGCCGCCAACGCCGGTGTGCTGCTGACCCGGGTGGAATACCTGAAGCCAACGCCGGAGCGGAACTTCGCCATCGTCGACGCCGCGATGAACGACCTGCTGCGCCCGGCGCTGTATAATGCGTGGCAGGACATTGGGCCGGTACGCCCCCGGCAGGACCGCGAGCCCGTGCTCTACGATGTCGTCGGCCCGGTGTGCGAGACGGGGGACTTCCTGGGCAAGGAGCGGACATTGGTCCTGGCCACGGACGACCTGTTAGCCGTCCATTCCGCCGGCGCTTACGGGTTTGCGATGAGTTCGAACTACAACACCCGCGCACGCCCCCCGGAGCTGATGGTGGACGGTGACCGCGTGCACCTGGTACGGCGCCGGGAAACCGTCGAGGATCAGCTGGCACCGGAGCGGCGGCTGCCATGACACTCCGGTTCACTAAAATGCACGGCCTGGGCAACGACTTCGTGGTCATCGACGCCATTCGCCAGTCCGTGTCCTTGAGCCCCAACGCGATTCGATTCCTCGCGGACCGCCGTCACGGTGTGGGCTGTGACCAGGTGCTGCTTGCCGCGCCGGCCACGCAGCCTGGCATGGATTTCCGCTACCGGATCTTCAACGCCGACGGCCGTGAAGTGGAGCAATGCGGCAACGGCGTGCGCTGTCTCGCGCGCTTTCTGCTGGACGAGGGGCTAACAACCCGGGACCAGCTCACCATCGAAACCTTGGGCGGGCCCACGGAAGTCAGTATGGAGCCCGACCGGCGTGTCACGGTCAACATGGGGCCACCGCGTCTGGACCCGCTGGTGATCCCGTTTCGGGCCGCCCATCGCGCGACGACTTATCCACTGACTGTGGAGGGCGAGACGCTCATCATCGCCGCCGTGTCCATCGGTAATCCCCACGCCGTGCTGCTGGTGGAGGATGTGGACGCCGCGCCCGTGGCTCGTCTTGGCCCGGCGATCGAGACGCATGCCGACTTTCCGGCCCATGTCAATGCCGGCTTTCTGCAGATCGTCAACCGGGGTCACGTGCGCCTGCGCGTCCACGAGCGCGGCGCGGGCGAGACCCTCGCCTGTGGCACCGGCGCCTGCGCGGCCGCCGTGGCAGGGCGTCTGCAGGGGCTACTGGACGAGACCGTTGCCGTGGACCTCCCCGGCGGACGCCTCGAGATTCAGTGGCCCGGCGAGGGGGAGGCGGTGTGGATGACCGGGCCCGCCACCAGTGTCTTCCGGGGAGACCTCGCGCTGCCCCGGGACGATGACGCTTCCGACCAGGTCGGATAGACTGCCAGCTATTGGCTTACACGGACCCGGTCGCCACCGGGCACATCACTGGAGGATGGCCGATGACCAGCCAAAACAGCGCGGGACTCGATGACACGCTTCCCGAAGAGGCCGTGGCCGCGTATCTGCAGCGGGACCCGGAGTTTTTCATGCGCCACCCGGCGCTGGCCACGGGATTGCGGATTCGCCACGAGTGCGGCGAGGCGACGTCGCTGATCACCTACCAAATGAATCGGCTACGGCACGATAACCGACAACTGCAACATCGCCTGGATGAGATGCTCCAGGTCGCGCGTGACAACGACCGGCTCGCCGAGCGCCTCCACCGGATCACCCTGGAGCTCATGGACAGCCAGGATCTGGACGGCCTGTTGCTGAACCTCAAAGCCGGGCTGCAGAATCAGTTCCGGCCGGACTTGGTGGCGATCGCGCTGTTTCCGCTGGACGGGGAACGGGGCGGGCAGGAGATTCTCGCGCCGGAGGAGCGCCCGGCGTTCGCCGCGTTCCTGCAAACGGGCCAACCGCGCCTGGGGCAGCTGGACGCCGAGCAGGGCCGGCTCCTGTTCGGCGACGCCGCCGAGCACCTGGGCTCTGCCGCCGTGGTCCCCATCAGCGATAACCATCAGGTGACAGGCATCCTGGCGGTGGGCAGCTTCGAAGCCGAGCGCTTCAATCCCAGCCAGGGCACTGTATTCCTGCGCCAGCTGGGCCAGCTGGCTGGGCGCGCCCTGCGTGCGTACCGCACCCCGGCGACGCCATGACACCCGAGGCGCTGTATTGCCTGGAGCGCTTCGACGGCCATCTGGGCAATGAGCGGCGCCTTGCCGACCTGACCCGCCAGCATTACCGGCGGGATCTGCAGGCGCTGGTGGACTGGTGCGACACCCACGCGCTCACCCACTGGGGTGCGCTTGACAGCCACCACATCCGTCAATTTGTCGCCCACGGCCATCGCCGAGGCCTCGCCGGGCGTTCCCTGCAGCGGCGCCTGGCCGCCCTGCGCACGTTCTTCCGCTACCTGGTCCGCGAGGGGCTATTGAGCAGCGACCCGGCCGCTGACGTCCCCGCGCCCAAGACCGGCAAACGGCTGCCTCGCACATTGGACGCAGACGCCGTGGCACGGTTGCTCGACGGCCTGGACCCGGGCGATGATCCGTTGCTGATCCGCGACCTGGCGTTGTTCGAGCTGCTCTACTCCAGCGGGCTGCGACTCGGCGAGGCCGCGAGCCTGGACCTCGACGGCCTCGATCTGAACGAGGGCGCAGTGCGGGTCACCGGCAAAGGCGCGCGCACGCGGATCCTGCCCGTCGGCCGGCGTGCCCGTGAGCGCCTGGGCCAGTGGCTGTGCCAACGCAGACAGCTGGCAGCACCGGCACAGCAGGCGCTGTTCGTCAGCCAGCGCGGCGGACGTCTCGCACGGCGCAGTATCGAGGATCGCCTGACACGGCTGGCGGCCGGGGTGCTCGGGCAGCCGGTGTCTCCGCACATGCTGCGCCACTCCTTTGCCAGTCACTTGCTGGAATCCAGCGGCGACCTGCGCGCCGTGCAGGAGCTGCTTGGGCACGCCAACATCGGTACCACCCAGGTCTATACCCACCTCGACTTCCAGCATCTCGCCGAGGTCTACGACGCCGCGCACCCGCGGGCGCGCAAGCGCGGCCCTGGTCGCGGAACGGACTGACCGACACGGTCGTTGGGGCTGCCCCCTTTAAAAGCCAGTGCGTACACCCCATCACCCCACGGTGACCAACGAGGCGCTTGCCCACTACAATGGCAGCGTTCCAGCCACGCACATCGGAGCAGTCACGTGGAACAGTTCACAGGTACAACGATCCTCGCAGTCCGGCGCAATGGCCGGGTTGCCCTTGGGGGTGACGGTCAGGTCTCCCTCGGGAACACGGTCATGAAGGGGAACGCGCGCAAGGTGCGCCGGCTCTACCACAACGACGTGATCGCCGGTTTCGCCGGCGGCACCGCGGATGCCTTCACCCTCTTCGAGCGCTTCGAGGGGCAGCTCGAGAAGCACCGGGGCAACCTTGCCCGTGCGGCCGTGGAGCTGGCCAAGGACTGGCGCTCGGATCGCGCCCTGCGTCGGCTCGAAGCACTACTGGTGGTGGCAGATAAACAACTCACCCTGATGATCTCCGGCAATGGGGACGTCATTGAACCGGAGCGCGATCTCATCAGCATCGGCTCCGGCGGGCCTTATGCCCAGTCGGCGGCCACGGCGCTCATGGACAACACCGATTTGAGCGCCCGCGAGATCACTGAGAAGTCGCTGAACATCGCTGCGGATATCTGCGTCTATACCAACCGGCACCTGACCATCGAGGAACTGCCCGGCGGCAACAACCCCACTGTGGAGGCCTGAATCAGCCATGTCCGAGATGACACCCCGGGAAATCGTCCAGGAACTGGACCGCCACATCATTGGCCAGGGTAACGCCAAACGCGCCGTCGCCGTCGCCCTGCGCAACCGCTGGCGGCGCATGCAGCTTGACGAAACCCTGCGCGCCGAGGTCACACCGAAGAATATCCTCATGATCGGCCCCACGGGCGTAGGCAAAACCGAAATCGCCCGGCGCCTGGCGAAGCTCGCGCGGGCACCCTTCGTGAAGGTCGAGGCCACCAAGTTCACGGAAGTCGGCTATGTGGGTCGGGACGTGGAGTCCATCGTCCGGGACCTGGTGGATAGTGCCATCAAGATGACCCGCGAAGAAGCCATGGAACGGGTCCAGTACCGCGCCGAGGAAGCGGCCGAAGAGCGCCTGCTGGACATCCTGCTGCCACGGGCGAGCACCCATGACGCCAGGGATGGCCACGACGAGGCGACGCGCACCAAGATGCGCAACAAGCTACGCTTCGGCGACCTGGACGACCGCGAGGTGGAAGTCGACGTCTCGACCGCTCCCTCGGGAGTAGAAATCATGGCTCCGCCGGGCATGGAGGAGATGACCAACCAGCTGCAGAGCATGTTCCAGAACTTAAGCGGTCAACGCTCCCAGAAGCGCACCATGAAGATCCGTGACGCGCGCAAGGTCCTCCAGGAGGAAGAGGCCGCGAAGCTGGTCAACGAGGAAGAGATCAAGCTCACCGCCGTGGAGCGGGTGGAACAAAACGGCATCGTCTTCCTGGACGAATTGGACAAGGTCGCCAAGCGCGCTGAAGGCGGCCAGGGCGGTGACGTCTCCCGCGAAGGCGTGCAGCGCGACCTGCTGCCGCTGGTGGAAGGCAGCACCGTGTCCACAAAGTACGGCATGGTGCGCACGGACCACATCCTGTTCATCGCCTCTGGCGCGTTTCACCTGTCCAAGCCTTCGGACCTGATCCCCGAACTCCAGGGCCGACTGCCCATCCGCGTGGAACTGGATGCCCTGCAGGTGGACGACTTCGTGCGCATCCTCACCGAACCCAGCGCCTCGCTCACAGAGCAGTACACTGCGCTGATCAAGACCGAGGGCTGCGAACTGTCGTTCACGAAAGACGGCATCGATCGCATTGCCCAGGTGGCCTGGGAGGTGAACGAGCGCACTGAAAACATCGGCGCCCGGCGCCTGCACACGGTCATGGAACGCCTCCTGGAGGACGTCTCCTATCACGCGCCAGACCGTAGCCGGGACACCATCACCGTTGACGCTGCCTATGTGGACGAGCACCTCAAGGAGCTGGCCATGGACGAAGATCTGAGTCGGTACATCCTGTGAGCGCATTGCGCTTACAGGATGTGTCAGGATCCGCAGCCCAACACTGCACATTGCGCTGTGCGACGGGAGGCCCCTTATGCCCACGCCCACCGAACTGAACCTCCGCCAGGCATCGAAGGTCCTGGACGTCTGCTTCGATGACGGCAGCCAGTTCGCGCTGTCGTGTGAATACCTCCGGGTGCAATCGCCCTCCGCCGAGGTGAAAGGGCACGGCCCCGGGCAGGCCGTGCTGCAGGTGAACAAAGAGGACGTCAACATCACCCGCATCGACCCTGTCGGCAACTACGCCGTGCGGCTGTACTTCGACGATGGCCACCACACCGGCCTATACACCTGGGATTACCTCTACGAGCTGGGCGTCCACCAGGACGACTACTGGCAGCAGTATCTGGATGCCCTGGCCGCAGCAGGCTACCAGCGGCGCACTGAAGGCAGCACCGATCCGTAACACCACCGTTGCACAATGGATTAGGGGCTTGGCCTGCCCTGGCCCCTAATCCGGGACTAGTGTCCTGCAATCGCCTCGGGTGTTACCGTTGGCAGCGACCAGCTGCCGCCCTGACGCATGGAACAGTACCCGTGACCAACAACGCCCGTGACGACGACACCATCGACTTTGGCTACCAGCGCGTCCCGCGGGATGAAAAAGCGCGCCGTGTAGGCGAGGTGTTCAGCTCAGTCGCCGGCCGCTACGACCTCATGAACGACCTGATGTCGGCCGGCCTCCACCGCTTGTGGAAACGCCAGACCGTCGCCATGGCCCACCTTCGGCCCGGGCAATGTGTCCTCGACCTCGCGGCCGGCACTGGCGACCTGACGCAACTCATGGCGCCAAAAGTCGGCCGGCACGGGCAGGTTGTCATGACCGACATCAACGAGACCATGCTGGCAGAAGGCCGCTCGCGGATGATCGACGCCGGGCTTGTGAGCACCATCGACTATGCCCGCGTAAACGCCGAAGCCCTGCCATTTCCCGCAGCCAGCTTCGACCGCGTGACGATTGCCTTCGGCCTGCGCAACGTCACCGACAAGGCCAAGGCCCTTGCCGAAATGCGCCGCGTCCTGCGCCCGGGCGGCTTCGTGCTGGTGCTCGAGTTCTCGCACCTCTACATCAAACCCCTGCAGCCCCTGTACGATACATATTCGTTCCAGGTGCTGCCGCGCATGGGCCGGGCAATCGCCGGAGATGCGGAGAGCTACCGATACCTGGCCGAATCCATACGCATGCACCCGGACCAGGCCGCGCTGCGCGACTTGATGCGCGACGCTGGCCTGGAGGACTGCGACTACACCAATCTCAGCGGCGGCATCGTGGCCATTCACCGGGGTTACCGGTACTAGTGTCCTGTCCCGCAAATAACGTTACGATTGTCGCGGCCCTGACGGCCCCTGGCGGCGTTGCGCCTCCTCGCCGTAGTCCCCGCTACGCCTCGTCGGCGCGCCTTGCCAGGAAC
>NZ_SKOG01000156.1 GCF_007120195.1 Aquisalimonas sp.
CCTACACGCACTACAGCGAGAGCGACAACCTGGTCGCGCGGCTGCTGCTGCCGAACATGGCCTGCAGCACCTCGGAGGAGAAGGTGGCGGCGTACGCCGCGGCCCTGCGAGGGCTGATGGAGCTCGAGCGGGATCCGGAGCGGCAGTTGAAGTACATCGACCTCGTCGACATCTACGGGGCGCTGAATGATAATGAAGCGGCGCTATATGCGCAGCGGTATCCGCAGGAGAGCGAGCAGATGAGCGGGTTTGCACAGCGGTTTCGGGAAGAAGGCCTGAAGCAGGGCCTGCAGCAGGGGGAGGCGGCAGTGCTGCTGCGCCAGATCGAGCGCAAGTTCGGCGCCGCTACGGCCGAGGCCTACCGTGAGCGGGTGGAACAGGCCGATAGCGACACTCTTCTGGAGTGGTCCGAGCGTATTCTCACCGCAGAGGATCCGGAGGCGGTGTTTCACTGATTGCGGATTCGGTAGGCGGGACGCGTGGCTGGGCGGTTCCGCACGTAACGTATTAACGTAGGGCGGATTAGGCGAAGCCGTAATCCGCCGTCGATACAATGGCGCCGCAGGCGCGCAACCCAGGCTGTGTCTGCGCGCCCTTGGCGCGGTTTATTTGACGGTGCATTACGCTATCGCTAATGCACCCTACACCCTTCGATTGACGCCGGTGCCATGGCATGTGCCCACACCCCTTGATTGCCGCGGTGCCATGGGGTGGCTGCTAACCGTGGCATGGGTCATTCTTCGACACGGTCTACGTGAATCAGCACGCCTAGAAGGGGATGATCAATATAGTGTAATTCCCCACGGCGCATGCGGCGATGCGCGCGCATGACGACCACCGGTTCCATTTCCTCGAGCCAGAACTCTCGCATGCCGTCTCGCTGGGCCGGCGGCTCAGGTTGTGGATTCAGCCAGCGCAAATCCGTGTGCACGTGCAGATAGCGGTCCTGGGAGACGCGAATCCAGCCCGAGAGGCCTTCCGGCGGTCGTGTATCAAGGCTGGGCACCGCCGCGATCTCCTCCGTATCCTCGTTCAGCAGTTCGCCATTGGCGTGAACTTCATCATTGGCGTCATCGCCATTGTCATTCTCGTCGTCATTGTCGGCGCCATTCTCGGCATCAGTCTCGTCGTCGTCTTCATCATCGTCGAGCTCTTCACGGGTGTCGGCCTCCAGCGGTAGCCGCACCGCCGCCGATTCATTGCGATCGAGCCCTGGCTGAATCCAGGCGGTGTGAACAAGAACCTGGTATGCGTTGGAATTGTCCAGCCGCCGCGCGGTCCCGCGGAGGCCCAGGTCGTCGTCGGCCAGCAGCCGGTATAGATCATCATCCGGGGTGTCCACGTTCTCCCGCAGTTCCGCGTAGCGCGCAAAGGCAGCCGGCTCGGGATGGGTCGGCCAGCGCTCCGGACTCTCGGAGCCAATGTCTTCCTGCTGGAAGATAATGATCTCCACCCGGTAGAGGTTATCGTCCGCCCATACCTGGGCGCAGCCGGCGACGCCGAGCAGGGTCAGGCCGGTTAGCCAGGCCGTTGGTCGCCAGCAGTGCGGCTTCATGGGAATGTCTCCAAACGATCTCTTTGACTAGGGAGTGTGCCCCGGGTCGGCAGAGGTTACCAGGGCGAGGTACAGGGCGTTGTTCATCATGGCGCTCAAGCGGCCTTGCGAATCCGCAGGCGGCCCAGGAGCTCTTCCATGACCGTAAAGCGATCTTCGTGCTCCGGCATCGGGTACTGTATGCGCAACCGGTGCTGCCCCTCCAGCCGGTAGCGGTTTGGCTGTTTCTGGATCAGCTCGACCAGCGTTGCCGGGTCGACCAGCGCCTCGTCGCCGAAGACCAGCATGCCGCTGTCGCTCCCGGCCTCCACGCGCGCGATTCCGAACGCCTCCGCCCGCAGTTTCAGGGCGGTAACCCGGAATAGGTTCTTCGCCTGTGCTGGCAGCAGCCCGAAGCGGTCGATCATCTCCACCTGCAAGTCCTTGAGGGCGGATTCCGTCCGGGCACTGGCGATGCGCTTGTATAGCACCAGGCGTGTATGCACGTCCGGCAGGTAGTCATCCGGAATCAGCGCGGGCAGCCGCAGATCCACCTCGGCGCCGTGATGGATGGGCTGCTCCAAAGCCGGTTCCTTGCCGCTCTTGAGGGCGTTGACGGCCCGCTCGAGCAAGTCGTTGTAGAGGCTGAAGCCGACTTCCGCCATCTGGCCGCTCTGCTCGCCCCCCAGCAGCTCCCCGGCACCGCGGATCTCCAGGTCATGGCTGGCCAGGGTGAAGCCGACGCCCAGGTCGTCGTGGGCGGCGATGGCGTCCAGCCGCTTGGCCGCATCGGGGGTTATTGCCCGGCGGGGCGGGGCGATGAGGTACGCGTAGGCCCGGTGATGAGACCGCCCGACGCGCCCGCGCAGCTGGTGCAGCTGTGCCAGGCCGAAGCGGTCGGCGCGGTTCATGATGATGGTGTTGGCGTTGGGGATATCGATGCCGGACTCGATAATGGTCGTGCACACCAGCACATTGTAGCGCTGGTGATAGAAATCGAGCATGACCCGCTCCAGCTCCCGCTCGGGCATTTGCCCGTGCGCCATGCCGACCCGTGCCTGGGGTACCAGCTCTTCCACATGCTCCGCGGTGCGCGCGATGGTGTCCACATCGTTGTGCAGAAAATACACCTGGCCGCCGCGCTTGATCTCGCGCAGGCACGCCTCCTGGATCAGCGTGTCGTTCCACTCATTGACGAAGGTCTTCACCGCCAGGCGCCGGGCCGGCGCCGTGGCGATAATGGACAGATCCCGCAGACCGGCCAGGGACATGTTCAGCGTGCGCGGGATGGGCGTGGCTGTCAGTGTCAGCAAATCCACCTCGGCACGCAGCTGCTTCAGCTTTTCTTTCTGACGTACGCCGAAGCGGTGCTCTTCGTCGACGATCACGAGCCCCAGGTTCTTCGCCTCGATGCGGCCCTGCAGCAGGCGGTGGGTGCCGATGACGATATCCAGCGTGCCGTCCGCCAGCGCCGCCTGGGTCTGCTTGGTCTCCTTGGCGTTGTTGAACCGGGACAGCACACCGACACGCACCGGCCAATCGGCGAACCGGTCACGGAAAGTCTGGAAGTGCTGCTGGGCGAGCAGCGTCGTCGGCACCAGCACCGCGACCTGGCGGCCGCTTTGCACGGCGACGAACGCGGCTCGCATGGCCACCTCGGTCTTGCCGAAGCCGACGTCCCCGCACACGACCCGATCCATGGGCTGGTCGGAGGCAAGGTCGGCGATCACGGCATCGATGGCATCCTGCTGATCGGGAGTCTCTTCGAAGGGAAAGGCCTCGGCAAAGCTCTCGTACTCTTCGGCGTCGCTGGTGAGCGACTGGCCCTTGCGCGCGGCGCGCTGCGCGTAGACATCCAGCAACTCGGCGGCGACGTCCCGTGCCTTCTCGGCGGCCTTGCGGCGCGCCTTCTCCCACTGCTCGCCGCCCAACTTGTGCAGCGGCGCCTGCGCCTCCTCGGCACCGGTGTACCGGCTGATCAGATGCAGCGAGGAGACGGGCACATAAAGCTTGTCGCCGCCCGCGTACTCCAGGGTCAGGAACTCGGTGGGGAAATCGCCCACCTCCAGACGCCGCAGCCCCTGGTAACGCCCCACACCGTGATCTTCATGCACAACTGGAGCACCAATGCTCAGATCATTGAGATCCTTTATAATAACTGAAGGGTCGCGTTCCTGCTGTCGGCGACGCCGGCGCTGCTGTGCGCGGTTGCCGAACAGGACTGCCTCAGGGATGACCGCAATCCCCGGGTCTTCCAGCAGCAGGCCTTCCTCCACAGCGGCGATGGTCATGGCGACACCATGCTCGCCGTCGATGAACTCCCGCCAGGATTCGACTGGCTTCGGGCGAATCCCGTGCCGGTGCAGCGCTTCCATGAGCGCCTCGCGATGGCCGGCGGTTTCGGCCACGAACAGGCAGCGCCCCTGGAACTCGGCCATGAAACGGTCCAGCAGAATACGGTCGGGCTCTTCCGTGCGTGCATGCAGGGTCAGCCCAGGCAGGCGCCGCGCCGCGTGGCGAACCCGGCCCGGCGCGGGCCCCCGGGCGCGTTCGTCGTCGCTCTCCTGATGCAGCCGAACGCCGGTCAGGGCATCCAGCTGCTCGCCCACGTGCTGTGGCTCCAGGAACAACCGCTCCGGCGGCAATAGCGGGCGATCCCGGTCGTGGCTGCGTTGCTCGTAGCGGTCGCGAATCTGCTGCCAGTAGCTTTCGACCGCGTCGGTGACCCCTGACTCGGCATAGAGCAGCGTGTCGCCGGGCAGGTAATCGAACAGCGTGGCAGTGTCGTCAAAAAACAGCGGCAGGTAATACTCGATGCCGTTGGGCATGACACCGTCGCTGACATCCCGATAGATGCGGCTGCGTGTCGGATCGCCCTCGAATGCGGCGCGAAACCCCTTGCGGAAGCGGGTCATCGCCGACTCGTCCACGGGGAACTCACGGCCGGGCAACAGGCGGACGTCCCGCACCCGGTCGACGGTGAGCTGTGTCTCCGGGTCGAAGGTGCGGATGGTGTCGATCTCGTCATCGAACAGGTCGATCCGGTAGGGCACCGCGCTGCCCATGGGGAACAGGTCCAGCAGGGCGCCGCGCACGGCGAATTCGCCGTGCTCCATCACCTCGGGCACGTTGCGGTAACCCGCCTGCTCCAGGCGGCTGCGCATGGCGTCCAGGTCCAGCCGGTCACCGATACGCACCACCAGCCCCGTGGCATCCAGAAAACTACGGGGCGCCAGCCGCTGAACCAGCGTTGGCACCGGGACGATCAGTACGCCGTGGTGGGTGTCCGGGAGGCTATAGAGGGTGGCCAGCCGCTGGGAGACGATGTCCTGATGCGGCGAGAACATGTCGTAGGGCAGTGTCTCCCAGTCCGGGAATGGAAGAATCGGCGTGTCGTCGCCGATATAAAACCGCAGCTCGGTCTCCAGGCGCTGGGCGTCCTGCGACGTGGCGGTGACGGCGAGCACCATGCCTTGGCGGCGGGTGAGTAGCCGGCTCAGTGCCAGGGGGCCGGCGCTGCCGGGCAGCCCGGTCCAGGTGACCTGCCGGCCGTCGCGCGGCATACCGGGATGCAGCGGGCTTTGCAGTTGATCATTCATGCGGTTGTCGTATCACGTACCAGTTGTCTGGGTGGCAGCCAGCGCCCGGCGGCGCTCGTAGGCCTCGCGCGCAATGCGCACGTCTTCCAGGAAAAAGGGCATCTCGTGCGGTGTCAGTGCTTGGGGGCCGTCCACCAGGGCGCGTTTCGGATCCGGGTGGAAGTCCACGAGGATCATGTTCGCCCCGGCAATCACGCCCTGGGCGGTCGCATGCATCATGTCCATGATGCCGTCGGGGCCCGCCGCGCGCGATCCCACGGAGTGCGATGGGTCAATGCCCACGGGCATACGGGTCAAGCGCTTCACCACGGGGACATGGGCGAAGTCCACGAAGTTCCGATGCGGGTCGCCCATATTGGTTTTCATGCCCCTCAGGCAGAACACCACATGGCTGTTGCCTTCGGTCGCCAGGTACTCGGCGGCATTCAGAGACTCCTCCAGCGTAATGCCGAACCCCCGCTTGAGCAGCACCGGGAAGCGGGTCTGGCGACCGACGAATTTGAGCAGCTCGAAGTTCTGGGTGTTGCGCGTGCCGATCTGCAGCATCACACCGGTGGGGTTGCCCGCGCCTTCGAGTGCCTGCTCGATCTCCTCGATTTGCCGGTCATGGGTGATTTCCATGGCGATGACGCGCACACCGTATTTGCCCGCCAGCTCGAAGACGTAGGGCAGGCACTCGCTGCCGTGGCCCTGGAACGAATAGGGGTTGGTACGGGGCTTATAGGCACCCATGCGCGCGCAGGTCTGGCCGTGCTCGGCGAGCGTCCGGAACATGGCTTCCACGCTCTGGGGGTTGTCCACGGCGCACAGGCCGGCGAACACGTGCAGGTTGTCCTGGCTGAACTCGACGCCGTTGTAAGAGAAGGCAGCCTCGCGCTCATCATCCCGGTGCCGGCCGATGATGCGGTAGGCATCGGAGACGCGGATGACGCGCTCGACGCCGGGCAGGCTCCCCATCTCCTCTTCCTGGAGGTTGGCCGTGTTGCCAATGAGGTAGATTTCGGTGAGCACGCGTTCGGTGCCGTGGACCTGATGCACCCGGTGCCTGATGCCTTCAAGCGCCTCCAGGTGGGCCATGAGCCGCCGATACGGTTCACTGGTTGCATCAATATTCGGTTCCAATATCAGGATCATGCGAGCATTTCCCTCATTCGTTTCGTGTTCCTGCTGCTCCGGCTGCTCAGTCCCGGTAGAGCCTGAGCAAATCGCGGTAGTGATCCACGCGCCGATCCCGCAGGAAGGGCCACATCCGCCGCACGGTCTCGCTGTGGCGAAGGTCGAGCCGGGCAAGCAGGACCTGATCGCTGTCGCTACTCGCCTGGGCGAGCATCTCGCCCTGGGGTCCGCAGGCAAAGCTCGACCCCCAGAACGTGGCGCCGGCCGATGGGTCGGTCGGGTCCGGCTCATACCCGTGGCGATTGCAAACGGCGACGGGCAGGGCGTTGGCCACGGCATGGGCGCGTTGGATCACTGTCCAGGCATCGCGTTGGCGCTCCCGCTCCGCGTGATCGTCCTCGCCCGCCCAGCCAATCGCCGACGGGTAGAGCAGCAGCTGCGCCCCGGCCAGACTCATCAGGCGCGCGGCCTCCGGGAACCACTGGTCCCAGCACACGAGCACGCCGAGGCGTCCGACGCTGGTATCCACCGGCTCGAAACCGGAATCCCCGGGCGTGAAATAGAACTTCTCGTAATATCCCGGATCATCGGGGATGTGCATCTTGCGGTAGCGCCCCGCCAGCCTGCCGTCGGTATCCAGCACCACGGCGGTGTTGTGGTGCAGCCCCGGCGCGCGGCGCTCGAACAATGAGCCGACGATGACCACACCCAGTTCCTCGGCGAGTTGTCCGAGCCACCAGGTGGTGGGGCCCGGTATGGGCTCGGCCAGGTCGAACACGGCGGGGTCTTCGTGTTGGCAGAAGTAGCGGGTGCGGTGCAGTTCCTGGAGCAACACGAGACGCGCGCCTCCAGCGGCCGCCTCCCGGATCCCCTGTTCGCTGCGCTGCAGGTTGCGATCCGGGTCGGTGCCGCAAGCGTGTTGCACCAGTGCGACGACAAGCTGCTCGCCGGACGCCATGCTGTCTCCGCAGGCTCGCTAAATCGGCCCGCATTGTAATCCATTTGCCTGGCGTGTGGCAGCGTTCCCCTACGCCGGCAGCAGTTCTAAATTATGGCGCTGAAGCCAGGGCCTCTCGGGCGTCGGCGCGCAGCGTAACCCGCCGTCGATGACATGGCGCCGCCGGCGCGCAACGCATGCTGCGCCTGTGCGCCCTTGGCGCGGTTTGTTTGATGGTGCATTACGCTA
This sequence comes from Aquisalimonas sp., assembly GCF_007120195.1. GTDB lineage: Bacteria > Pseudomonadota > Gammaproteobacteria > Nitrococcales > Aquisalimonadaceae > Aquisalimonas. The sequence continues at coordinate 7,436 of NZ_SKOG01000156.1, forward strand.
TCGCTAATAGCACCCTACGCCCTTCGATCGGACCCGGAGCCATGGCGTAGCTTGACACGGTACCCGTAGGGCGGATTAGCGTAGC
>NZ_SKOG01000142.1 GCF_007120195.1 Aquisalimonas sp.
AAGCGCCCCCCATCGATTTGCGGCTGACGCCCAACGCCTCACCGCGGGCCTGAATGCTCGTTGAATCCCTCGTAGTCCCACGCCCTGAACTCCTGGTGCATCCGTTCGGCCTCTGTGGCTGCCCCGGCACGCCCAGCGGCCGCTTGCCAGTTAGTCCCGTCACCCCGCGCGGGGGCAGCCATCCGCCCGTCGGCGCGCGTCACGGGTGTGGCTGGCGGCAAATCGTCGAATCGTTGAGATAGATCAATACACCGAAGGAGGTAGTCCGTACGCTCTATTTAAAGGCAGTTAGGTGATAGAGACATGCCAGGGGACCAGCCATCCAACACCAGCGCCCGTGACGCAGGCGCGGCGGTCGGCACGCAGGGCTTCGGCCCGTTGGCGTCGACGGATCCGCGTGTCTCGCTGCTGGCGGATGCCTGTCTTCCCCGGCGCAGTTCTCTGACGCACTGCCAGGCGTGCGTGGACGCCTGCCCCGTCAATGCACTGGACATCTCGGCGGATGGTGGACCATCCCTCACCGGTGATTGCACGGGGTGTGGTGCTTGTGCCGTGGCCTGCCCGTCCGAGGCTCTGGCCGTGCGCGGTTTCCCTGCTCCGGGGGAAGCCTCACTCACGGCGCCTGCGTTCCGGGCCGTTGACTGTGACCGTGTGCCGCCAGAGTTGTCCCCGCAACGCACTCTGCGCGTACCCTGCATGGCCGGGCTGCAGGACGACGAGCTGTTGGCCCTGACGCGGCGCGCAGCACCGGACGCACTGGAGCTTCTGGAGCGTGGATGGTGCGCCGATTGCCCTGTCGCCGGCGGTCACGCCAGGCCAATCGACGAGGCACGCCAGCGCGCGGAGAGGCATCTGCCAGGCGGCAACCGGCCGTCTCCCAGGGTCGTCCGCAGCCCGCTGCCGCCCGCCGTGGCCGAGCCGGTCCGCACGGGCACCAGCGAGCGTCATGCCAATAGCCGCCGGCAGTTTCTGCGCCGTGTGGCGGGATCCGACGATAGCGCGCCGGCCCCGCCATCCATTGCCAACCCGCGCGCCCTGGTTCAGCCCGAACGCCGGTGGCGTCTGCTGGACGAACGTCAGCGCGCAGGCGTGGATGCCGGGTCGCTACTGCCTGCGGCCGTGATCTCGGACGCGTGCTGCAATCACCGGGTCTGCGCCGCCGTCTGCCCCACGGGCGCGCTGACGGTGAGTCCGGGTCGAGACGGCCTGTTTTTCGACCCGGCGGATTGCATCCAGTGCGGTTTCTGCACAGCCGCCTGCCCGGAGCAGGCGATCCACATCGAGTCGACCGGCGGCCAACCGGGCCGCCTCACCAATCACCGCCAGGCGCAATGCCAGGACTGCCGGCGCCCGTTCACTCCATCCGGGCAACACGACGTTCGCTGCCAAAGCTGCGAGAAGTCGCGCCACCTTGCCCGGGGCGCTTTTACGCAACTGTTCCGGCCGGATCCGGGGCAGTAACGACAATGACAATCCCCGGAGGTTGCCGATGAATATCCTGCAGACCCTGATTACCCGACGCCGCTTTCTGCAGGCCACCAGTGCCGCGGGCGCGGCCACCGCCATGGGTTACGGCGCGCTCCGCGGCCTCGCACCGGTGCGGGAAAGCGCCGCCCAGGAACCCGCCTCCATGGAGGGCGAGACACGGATCACCAAGAACATCTGCCACCAGTGCCCCGCGCGCTGCGGCATCGACGTCTACACCCGCAACGGGCGCGTGCACGCCATTTACGGGGACACAGGCAACCCGATCGCCAACGGCAAGCTCTGCCCGAAGGGCCATCTGGGCACCTACCTGCTGTACGATCCGGACCGCTTCGAGGGCCCCATGAAGCGGACCAATCCCAACAAGGGTCGAAACGAGGACCCGGAGTTCGTGCCCATCACCTGGGAAGAGGCGTTCGATATCGTGGCGGAGCGTCTGAACCGGCTGCGGGAGAACGGCGAGTCCCACCGCTTCGCGCACTTCTACGGCCGCGGCTGGGGCTCCAGCGACGCCGGCATGTATGGCGATTTCGGCAAGCTCTACGGCACCCCGAACTCCGCCATCGGCCACGCCTCCATCTGCGCCGAGGGCTCCAAGCGCGCCAAGGAGGCCACCGACGGCAACAACTCCTACAACGCCTACGACTACCGGAACTGCAACTACATCCTGAACTTCGGCGCCAGCTTCCTGGAGGCTTTCCGCCCCTACAACTACCTGATGCAGATGTGGGGGCACATGCGTGTCAAGAGCCCGCAGACACGCATCACCTCCATTGACGTGCGCATGAACCCCACCATGGCGGCGTCGGATCGTTATCACATGATCAAGCCCGGAACCGACGGTGCCATGGCGCTGGCTATCGCCCACGTCATCCTCACGGAAGGGCTCTGGGACAAGGAATTCGTCGGCGACTTCGAGGATGGTGAAAACCGCTTCCGCACCGGCGAGACCATCGACGCCGATGTCTTCGAGGAACGCTGGACCCACGGCATCGCCGACTGGTGGAACGAGGAACTCAAGGACCGCACGCCGGAGTGGGCGGAGGAGATCACCACCATCCCCGCCTCCGACATGCAGCGCATCGCCCGGGAGTTCGCCACCACCAAGCCCGCGATCGCCCTGATGGAGCGCGGTCCCACGGCGCACTTCAACGGCACCTACAACGGCATGGCCATCCACGCCCTGAACGCCCTGGCCGGCAGCATGTTCGCCGAAGGCGGGCTGTTCTACCAGATGGGCCCCTCCTACGGGCCGTTGCCGGTGAGCGCCGACGACTACATGGACGACTACGCGAAGGACATGGAAGGCAAACACCCGCGCATCGACATGGCCGGCACCGACAAGTGGCCCATGGCTGGGACGATGATGCAGGAGACGGCGAAGCACCATCTGGCCGGTGATCCCTACAAGCTGGATACGGCCATGTTCTTCGTCACCAACCCGATCTGGTCGGCGCCGGATCCGATTCTGTGGGAGGAGGCGCTGAAGGACGTCTTCATCATCGACACCTCGCCCTACCCGGGCGAGACCGCCATGTACGCCGACATCATCATGCCGGAACACACCTACCTGGAACGGCTGCAGGACTCGCCCACCTACCCCTTCGAGGGCTGGCCCATGTCGGCTCTGCGCGTCCCTGCCGTGGACCCGGTTTACGACACCAAGCACTTCGGCGACATGCTCATCGAGATCGGCAAGCGCATCGACGGGCCCATGAGCGAGTACTACGCCGAACTGGGCGATGTGGAGAACATGCTGCGCCACCGCGCCGCCGGCTTCGCCGATGACCCGGGCGACAACGGCGTCAACGACTTCGAGAGCTGGAAGGAGAAGGGCGTGTGGTACAAGAAGCCCTACCACTGGCGCTACTGGCGCGGCCAGTTCTGGGAGTGGGACGGCGATGACTACACCATCGAGATGAGCGAGCCCGAAGTCAAGGACAAGCTCATGCCCACCGGCTCCGGCAAGTTCGAGTTCAAGTCCAGCTTCCTGGAGGAGCACGCCGGCTACATCGCTGAGGAGATGGGCATCCCGGAAGACAAGGCGGGCATCATCCAGTGGGTGGAACCGCGCCACACCGGCGGCGGCGACCTGCACTTCGTCACGCCCAAGCTGCCACTGAAGGCCGAGGGCCGCAGCGCCAACCTGCCCCAGGCACAGGCGTACATGCAGCCAATCGTCGGCGGCCAGGGCACGGTGTTTCTGGAAGTCCACCCCAGGACGGCCCACGAGCGCGGCATCAGTGATGGCGACACCGTCCGCTTGTCGGCGCAGGTGCGCGGCGAGCAGAAGAGCATTACCGCGGTCGCCCGCCTGATGCCCTCGCACCGCCCGGACACCCTGGTACTGCCCCACGAATACGGCCACTGGGCTCAGGGCCGGTGGGCCACGGCGAACGGGCGTCACGCCAAACCGGGGAACTCGGGCGAGCTCACAGAAAACCTGTCCGACCCGATTTCAGGGCTCGCCAGCTACTACACCAGCAAGGTCACGCTGGAACGGGCCTGAGCACGATAACGGAGGAGTTGCAACATGGCTAAGTGGGGAATGGTCATTGACCTGGACAAATGCACCGGATGCCAGGCCTGCACGACGGCGTGCGCCATGGAGAACGACACCCTGCCCGGCGAGAGCTGGCAGGACGTGCTGTTCTACAACGAGGGTGAGTACCCGAGCGCACAGATGAAGTGGCTGCCGCGGCCGTGCATGCAGTGCGAGGATCCCTCCTGCGTGCACGTCTGCCCGACCCGGGCCACCTACAAGGACGAGGACGCCGGCGGCATCGTGTTCGTGGACTGGAACAAGTGCATCGGCTGCAAGTACTGCATGATTGCCTGCCCGTACGGGGTGCGCTTCTTCGCCGACGAGCAGCCCCTGGTGGAGCCGGACATCCGCGACACCTACCCCGGCGAGAACGGCCAGATGTGGAGCCCGCCCTACCAGAACCCGGAGCAGGACTGGCGCCGGGGCATCGGCATCCAGCCCAAGGGCGTGGTCTCCAAGTGCACCTTCTGCTACCACAAGGTCAGCAAGGCCCCCGAGGGCGTCGCGGACCTGGACGAGGACGATCCGGAACTCAAGGAGTACGTGCCCGCTTGCGTGCGCACCTGTGCGCCCAAGGCCCGCTTCTTCGGCGACCTGGACAACCCGGAATCCAACGTCAACCGGCTCATCGCCGACAAGAAGGGGGCGCGGCTGCTCGACCACACGGGGAACCGTCCGCAGGTCTACTACCTGGGTGCCGGCGCCAGTATTCCGGCCTTCCGCCCACGCGAATCCTGAAGGGGGTAAGCGGACATGTCCGACAACAACATCATGAAGGGCGGGCCGGGTACCGGCCTGCTGATCCTCTCCGCCGTCGTGCTGGTGGTCTCCTTCGGCTATGTCATGTTCCAGCTCATGACCGTGGGCCATGCGGCATTCAACGTGAGCTCCAAGCTCCCCTGGGGCCAGCCCATCTCCACGTACCTCTACTTCGCCCTGGCCTCGTCCGGGCTGGGCCTGATCGCATCGCTGCCGCTGGTCTTCGGCTTCAAGCAGTATTACGGCATCGCCAAGCGGGCAATCTTCCTGGCCTTCATCATCCTGATCTCCGGCATGGCGGTGCTGGCGCTGGAGCTGGGTCACACCTTCCGCATGCTCTGGGCGATCCCGTTCAACATGCAGATCCAGTCCGCCATGTTCTGGATGGGCGTCTTCTACGCCGCGGATCTGCTGTTCCTGCTGTGGAAGTTCCAGAAAATGGAAGCTGGCGACTGGGACAGCAGGAACACGAAGATCATCGGCATCGCCTCGTTCCTGGGCGTGCTGCTCGCGAGCGGCAACCTGGCGCTGATCTTCGGCATGATGAGTATGCGGCCGTTCTGGTACGATGGCTCCCTGCCCATCTACTTTTACCTCACCGCGATCACCAGCGGCATGGCGGCCCTGGTGTTCTTCACCTATCTGGCCTACGGCTTCACTCGCAGCAACATGCCGGAGAAACTGCAGATTGTCTTTACCGGGGGCCTGCCCAAGCTGTTCGCCACTGTCCTCGGGTTGACCATCCTGTTCGTGACCGTGCGTGCGATCACCGGGCTCTACGCCAACAACCCCGAGGTCTACCACGTCTGGGCGGACTACCTGTTCGCCTCGCCGCTGTACATCCTCTCGCTGGTGTTCGGCCTGCTGCTGCCCTTCGCCCTGATGATGTCGGCCAAATTGCGCGTCAATCCGCAGATACAGATCCTGGTGGCGGTGCTGACCTTCGGCGGTCTGTTCGCCGAGCGCTACTACTTCGTCGTGGGCGGTCAGGTCATTCCCCTTTTTCAGGGCACGTGGGCCTGGGATATGCTCCAGTACACACCGTCGGTCACAGAGTGGGCGCTGACCATCATGGGCGCGGCCATGATGTTCACCCTCTACGTGCTGGGCGAGAAGTATTTCGATCTGTCTGCCGCCCCGCAATTGGAAAGGGCCCCGCGAACGGCGGAGCCCCGCCAGGCGACAGCATGAAGGCAGGTGCCGGGGGCGACACCCTGCCCCCGGTGCCCTCCCCCCAAGGAGGTCATCGAATGCAACCGACCGCAAACGCAACGGCTCCGTCGGACGGCCAGGGGCGTTACCTGATGGCCCGGGCAGAGCTCTATCATTGCCTCGGCCAGGCATTTGTGCCGCCCATGGACCCGGCCTACCATCAGGCCATGACGGACGCTCTGCCGGCGGATCTGGACGAGCTTGTGCCGGGCAAAGGCGCAGGCGCGGCGCTGGCTTCGTCCATGGCGGCGACCGCCGATCATCAGTCCCTGCTGCGAGCCTACAGCCGGCTGTTCCTGGTGCCGCCACGTCCCGCCCCCTTGAATGCCGGCGCGTACATCGACGGCACCATCATGGGCCCCAGCGTGGTAGAGATGGAGCGCTACTATCAGCGCCACGGACTTGCCCGCGACGCCGACTTCCGCGGCATGCCGGACCATCTTGTGCTGCAGCTGCAGTTTCTGGCCGCGCTGCTCGGTACGGCAGCGCAAATGGATAGTGCCCGGGCGACGAGCGTACTTCAGGAGGCGCGCGATTTCCTCAACCGCTTCCTCCGCCCCTGGCCGAATGACCTGTTACAACGGCTGGATCACCAGAGCAGCCGAGACGCGCGGTGCCGCCCCTACGCCGTTCTCGGCCGTCTGGTGCGCGACGCTCTGGATGAGGATGCGCGTTGGCTGCAGTCCCGCGTACCCGCGCCCGCCCCGCACGCGGCGGAGCCGGACGTCAACGAAAGCCGCGGGGCCGCAAGGGAAGCCGCCTTCGGTGAGCAGTCCCACTGCGGGCACTGTGGCAACCCGTTCGCCGCCTCCGCCGAGCTGGCCGGCATGATCCGGATCCTGGAAGAAAAGGGCCTCGACGCGGGGCATCTGTCCGTGTGCCCGGATTGCCGGGCCGAGACCATGGGGCTTAAGGCAACGAAACCGCATTTCAAGGAGTTGCCTTCCGAAACCGGCTCATGACGCGGCGTGGCGCCATTCGGGCTGTATGCCTTGGACTGGCTCTGTTGCTCTGCCTTGCGCCACACCCTGTCATAGCCGGCATGTCGTATGATCAGTTGGTGGAGCCGACCGATGACGGTATGACCGAGGAGGAGCGCGAGGCGCGGCGCGAGGCCATTGAGCGCGACCGTCAGGCCGCGGAGGAGCGCCGGCGCGCGCAGGAAGACCAGGCCCGAGTCGAGCGCGAGGCCCAGGAGGCGGACGATGCCAGCAGACCCTACCCCGAGCGCCTCACGGAGCAACGGTGCATGACCTGCCACGCCGCCAACGACTTCGACAAAGAGCAGCGCAGCTGGCCCGGCTGGGCGTTCACGGTGTGGCGCATGGAGTTGGCGTACGGTGCGGATCTGGAAGCCGGCGAGTGGCGGGTCATTAGCGACCATCTCGCGGAGGAGCACGCTGCCCCTCCGGTCAGAGCCGCCGCTGTCTGGGCCGCACTCGGGATGGGCCCGATGGTTACGGTCGCGCTCATCTGGTTCATCAGACATCGCAGAAGGAATGCCCCATGATCATCGCCCACAACACCGTCGCAACCGTCAACTACCAGCTCACCAGCCGGGACGGCGATCCCCTGGACGACAGCGAGCAGTCGGGCCCCATGGTCTACCTTCATGGTTACCGGCATGTCCTGCCGGCCCTGGAAGAGGCCCTGGAGAGCGCCGGGCCCGGTGACGAACTGGTGGTGGAACTGGCCGCCGAGGACGCGTACGGCCCGCGGCAGGAGAACCTGGTGTTCGAGGCAAAGCGGGACGCGCTGCCCGAAGGGCTGGAACTGACGCCAGGCAAGCGCCTGAGCACCGGCTCGTACGGACGGCGTTTCTCCCTGCGCGTCGTTCGCCTGACCGACGACGGCGCGGTGCTCGACGGCAATCACCCGTTGGCGGGCCAATGGCTGGCGTTCCGGCTGAGCGTCCGTGCCGTCCGCGAGGCCACCGCCGACGAGATACGCGCGCAACGTGCCTACGGGGATACAGCCAGCCGGCCGCAGGCCGCCGCCTGGATGTAGAAGCCCGCCAGATTGGACCATGATTGCCTCAGATCAAGATCCGTCCTGCTGCATGCTGCATACTGACAATTCTTAGCAATTTATCCCTGGTTGAGGTAATCATCATGACGAAGGAAGTCGTTCTCTGCGCCCCTGTGCGCACGCCCATTGGCACGTATGGCGGCAGCCTCAAAGACATGCCTGCCACTGATCTGGGCGCGATCGCCGTCGCCGAGACCCTGAAACGCGCCGGCCTCAAAGGCGATCAGATCGATACCGTGGTTCTCGGGAACGTGATCCAGGCGGGCAACCGCATGAACCCTGCCCGCCAGGCGGCCATCAACGGTGGCATTCCGGTCCAGGTTCCGGCACTGACCGTGAACCGGGTGTGCGGTTCCGGCGCCCAGGCCGTGGCTTCTGCGGCTCAGGAAATCCTGCTGGGTCATGCCAATTGCGCCGTTGCTGGTGGCCTGGAGAACATGGACCGCGCCCCCTATCTTCTGGAGAAGGCGCGCTGGGGCTATCGCATGGGCGACGCCAAGATGGTGGATTCCCTGCTCGGCGACGGCCTCAACGACGCCTTCTCCGGCAAGCATTCCGGCTGGCACACCGAGGATCTGGCCAAGGAATACAAGGTCAGCCGCGAGGACCAGGACGCCTGGGCGGCGCGGTCACAGCAGCGCTTCTCCAGGGCCCAGGCCGACGGTCTGTTCGACGCCGAAATCGTTCCCGTGGAGGTGCCCGGGCGCAAGGGGCCGACCGTCTTCGAGCGCGATGAGCACAACCGCGGCGATGCTACCGCCGAAGGCCTGGGCAAGCTTCGCCCTGCCTTCCGCGAGGACGGCACCATCACCGCCGGCAACGCTCCCGGTCTGAATACGGGTGCAGCCGCAATCGTGCTTGCGGAACGGGCGTGGGCGGAGAAGGCGGGCCTCAAGCCCATGGCGCGACTCGTCTCCTGGGGCATCGGTGCCGTGGAACCGGGCATGTTCGGCATCGGGCCGGTTCCCGCCGTCCGCCAGGCGCTGGAGCGGGCCGGCTGGAGTGTGGGCGACGTCGACCGCGTAGAGATCAACGAGGCCTTCGCCGCCATCGCGCTGGCCGTGCTGCGTGAACTGGGGCTGTCCGAGGACGTGGTCAACGTCGAGGGCGGTGCCATCGCCCACGGCCATCCCATCGGCGCCACCGGGGCCGTGCTAACGGTCAGGTTGCTGCACGCCATGGAGCGGACGGGCGAACGCCGGGGCATCGTCACGCTGTGTATCGGTGGGGGTCAGGGAATTGCGCTGGCGCTGGAGCGGTAAATCGGGGACGTGGATCGTGGATCCTCCACCACTGCGGTGGCGGCCTGGAGCGGGCGGCCGTCGGCCCGGCGTTCGCTGGAGCGGTCCACCAGGTAATCGCTGAAATCGCGCGTCACCAGCTCCTCCATGACCTCCGCCACGCGGTTATTGGGGATGACGGGAACATCCGTCCGTTCTCGTCGAATGCCTCGTAGGCCTTCGGCACCGAACGCCTGGAGAATCCTTTGGCCTCTTTGTCTTCCCCGGAAGGCTCGCCGGGCCGCTCGCCAGTTGGTCCTGTGATCCCGCGCGGGGGCGGCCATCCGCCTGCCGGCGCCCGTCTTGGGGGTGGAATCGCCGAACACTTGAGATAGGTCAATACACCGAAAGAGGTAGCCGGTACCCTGTCAGGGCAACCATGCAGTGACCCCGGAGGCACCATGCGTGTGACACGGCACACCGACTACGCGTTTCAAGCACTCATCTATATGGGGATGACGCCGGATGAGCAACTCTCCACCATCGGTCGAATTGCGGAGAAGTACGACATCTCCCGCAACCATCTGATGAAGGTGGTGCAGAAGCTCGTCCAGCACGGCTACGTGCATTCCGTACGCGGCAGGCTCGGAGGTGTGCGGCTTGCGGTCTCCCCCCGGGATATTCGCCTGGGCGAGGTGGCGCGCGTCACCGAAGCCCAGGGGTATTTTATTGAGTGCCGGGAAGACACGGCCGGTCGGCCTGTCCCGCTGCGGCACGCAATGAGCGAGGCCATGGAGGCGTTTTTCACCGCGTTGGATCGGTACACCCTGCACGACCTGCTCGGTTACCCGGAACGCCTGAGGGTGGTGCGCCACATGCAACGACTGCCGCAGCGGGTATGACGTCTTGATAAGGACACTAGTCGGACTGACGCTATTCATTGCGCGCATCACTCACGCACGAGCCGAGCCGCTAGCTGGCATCCTTTAGCTCCCGCGACGATTGACATTTCCGCACGCGGTGCAAGGCATGGTCATCCGCTTCGTTTGTGGCGGTCCATCTGCGCGGCATGCTTGGCCTTGCTCACGCTGTCGAGAGCCGGCCCCACCTGCTCCCAGCAACGGTACAACTGCGCACGCACATGCGGGTAGTGCGTGACGAAGATCCAATAGGGCCCACTGACGAGCCAGTGCTGTCCGTGCTGTTCCCAGGCGTCATCGTTGGTGCGCGCATACGAATTCATGGCATCCTCCGGGGCGCTTGGCCGAGCATCGCGCCCGCCTGCGATCGGAAAAATTAACACGTTATAACGTAGCATATAAGACGGCTGAGACACAGCCGCACGCTGCCGCCGATACAGTTCCCATTGCCACAGCCGCACCAGCGCCTATGCCCTGTCAGCCTCTCGCGTTCGCGAGTCGGCTGGCGCACGCCCCTGAGGCGTGATCCGGTCGCTGCCGCTGAACCAGGCTAGTCCGGCGGCAGGGCCTGTCATACAGTATGGGCAGTTGGTCGATCCGTAGCAGATTGTGGGAGCCCGCTTATGGCGCAATGGCATTTCGACGCTGAAACGGCGGTGACAGCCATCGGCCCCGGGCGCTGGAGCACGCGACTGAGCCCCGCGTGGAACATCGGGGACAACCCCAATGGTGGCTATGCAGCGGCCGCCGCCCTGCGCGCCGCGTGCCGGGTGACGGAGCAGCCGGATCCGGTATCGGTGACCACGCACTACCTGCGGCCCGCGGTGGCCGATCGGGACGCCGAGATCGTGACCGAGTTGGTGCGTAAGGGGCGACGCGCGGTCAATGTCACTGCGTCGCTGCACCAGGACGGCAAGGAACGGCTTCGCATGATAGCCGCTGTCGCGGATCTGGAGCGCGCTGCGCCAGACACCGGCCAGCCCGCTCTGAGTCCGCCCATGGTGGAGTTGCCGGCCCCCGAGCACTGCGTTCCCCGGGACACGCTGGGCCAGGGCGTGGAGCTGGCGATCACCTCCCGGGTGGACGTACGCATCGCACCGGCGCTGGCCGAACCAGGGGCGTCCGATCGCGCTGAAATGGCCGGTTGGGTGCGCTTTGCCGACGGCCGCCCGGTGGACTCGGCCGCCCTCGTTTTGTTCGCCGATGCCTTCCCGCCGTCGCTCTACAGCCTGCTGGGCGCGGTGGGCTGGGTGCCCACGCTGGAGCTCACCGTGCATGTCCGCCGACGGCCGGCGCCGGGCTGGATCGCGACACGTTTTCGCACCAGCGACCTGGCCGGTGGCATGATGGTGGAGGACGGCGAGCTGTGGGACGAGACCGGTGTTCTGGTGGCGCGCTCCCGGCAGCTGGCGCTGCTGCTCACGGAATAGCTCGCCTTCGCAGTGCTGGCTGACTCGCGGCGGGCGCGTAGCTGTGCGGCCTGCCGTTCGGTCGCCGTCAGATCCAGGTCGCCGCGAATGACCAGGGTTGGGACGCGGATCTCTGAAGCATCATTTATTGGGCGCGCATTGAAGAGCTCCCGAACGCGCGCGCGCACGCCATGGGGTGCCTTGATGCAGCGGCGGGCCGTGCCTCGTCGCGCAGCGATCGGGCCGCCGGAGGTCGCCACCGCGGGCCCTTTGCCTGCCACCGTCGGCGATGTCGCCCTCGGCGGCTGCCTGCGTGGGGCTCTCGACAGCGCCGTGTCTGATGGTATGACGCGAAGGCCAAGCGTCAAAGGTGAACGCGCCTGCCAGACCCGATACCAGCCCCCGCTGGTGGTGATATGCGACGGCGCGGGGCTTGTTGCTGTAGGCTCGCCTTTTTCACCAGTTTTGCCAGGACCGGGGCTCGATGCTTCACACGTTGTCCCTGCTCTCCTCCCTGCTGATTGCGGTCAGCTTTCTGCTGCTCGGCGCTGGACTGTTCAATACTTTTATCGGGCTGCGCGCGTCGGTGGAGGGCTTCCCCCGCGAGCTGATCGGCCTGATGATGTCCGGCTACTACGCCGGCTTCGTCGCGGGCGCGCTCGCCTGCGGGCGGCTGATCAACCGCGTCGGCCATATTCGCGCATTCGCCGCGTTCTGCGCGGTGAGCACGGTCGCGGTCCTCTTGTTTGCGTTCAACAGGGAGCCGTGGTTCTGGTTGTTCCTGCGCGCCGTAATCGGTTTCAACATGGCTGGTGCGTTCATCGCCATCGAGAGCTGGCTTAACACCGCCGCCACCCCGCGCAATCGGGCGACGCTAATGGCCGTGTACATGGTTGTCAGTTACCTCGCCCTCGGCGGCGGCCAGCTGCTGCTGAACACCGGTGAGGTGCATGGCGACAGCCTGTTCATGCTCTCGGCGCTGCTGCTGTGCTTTGCGTTGGTGCCGGTGGCCGTGACCCGGAGGCGCCACCCGGCGCCTGTGGAATCGCCCACCTTCGGCCCCCTGAGGCTCATCAAGGTCTCGCCGCTGGCGGTGGCCGGTTGCTTCTGCGCAGGGCTCTCGGCGGGTGCGATTTACGGCATGGGTCCAGTGTACGGTCGCGAACTCGGCATGTCGGTCCCGGAAATCGCGCGGTTCATGGCAGTGTTCGTGGTCAGTGGGTTGATCCTGCAGTACCCCGTTGGCCGGATCTCTGACCGCGTGGACCGGCGCAAGGTGTTGCTGTGGGTCGTGGGTGCGGCCATGATCGCCAGTCTGGCGATGATTGCCCTGATGCAGTACTACACCGTTGTCGAGGACCTCCCAGAGGCGATAGCCGACGTCGAGCTCTGGGCGCAGCATCCCCAGGAAGTGCTCGCGCTGGCGGCGCTGTACGGCGGGCTCGCGTTCACCATCTACCCGCTCAGCGTGGCCTACGCCAACGACTTGATCGAGGCCTCCGAGATGGTCCAGGCCAGTGGCGGCATGCTGCTAACCTTTGGCGCGGGGGCGGCCGTCGGTCCGCTGCTGGCGGCGGCCGTGATGCGCCCGATCGGCCCCGACGGCCTGTTCGTGTTCACCGCGTTGACTGCCGCGGGGCTGGGTGCATTGACACTGTACGGCCTGTGGGTGCGGCCCCATCCGCCGACGGAGTTCAAGCACAGCTTCGTAGCTGCGCCGGAAATAACGGCGACGCCAATGGACCCGCGCGCCGACGAGGCGATGCACAACACGCCAGCCGAGCCGTCGCAGGCCTCGCCGCGCTCGGAGGCTGAATAACGTGGGGGCAGCCCATCACCATCATCCCCGAACAGGCGATCGGCGACGCAGCAGGCGGCTTGCAGCTGGCCGCACCCGCATCCGACGACGATGACCCCGAGGGCGATGGCAAGGGAGAAGTGTCGCCGGGGCGCCCGGGCCGCCATCCTGCCGGCCAGTCATTGCGATTCTGCAGGTCACGGTAGGCGCAGGCACGCTCCATCATCCACGCCCTTGTGCTTTCGTATGCCTCTATTCATGACATCACTTCACCATGCGATGCAACGTGCGCAATAACAAAACACCATGCCGGGGCTGACAGGCCGAGCTACACTATGACGGGTATGCAACTTCCGCTACCGCATTCACTGACATTTGCTACCATTTGCTGCCCCTGAGCCTGTTGTCGCTTGACGCCAAGTCTCAGTCGTGGAGTATGCGCAACGGAGACTTGGCGGCACGGGTCCATTGCATCGTCCGGGTAGGGTTGGGCGGATTCGCTGTAACGCTGATTTGCAACGTCGCTCGAGAGGGCAGATATACCAACGCAAGAATTGAGGAACGGAGGAAGTTAGCGATGAAAAAAAGCACTTTGTCTTTGGCACTTGCCGGTCTGATGACACCCGGGATATTGAGCGCGCAGTATCTCGATTACACCTGGATACAGGGCGGTGTCGCCTTCTATCCGAGCTTCGGCAACGGCGTGGGCGGTGGCAGCCAGGATTTCGCCGGCGTCGATACTGCCGCGAACTTCGCCATTACCGAAGAGGTTTTCTTACTCGGGGGGGTTTCGTTTCTGACCGACGATATCGACTTCACCACCATCCATGTCGGCGGTGCCTACCGCCTCCCGCTTGATCCGCGCACGGATCTCTGGGGTGGCCTGAGCCTCGAATATCAGGAATTCAGCAACGACGATAGTGTGGACGATATCAGCATCGCGTTCCGTGGCGGCTTGCGCCACCGCCTCAGCGAAGAGTGGGAGGTCGGTGGGCAGCTGCGGGTGGTCACCGGGGATTTCGACTATGTCGGTGTGCGCGGCACGGCGCGGTATTTCTTCCGCGAGGGCGTCGCCGTGCTGGGCGAGCTGGATATCCTGGATGGCAACCTCGGGGTGATTGCCGGCGGCACGATCACCTTCTAAAGCACCGCTGCTGCCCTCGGCCAGGCCTGCTGTGCCGAGGCAGCGATTGCGGTCGGGTCCGGGTGATCCCGGGCCGGACTACTACGAGTCTGCCGCAGTCACGCGGCGTCAGCGCACGTCCCGGTCCGGTTCGCCTTCCCGCTGGCGTACCTGCCAATGCTTCGCTGTATACCACGGCCGGTCGGCGACTAGCGGCGGCGCGCCCCGCACGGCATCCGCCAACTTCTCCGCCATCATGATCGTGGGGGCGTTCAGGTTGCCACTGACGATGCGCGGCATGATGGACGCATCCACCACCCGCAGCCCTTCGACGCCGTGCACCCGGCCCTGGCCGTCCACCACGGCTTCCGGATTGCGTGCCACACCCATGGCGCACGTGCATGCCGGGTGATACGCGCTCTCCCCGTGCTGACGGACGAAGGCGTCCAGGTGAGTATCGGAGGTGAGCGCCGCGCCGGGTGCGAGTTGCTCTGCCCGGAACGCGTCCATGGGCGCCTGGGCCATAATCTCCCGCGTGAGCCGGATGGCCCGGCGCATGTCGTCGCGGTCCTCTGGCATGGCCATGTAGTTGAACAGGATGCGTGGCGCTGCGTGCGGCTCGGCGCTGCGCAGTGTCACTGAGCCACGGCTCGCCGGGCGCATGGGGCCTACGTGGGCCTGGAAGCCGTGGCGCTGTTGGATGCTCTTGCCGTCGTAGCTCACCGCCATGGGCAGGAAGTGGTATTGCAGGTTGGGGTGCTCCACGCCGGCATCGCTGCGGATGAATCCACCGGACTCGAAATGGTTGGTGGCGCCGAGCCCGGTGCGCCGCAGCAGCCACTGGGCACCGATCATCACCTTGTTCCAGGGCTTGAGGGCGCTGTAGAGCGTAATGGGCTGCTTGCAGGCGTACTGCACGTAGATCTCCAGGTGGTCCTGCAGGTTCCGGCCCACGCCGGCGCGGTCAGTGACCACGCCGATGCCGTGCGCGCGCAGGTGCTCCGCCGGGCCGATCCCCGAGAGCATGAGAAGCTGCGGCGAGTTAATGGCGCCGGCGCACAACAGCACCTCGCCCTCGGCGTGGATGTTCGCGCTCCGACCGCCCTGCTCCACCTCCACGCCGATGGCTCGCGCCCCGGCCATGAGGATGCGGCGCGCGAAGCTGCGCGTGCGGACGGTGAGATTGGGCCGCCCCATCACCGGGCGCAGGTAGGCCGTGGCTGTGCTCCAGCGCCAGCCGTCCTTGGTGGTGCGGAACATGGGGCCGAAGCCCTCCTGCTGGTAGGCGTTCATGTCTTCGGTATGCGGATAGCCTGCCGCGATGGCGGCTTCCACGAACGCGTGGTCGAGCGGGTTGCGCATCTCGCCGGTGGTGACGTGCAGCGGGCCGCCGGCGCCGTGATAGGCGTTCTCGCCCTGGTCAAAGTCCTCCGCCTTGCGGAAATAGGCCAGGCAGTGCCTGTAACGCCACTCCTCCAGGCCGAACTCCCGGGCCCAGCGCTCGTAGTCCAGGGCGTGGCCGCGTACGTAGGCCATGCCGTTGATTGAGCTGGAGCCGCCCAGTACGCGCCCGCGGGGGCAGTACATGGCACGGTGATCCATGTGGGGGTCCGGCTCGCTGTGGTAACACCAGTTGTACTTGTCGTTCGCCAGCGGGTAGGCGAACGCCGCAGGCATGTGGATAAACAGGCTCCGGTCCATGGGCCCTGCCTCGATCAGCAGCACGGAGACATCCGCATCCTCGGTGAGGCGGTTTGCCAGCACGGCGCCGGCGGAGCCGGCACCGACGATAATGTAGTGGAAACGCTCCTGGTTCGGCATAGGGGCTCCGCTGCGGTCATGATGCACGCTGGATGCACGGGCACGCCATCGGACCGACTCGCACGGCGCGTCGCGACCGGCGCTGCTTCAATAGGGCGCGTCCACCGCGCCGGCTGCCACGAATACGCTCTTCAAGCGCGTGTAGTGCGTGAGGGCATGGCGGCTGTTCTCCCGGCCGATGCCGGAGTCTTTCACGCCGCCGAAAGGCATCTCGATGGGGGTGAGATTGTAGTGGTTGATCCAGCAAATGCCGGCATCAAGTGCGGCCACGACGCGGTGGGCGCGGTTGATATCCCGGGTGAACACCCCGGCGGCCAACCCGTACTGGGTGGCATTGGCGCGCGCGATCACCTCGTCCTCGTTCCGGAATGACAGCACCGACATCACGGGCCCGAAGATCTCTTCGCGCACGATGGCCATCTCGTCCCGGCAGCCGGCGAAGATGGTTGGGGCCACGAAGCAGCCCCCCTCGCAGCCGGGCACATTGATTCGCGCGCCGCCTGTGATCAGCCGTGCCCCCTCGGCGCGACCCTGCTCGATGAATGCAAGCACCCGTTCACCGTGGGCCGGGGAGATCATGGCGCCAATATCGGTAGCGGGATCCAGGGGGTTGCCCACCTGAAGCCTCGCGGTGCGTGCCTGCAGGCGCGCGAGAAAATCATCCATGATCGCTTCATGGACAAACACCCGTGTCCCGTTCGTGCAGACTTCCCCCTGGGTGTAGAAGTTGCCCAGCAGCACTCCGGAGACGGCATCGTCCACCACGGCGTCGTCCCAGACAATGAGCGGCGACTTGCCGCCCAGCTCCAGGGTCACGGCCTTGAGGGTGTCGGCAGCCTCTCGCATCACCGCCTTGCCGGTGGCCACGCTGCCGGTGAGGGAGACCTTCGACACGCCCGGGTGGCGTACCAGGGCATGGCCGGTTTCGGCGAAGCCGTGGATGACGTTGAATACGCCGTCGGGCAGGCCGGCCTGGCGAAACAGCTCGGCCAGGCGGCGGGCAGAAAGGGGTGTGAGCGCCGCAGGCTTGAACACCATGGTGTTCCCCGCCGCCAGGGCGGGAGCGGCTTTCCAGCAGGCGATCTGTAGCGGGTAGTTCCAGGCGCCGATACCGGCGCACACGCCCAGCGGCTCGGGGCGGGTATAGAAGAAACCGCCGTCGACCTCCTGGTACTCGCCTTGCAGCGAGGCGGCCTGCCCGGCGAAGTACTCCAGGCAGTCGGCGCCGGAGTCCACGTCTGCCTCGGGCGTCTCCGCGATCGGCTTGCCGGCGTCCAGGGATTCGAGCTCGGCGAGGGCCTGGCGGTGCTCCCGCAGGAGCTCGGCCGTGCGGTGCAGAATCCGCCCGCGTGCGGTGCCGCTCATGGTTGCCCATTGGTGCCGGGCGGCGTGCGCGGCGGCCACCGCCTGGTCCACGTCGGCCTCGCGGGCCAGCGCGACGTTGGCGAGTAGCGCTCCGGTCGCCGGGTTGCGGGTCTCGAACCGTTCGCCGGCCGCGGCGTCCGCGTTGTCGCCGTTGATCCACAGGAGGCAGTCTTGAAACGCAGGCATACGTGGTCTCCGCATCGCGCAGCTCGAGCTGGGTCGCCGGGTGGTCGCGGGGCGGCCGCTGGGTCCGGGGCGTCCCAGACCCAGCGGCCGCCGCAACCCGTCCGCCTTAATCTGACAGTTTACCGTCCGTGGGGCACGGCCGAATGTGCAATCCGATCTTACCGCGGAAGTCCGGCCTCGGGCCGGGCATAGTGTCATCTTGCGCCGGCACCGCGTGCGCCCGGGAGCCTGTTATCATGCCGCCATGCGACACACCCTGGTCCTTGGCGGCGTTCGCTCCGGGAAGAGCGCCCTCGCAGAAACCCTGGTCACCGCCGGAGGCCGCCGCGTGTGCTACATCGCCACCGCGACGGCGGAGGACGCGGAAATGGCGGCACGCATTCGTGCCCATCGTGCCCGGCGCCCCTCCTCCTGGGGGCTGGTGGAGGAGCCGCTGGCACTCGGGGGTGTGCTGGACCAACAAGCCGGCGCGTCGCCGAACTTGCTGGTCGATTGCATGAGCCTGTGGCTCGGTAATCTGCTGGCGGCAGGTGAAGGCCCCCTCGCGCGCGAGCGCACCGCCTTTCTGGAAGCCCTGGTGCGCTATCCCGGGAACGTGGTGATCGTCAGTAACGAAGTTGGGCTCGGAATCATCGGCATGGACCCGCTGACGCGGCGGTTCGCCGATGAGTTGGGCCGGCTCAACCAGGATCTCGCTGCGCACTGCGATACCGTGGTGATCTCCATCGCCGGCATCCCCCAGTGTCTCAAGGGGTCGCTGCCCATGCTCCGGGCCTGAGACCTTACGCCCGACACGCACTTGGGTTACAGGACACTAGCTCGGCGGCGACGCCAGGACGATACAAGCAGTGAGCAACGTGGCGGTTTCCACCACTTCCAGCAGGGCGCCGGCGGTATCCCCTGTGAAACCGCCCAGCAGTCGCTGCATCAGATGAACCCCGAGGGCGAAGACGGCCCCGGCCGCCACGGCCATGGCGAGGCCCGCCCAACCACCAAGCAGCACCGCCACCAGCAGCGCGGCGGCGGCCATGCCCGCCAGGAGGTCCGATCTAAGATGCCTTGCGCCCGCCGCGCCGAGCCCTCCGGCCCGCACGTAGCGCAGCGTAGGGAACAGCAAGGCGCAGGCGGTGCGTGCGAGCAGCGGTGCGAGCACCAGGCCGACCCAGCCTCCCGGGGTGTCCAGCAGCGCCGCCAGCGCGGCCACTTTGCCGAGCAGCACCATCACCACGGCGACCACGCCCGCCGGGCCGCAGGCCGGATCCTTCATGATGGTGAGCATGCGCCCGCGGCTCCCCTGCCCGCCCAGCCAGGCATCGGCCGTGTCCGCCAGGCCGTCCAGGTGCAGCGCGCCGGTGACACCGGCGAGCAGTGCGACCAGGATGACGGCCCCGGCCAGTGGCGGCGTACCGAGCCAAGCCAGCATGGCAGCGACCAGGGCGAGGGCGCCACCGATGCCCAGACCCACTAGCGGATAGAAGGCAATGGCCGTTCCCTGGTCCCGGTCGTCAATATCCGGCGGCAGGCGGATCGGCAGGCGGGTGAGGAAGGCCAATGCCAGCAGCACCCCGCGCCACATCACGCTGCTCCGCCGTGGGCCACGAGGCAGGTGAGCAGCCCATGCTCGGTGCGGTCCATGCGCACACGGCTGCGGCAGGCATAAGGCACGTGCAGCCCGGCCATGATCCGTGTCGGCGGGACCTCCAAGACTTCGGCGACAATCATGCGAATCACTCCTCCGTGGGCAACGAGCAGGACATGCTGGCCCCATAGACGCTCCGTCCAGCGTGCCCAGGCGCCGGCCACGCGGGCGTGGAAGGCGCCGAGTTCCTCGCCCCCGGGCGGCGGGTTGGCGTCGCCATCAGACCAGAACGCGGCCAGCCGGTCGCCGTCCCGGGCCAGGATTTCCTCGGCCTTCAGGCCCTCCCAACGGCCGAAGGAGATCTCCTTGAAGGCCGGCTCCACGTGCAACGGGATGCCGCGTTCGTCGGCTATCGCCTGGGCGAACGCGCGGCAGCGCAGTAGTGGCGAGGTTATCACGGCGTCCCAGCGGTCCCGTGCCCCGACGGCTGCGCGCATCTGTTCCCAGCCCACATGGCTCAGCGGGTCATCCTGGTGGCCGCGATAACGCTGGCCGCCCTCGGGCTGACCGTGGCGCAGCAGATCGACCCATGTGGAACGCGGGATGTCAGCTACCATCACTCACGCCTGCGGATTCGAAAGTGGCCATTTCGCGATGCAAACGGCAGGCCGCCTGCATCAGGGGTACAGCGACGCCGGCCCCACTGCCCTCGCCCAGCCGCATGCCCAGATTCAGCAGTGGCTGTGCGTTCAGGGCCTCCAGTACTGCGCCATGGCCGGTTTCCCGGGAGCGATGCGCGAAATGCAGCCAGTGGGCTGACGCGGGCGCATGGCGTACGGCGATGAGGGCGGCAATAGAGACGATAAAGCCGTCCACAAGGAACGGCACACGCCGGCGCGCTGCTCCCAAAACGGCACCTGTCAGCGCTGCAATCTCCAGGCCGCCCAGCGAGGCGAGCACCCCCAGCGGCGCCCGTGCGTCGCCGTGCCGGGCCAGCCCCCGGGCCACAGCGGCACGCTTGCGCGCCAAGGCCGTATCATCCACACCCGTGCCACGGCCCACGAGGGCTTCCGGCGGCAGGCCGAGCAGCGCACCCGCAACCGCGGCCGCACTGGTGGTATTGCCGATGCCCATTTCGCCACCAATGAACAGCTGCGCCTGGGCGTCCGCCGCCCGCTGCGCTGCGGCATCCCCCACGGCGAGTGCTTCATCGCGTTCAGCCGCCGTCATGGCCGGCTGACGCGCCAGGTTGCGCGTGCCGCGCGCCACGGTCGCCGCGCGGACGCCCGGCAGTTGCGGCAGGGGCGTTACTGTGCCCGTGTTGATCACCTCCAGCGTGGCATGGAGATGACGTGCGAGCACGCTGATGGCCGCCCCGCCGGCGGCGATGTTGCGCACCATCTGGGCGGTGACGGCCTGCGTGAATGCCGACACGCCCTCATCGCAGACGCCATGATCGCCAGCGAAGACCACGATCCGCACGCGCTCCACCGCCGGGAACACGGTGCCTTGCTGGCCCGCCAGGGTGCTCGCGAGGTGCTCGAGCCGGCCCAGCGACCCGGGCGGCTTGGTCAGACGCGCCTGATGGGCCTCGGCCCGTTGCGAGCAGGCGGCGTTCGGTGTGGGGATGGGCTGCTCCCACGGGTGTGTCATGGTCATGCCCGCGCATCCGTGTTGGCGCGTCAGCGCAGTGGAGGGCCGGCCCACCCCTGACGGGTGGCAAGCCGGCGCGTACACTACCGCCCCCGGGGCGGGCGGGTTTCCAGTGCCGTACGCCCGTAGTCCGATCCAGGGAGCCCCGATGCTGACGGTCTTTGTCTGTATTGCCGCATTGCTGCTGGATGCGTTCTTGGGCGAGCCGCGGCGGCTGCACCCGCTCGCGCTGTTCGGCACCCTGGCAAGCCGCGTGGAGCAGCGGCTGAATACGGAGGGTGCCGACGTTAGCACAGGGCTGCTCGCGGCGGCCATCGTCATCGTCCCGCCGGTGCTGCTCGCCGCGGTGCTGACCCTGGCATTGCCGCCGGCCGCGCTGGTGGTGACGGAGATCGTGGTGCTGTGCCTGGCGTTGGGCCAGCGCAGCCTCGCCGAACACGCCGGCGCGGTCGCCCGACCCCTTGCCGCCGGTGACCTGACAAGCGCCCGTCGGGCCGTTGCTGCCATGGTGAGCCGCGATGCCGAACGACTCGATGCACAGGGGGTTGCCGGCGCCGCAAGCGAGTCGGTGCTGGAGAATGGGGCGGACGCCGTGTTTGCCAGCCTCTTTTGGTATGCGCTCGCCGGCCTGCCGGGGCTTGTCCTGCACCGCCTGGTGAACACCCTGGATGCCATGTGGGGCTACCGCACGCCCCGCTTCTCTCGCTTTGGGCGTTGTGTCGCCCGCCTGGACGATGGCCTCAACTGGGTACCCGCCCGGCTGACTGCCCTGGCGTATGCCATGGTCGGCCGAACTCCGACGGCGTTGTGGTGCTGGTATGTCCAGGCCAGGGAGTGGGAAAGCCCCAACGCTGGCCCCGTCATCGCTGCCGGCGCCGGCGCTCTGGAGGTCACCCTGGGTGGGCCGGCACCGTATCATGGCGGTTGGCGTGACCGGCCATGGCTGGGTGAGGGCGACGCGCCGGATGCGGCAACCCCCATGGCAGCGGTCGCCCTGGTGCGCCGCGCGGTTATGCTGTGGGTCGTGGCCATCCTGCTGGGAGGTCTCGCATGGTCCCTGATCACGGCGGGCGGTTAAACCGGGCGGCCGCGGCGTACGGTATCGCGCTGGAGCACTGGCTGGATCTGTCCACGGGCATTAATCCCTGGCCATGGCCTGTACCGGCATTGCCGGCGTTCGTTTGGCAGCGGCTGCCGGAGGCCGATGACGGCCTGGCGGGCGTGGCCCGGGCCTGGGCCGGCGCGCCCGCTGACGCTGGATGCCTGCCCGTGGCCGGCTCCCAGGCGGCGATCCAGGCCTTGCCGCGTCTGCGTGCCCCCTGCCGGGTGGGCGTGCCGGAGCCCGGGTATGGGGAGCACGCCTGGTGGTGGCGTCAGGCGGGGCACAGTGTCGTTGCCATCCCCCATGGCGCCGTGGACAGGATGCTGGAGACCCTGGATGTGCTGGTCTGGATTCATCCGAACAATCCCACCGGCCTCGCTGTTTCCGCGCAACGCCTGCTGCAGTGGCATCGGAGGCTCGCGGCCCACCGCGGCTGGCTGGTGGCGGACGAGGCGTTCGTTGACCCCACGCCCGAACTAAGCCTGACCGGAGCCGCCGGTAGGGACGGGTTGATCGTGCTCCGTTCCCTCGGCAAATTTTTCGGCCTGGCCGGCTTGCGGGGTGGACTGGTGTTCGGACCCAATGCCCTGTGCCGGGACCTGAAGGCCCTGCTTGGACCCTGGGCCGTGAGTCATCCGGCGCGTTGGCTCATGGCCCAGGCCCTCGCGGACCGCGACTGGCAAGCGGGAACACGACAATGGCTGCCCACCGCCGCCGATGCCCTGGACGTAGTGCTCGCCCGCCACGGCCTGAAGCCCGCCGGCGGCACGGCGCTGTTCCGCTATTGCCCGCATGGGGACGCTGCCGCTGTGCATGAGGCCATGGCCCGGCAGGGCATTCTCACCCGACTGTTTACCAATCCCCCGGCGCTGCGTTTTGGTCTGCCGGCGGATGATGTCGGGTTGAGTACCCTCGATCAGGCACTCCGGGGCGGCCACGGCTGACGCCGCGACGCTCGCGGAGTACGCTGCAAGCGCCGCGCGCCGCGGGCGTGGCGGCGGCAAGATGCCTCAAGTTGCGCCCGTGGTCGCAAGCCTTACGCGTCTCCTGCCGTCTCCTTTGGAAGTTGCGGCAGCTCGGGGGCGTGGCGCAGGAGGGCGACACCTTCTGTCATCATTTCCCCGATCACGGTGCAGTAGGACGGACCGTGGAGCTCCACCCGCCTGGTCGGGTCCTCGTCCGAGGGGGACGTCGTCATGCCAAATTTACTGGCGATGCGGTGCATGCGGCTGTTGTCTGGCTCGGTGACGAGATAGATGTGCGCGACCGACCGATTGCGTGCGTGCATGACCAGGCTGCGGAACAAAGCGGTGCCCAGACCCTGGCCCTGCCATCCGGCCTCGACGCTGAAGGCCAGCTCGGCGCGGCAGCGGCGCGGGCACGCCCGCTCGAGCAGCGCAAACTCCCCCACGGCCCGAAGTTCGCCATCCACGAATGCGCCGAACACAATCACGACGAATGGGTCGGCAGCCTCACAGTAGCTTCGGATGAAGGCATCAGTGACCTCACCGGCGAAGCGGTGACGCCGGTCCTCTGGACTCAGGCGCAGCAAGTGCGCACACCACTGTTTGCGCTCGCTCCACCAGAGCTGCCGGATGACCGGTTCATTGGCCCAGGGATCCTTTGTATCGAATGCATCTACCATGGAACTGGTCTCCTATAGACAGATCTGTTCATTGGTGCGCTGCAATATACCCTGAATCGCCTCCTAAAGACAAGGATACTGAAGGGCCAGGACCGAGTCCCCTTGTTCGAATCCCATCGGGACGCGCGGCTCAGCGCCCTGTCCAGCCACTCCTGAACGAGATCATCGGCCTCGTCGGGGTTGGCAAGAAGGCTTCTCGCAAGACGGTGCAAATGCGGAATCTATTGCGGTAACCGTAAACACGTGCCATCCATCGAATG
Source organism: Aquisalimonas sp. (assembly GCF_007120195.1). Taxonomy (GTDB): domain Bacteria; phylum Pseudomonadota; class Gammaproteobacteria; order Nitrococcales; family Aquisalimonadaceae; genus Aquisalimonas. The sequence goes on from NZ_SKOG01000142.1 coordinate 24,111, forward strand.
CACGTAATCCTGCTCGCCTAGGTACGCACCGTCTGTGCGACAGCCGCCATATCAGGGCGCATCTTCACGCCACACACATGGCTGCCATTTGACTCCCAGATCCCCTCTTGCTAGCTTTCTACGCCTTGCAGCAGGTGTCCCGGCCGTTGTCATACGGTGGATCGGGATGAAACGGGAAGTCGGTACCGGCCCGCCCCACGGCACGTGGCCATAATCCGACGCTGCCCCCGCAACGGTGTTTGAGTCAACGGCGCCCAATCAGCCACTGTGCCAGCGGTACGGGAAGGCGGTCGCCGAGAAATGCACGCCATTTCGCTCATCAGCCCGTAGACCGGCCTGCTGTGATGCCGCGCGTTGCGGAGGGCAACGCTCAGGCCGGCCGGACCACTTCCCTGACCCTGCCAGCCTGTCCGTCTCCTGCGCGCGCCACCACTCGATAACCACAACACAAGCCGTGCGGGTGGCACGGTCAAAGGGGACAACCATGCACGTGTGCACACCCGGCAGGGCCGCCCTGGCGGCGGCATGCCTGATTCCTGCCCACGCCAGCGGCGATGGCCAGGCGATCCAACTCAACCCGGTCGTTGTCACGCCGACGCTTTCAACCCAGACGGTTGATGCAAGCCTGAGTTCCGTCACGGTCATCGATCGTGAGACCCTCGACCGCCAGCAGCCGCGGGAGCTCGCCGACGCATTGCGCGGGCGACCGGGCGTTGATCATACCTCCAGCGGCTCGTTCGGCAAGAACACCAGTGTTTTCACCCGTGGCACGGGCAGCGAGTCCACGGTCCTGCTGATCGACGGTATCCGCGTGCGCTCCGCAACCACCGGCTCCGCCCCGTGGCAGTTCATCCCACCCCAGCTGCTCGATCGCGTGGAAGTCGTTCGCGGCCCCCGGAGCAGTCTCTATGGGGCGGACGCCGTCGGCGGCGTCGTTCAGGGATTTACCCCGGACGGGCGGGATCGGGACGCGCACTGGATTCAGGGCGGCGCCGGCTCCTTTGGTTCCCACGAATACGGTGCCGGTGTCGCTGGCAGCAGCGGTGGTACGTCCTGGAGCCTGGGGGCGAACCATTTCCACACCGACGGCACGCAGATCCGCGAGGACGGCGAGGACAAGGGGTTCCATAACACATCCGGCGTTGGCCGCATCACCCACGCGTTCGACGGTGGCCTGGAGCTGGGCCTGCTCGGTTTCCGGGCCCAGGGCAATACCGAGTTCGACGGCGGGGACACGGATTTCGTCACCCAGACCGTCGGCGCCACCGCCGGCGTGCCGGTGACCGAACGGTGGCTTGCCCGGCTGCAGGTGAGCGAGGGCCGGGACGAACAGGAAACGTCGGGCGACTTCGGAGTCTCCATCTTCGACACCCGCACCCGCACGGCGCGCCTGGAGAACTCTCTCACTCACGGCAGCAACGAGCTGATCGTGGGCGGGGAGTTCCAGCGAGACGAAGTGGACAGTACCACCGAGTTCGCAGAGGACCGGCGCGATAACCGCGCGGCCTTCGGCCAGTACCTGGTCACAGGTGGGGGCGCGGACATCCAGTTCAGTGCGCGTTTCGACAGTAACGAGGCCTTCGGGGACCACGTGACGGGGGCGGTGGCCATCGGCCAGCAGCTCGATGCCTGGCACCGTGTGCGTCTGAGCTACGGCACGGCCTTCCGCGCGCCGACCTTCAACGACCTCTACACGCCGGATCTCGGCTTTTTCGAGGGCAATCCGGATCTGTCACCGGAGAAGTCGCAGACTGCGGAGCTTGGGTTCCGCGGCCAGTATGGGGCCGGGTACTGGGACGTTGCGCTGTTTCAGACCTACGTCGACGACCTGATCCAGAACCAGTCAGACCCCGAAGGTGTGCTGCGCCCCGAGAATGTGGATCGCGCCCGCATGCAGGGCGTGGAGCTGGGTGCGGGGGCGCGGCTGGGTGCTTGGGAGCTCGCCAGCAGTGCCTCACTCATCGACCCCCGGGATCGTGACACCGGCAATCGGCTCGCCCGCCGCTCCACCGCCAGTGCCAGGCTCGACATTGACCGCTCTCTCGGCCATTTTTCCGTCGGCGCCTCGGGGGTCGCCCAGGGAGATCGGTATAACGATGCCGACAACGAAGAGCGGCTCTCCGGTTTCGGCCTGGTGAATCTGCGCGCAGGCTGGGCGTTTGCCCGACATTGGTCCACGCAGCTCACGGTCGACAACGTATTCGACAGGGACTACGAGACCGTCGGCGGTTTCAAAAACGCCGGCCGCAACGCCTTCCTGAGCGTGCGCTACGGGAATCGATGATGTTGCGCCTGGCCTTGTCTTGCCTGCTGCTGATACCGGCCGTCGCCTCCGCGGGCACTGTGTTTGGCATTGTCTCCGAGCGCTCCGCCGCCGAGGTGGCGGCGGGGGCGCACGCGTTTCTCGACGCCTACCCGGATCACGCCGTCGTGCTGCGCACCCCGGAGCAGCTGGCGGGCAAGTCCGACGGCGAAGTGGCGTCGCTGTGGCAGGAGGCGGACGCCATCTTCCTGGCCGCCGTGTTCGACGATCAGGTCGGGCGGCTGGCACGCCTGCTGCGCCAGCAACCTCCCGGCGCCGATGTGCCCGTCCTGGCCATGAACAGCGACCGCCGCATCACCCGGCTGTCGCGGCTGGGTGGTGAGTTCGTGCTGGAGAACCTGTCGGACGCAGCCATCACCGAGCTGTCGGCTAACCCTGACCCCGGCGAGGACCCGCAGAAACACCTGAGCGCGCTGCGGGCACAGTTCCCGGAGCAGGATGCCTGGCTGGTGGGTCGTGCCTTCTATCAGGGGCGTAGCCCGGAGCACATTGCGGGCATGTTGCGCTGGCTGCTGGCGCAGGCCGGGCACGGCGTCGACGTGCCGCAGCCGGCACGCCGGGAGACCGTGCGCTACTACCGCCATGGCGAAGTGCGTGCCGACCCGCAGGCCATGGAACTGGAGGAGGGGCCGGCCGTGGCGCTGCTCGATCTGGACTCCGGCGATCGTCCAGGCGACCGCGCCCTGCTGGATGCCGCCTGCGCGGCGCTCGAAGAGCGGGGTATCCAGTGCTTCGCGGTATTGGCCCGCTGGGGCGGGGCCAGTGTGGAGGCCGTGGTCACCCTGGCGCGGCGCGCGGCGCCCGCCTCCCTGGCCGGGGTGGTCAGCCTGCAGGATTTCACGGTCGGCGGCGGCGAGGGCCGGCGGGAGGTTACCGAAGCCTTCGGCGAGCTGGATGTCCCCGTGGTCAAGGGCATCCGCCTAAGCGACCTCAGCAAACCGCAGTGGCAGTTCTCGGAGGCGGGCATTCCCTGGGATGCCGTGCACTACCAGCTGGCCATGCCTGAACTCCAGGGCGTCAGCCAGCCCATGGTGCTCTCCGTGGCGCAGCCCTCGGAGACCGACGACGCCACCGGTGTGCGGCTGACACTCACCCGGCCGGTTGACGAGCGCGTCGCCGCCCTGACGGACCGCATGGAGCGCTGGAGGCGCTTGCAGCAGCTCGATAACGCCGACAAGCGCGTGGCGCTGGTCTACTACAACCACCCGCCCGGGCGGCACAACGTGGGCGCAGACAAGCTGGATGTCCCGGAATCCCTGTTCGAGATGCTCCAGCAGCTCAAGGCGGCGGGCTACGAGACCGGCGCGTTGCCGGAGGACGCCGAGGCTCTGCATGACAAAATCCAGGACCGCGGGATCAATTTGCCGGATAGCCGTTCGGGGCTCGAGGACCTGGCGGGCAGGGTGCCGTCGCTGTCCGAACCGTCCTACCTGGCCTATTTCGCCAGCCTGCCGGGGGTGATCCGGGCGGAGCTGCAGCACGGCCCCGTGGGTTATTTGCACGCGCGCTTGCTCGGCGCCAAGGAGCAGGATCACCAGACGCTGGCGCAAGGGCTGCTGGACCGGGGTCTCGGTGACCTCCGGCACATGCTCGAGAACCACGAGCACGCGTCCCAGCGCCGGGCTCTGGACCTGCTGCGGCAGTATCGGCACGGCTGGGAGGAGCTGCTCCAGCGCGGCGGAGACACCGATGGCGTCAGCGCTCTGCGTGATGCCCTGATCCGCACAGGCATCCCCGGTCTCACTGGCTGGGGTGAGGCGCCGGGCGAGGCCATGGTGAGCGATGGCGCGATGGTGTTCCCAGGGCTGCGTTTCGGCAATGTCTTCATCGGTCCGCAGCCGCCGCGGGGCTGGGAAGTGAGCGAGGCGCTGCTGCACGCCAATACCACCTTCCCGCCCACGCACCACTACGTGGGCTTCTATCACTGGCTACGCGATCATTTCGAGGCCGACGCCCTGGTCTACGTGGGCCGGCACTCCACCCGCGAGTTTCTGCCCCGCAGGCGCGCCGGGCTGGCCGGTGACGACTACCCGGAGCTGCTGGGTGCCGACCTGCCGGTGATCTACCCCTACATCGTCGACGGCGTGGGTGAGGGCATCCAGGCCAAGCGCCGCTCCATGGGCGTGATCGTGAGCCACCTGACCCCGCCGCTGGAGACCACGGAGCTCTATGACGACCTGCTGGAGCTGCGCCAGCTGGTGGAGACGTTCGAGTCGGCCACGGATCCTGAGTCGCCCGCCCGCGCGCGGGCGGTGGACACGCTCCGGGAGCGCATCGCGGCGCTGGATCTCAGCGACGAGATTGAGCACGAGCACGAGCTCGAGCACGGACACCATCACCACGGCGCGCGCCACGAGGACGCTCAAGGCGACGACCATCACCACGCCAGCGAGTCGGATCATCAGCACGCGGATGACGCGCTCGGAGGCCTGGCCGACGTTGACGATGAACTGCTTGTCCACGAGGTGGGCCACTACGTGACCCAAATGCAGGAGCAGTTCATGCCCATCGGCCTGCACGTGTTCGGGCGTGACTGGAAGGACGACGCCATCGAGACCATGCTTGGCTCCATGGCGGGCGACGATGAACCGGAGCCCCAGTGGCGCGACGACCTGGCCGGGTCGCCGGGGAACGAGATGGCAAACTTCCTGGCTGCGCTGGAGGGGCGTTTCATACCGCCCGCCCGGGGCAACGACCCGGTGCGCACACCGGGCGTGCTTCCCACCGGCCGCAACTTCCACGCCCTCTCCGGGGACCTGGTGCCCACCCGCGTGGCCTGGTCCCTGGGTCAGGCGATGGCGGCCGCCGCCCGTGACCGGGGCGACCCGCAGGCGCAGGGCAGCGAGGCCATCGTGCTCTGGGCTTCCGACACCGTGCGTGACGAGGGCGTCATGGTTGCCTTCGGGCTGGACATGCTCGGGGTGCGCCCGCGGTGGAACTCCCGCGGCATCGTCGAAGGCCTGGAGCGTATGCCGCTGGAGGATCGCGGGCGCCGGCGCGATGCGCTGTTCACCACCTCGGGGCTGTTTCGGGATCTCTACGAGGATCAGCTCGTGTGGCTGGACCAGGCCGTGCGCCTGGCCCTGGACGGTGCCTCCGAGACCATCCGCGCGCAGCACCCGCAGCTCGCCCGGGCATTGGACGAAGCGCTGCGCACGCTGCCCGAGGACTGGCGCGATCCGGGTGACGAATCCCTGGCGGACAACCATGTGGCGGCCCGCTGGGTGGCGGACACCCGCGAACTCGTGGACAACGGCGCGGCGCTCGAGGAGGCCGGTCGCGACGCCGCCCTGCGTGTGTTCGGCACGGCCCCCGGGGCCTATGGTGCCGGGGTGAACCGGCTGGCGGAGCGCTCCGGTGCCTGGGAGGAGCGCAGCGAAGTGGCCGCCGCCTACCTGCGCCGCATGGGCCACGCCTACGGCAGTGAGGCCAGCGGCGAGCCGGCCCATGCTGCCTTCGAGGCGCGCCTGCAGTCCGTGGGCCGCACCTACCTGGGCCGTGCCAGTCACGTCTACGGGTTGCTGGACAACGACGACGGCTTCGATTTCCAGGGCGGACTGTCCCTGGCCGTGGAATCCCTCACCGGGGAGGCGCCGGACAACCGGGTGCTCATGCACGCCGACGTGGACAACCCGCGGGTGGAGTCCCTGCATCGGGCCCTCCTCGGAGAGCTGCGCCGGCAGAATCTGAACCCCCAATGGCTCGAGCCGCTCATGGACCACGGCTATGCCGGTGCGCGCACCATGGGCGCCGACTTTCTCGATAACCTTTGGGGCTGGCAGGTCACCAGCCCGGACGTGGTGCGCTCCTGGGCGTGGGACGCGGTCCACGACGTCTACTTCCAGGACAGCCACGGCATCGGGCTGGACGCCTTCCTGGAAAAGGACCACAACGTACACGTGAAGATGCACATGCAGGCCATCACCCTGGTGGCCGCGCACCGGGAATTCTGGGACGCGGGCGACCACGTCATCGATGCCCAGGCCCGGGAGTTCGCCGAGCTGGTGGTCGAGCACGGTCTGCCCGGCGGCGGCCACACCAGGCCGGATCATCCCACCATGGACTGGGTGGCGGATCGCCTGGACGACGCCGACCTGGCCCAGGGCTTCGATGGCGTGCGCGCCGCGGCACAGATGGGTCTTGCCGAGCAGGCCATGGATCCGGCCACCGTCGCGGCAGTGGATATCACCGACGCGCCGGCCGAGGCGACCGGGGATGCAGCCGAGGAGCAGGCGGAGGACCACGCCGGCGGGCAGGCCGTCGAGGGCGGGCGCGTGCTGCTGCCGTGGCTTGTGTTGGGGGCTGCGGTGTTGCTGCTTGGTGGCGGGATCTACGCGGGGCGGCGGTATTAACACGCGCAACGACGAGGTGAACGATGTTCACATCGGCAACGCTGGACATCATGGACGCGGTGGTCGGCTGGCTCCTGGAGCCGGTGATCATTTCACTGCTGGCGCTGGTGGCACTGGCCCTCTGGGAGCTGGGTTTGGCGCTCGGGGAACGCACCGGCGGCGTGCGGCGCATGGAAGCCAACGGCGATGCCGCCGCCGTGGCACGGCGCGCGCAACGGCGCATCGACCGTGCCGACCTGCTGGCCCGCGTCGGACCCATGCTTGGCCTCATGGGCACACTCATTCCGCTGGGTCCCGGGCTCGCGGCGCTGGGCCGGGGCGAACTCGATGTGCTGGCCCAGGCCGTCACCATCGCCTTCAATACCACGGTGCTGGGGCTGCTGGTGGGCATTCTCGGCTTTCTGATCGGCCGGTTGCGCCGGCGCTGGTATGACGCCGCAATGGCGCGGCTGGAGGGTGCGCCATGACGGTGCCGTCTTACCGGCGCAGCCGCTTTGATGCCGGGGATGAGGAGCCCATGGGGCCGCTCGCCAACCTGGCGGACATCATGTTGGTGTTCGCCGTGGGTTTGATGGTGGCTTTGGCCGCGTCCGGGGGCGGCCGGGAGGAGTTCAGCCAGGGTGGAATCGATGTGGAAACCGGTGAGGAACTGCCGGACGTGCCCGCCGAGGCCGGGGAAGCGGGCAGCGGCTACGAGGCCGTGGGGCAGGTCTACCGCGACCCGCAGACGGGGCGCATGGTGCTGATCGGGGGGGACGACTAATGGCGACGAGACACCGCGTTCTGGCGGCCGTGATCGCCGGCGCCGTCGCCGGCGGTTTCGCCGGCTCGCCGGTGACGGCCGCCGAGCGCGCCTGCGTCACCGATGACGCCGACCGGGTGGTCTGCCTGGATACGCCCCCGGAGCGCATTATCGCCCTGTCCCCCGGCGCCACGGAGCTGCTGTTCGCAGCTGGCGCCGGTGAGCAGATCGTCGGCACCGTGAGCTACAGCGACTACCCGCCCGAGGCGAAAGACATTCCCCGGGTTGGTAGTTACAAGCGGCTCGACATGGAAGTTCTGGTGGCAAAGCAGCCGGATCTGGTCGTCGGCTGGGTGAGCGGCAATCCCACGGAGCAGCTCGAGCGCATCGACGCGCTGGGTGTCACGCTGTACCTGTCCGAACCGCGGGATTTCGACGATGTCGCCACGACCCTGGAGCGCCTGGGCACCCTGGCGGACACCAGCGACCTGGCGCAGGCGCGCGCGCAGGCGTTTCGTGAGGAGATCGCCGCAATTCGCGAGGCCCATGGCGATGCGGACCCGGTGCGGGTGTTTTATCAGGTCTGGCCGGATCCGCTCATGACCATAAACGACGATCACCTGATCAGCCAGGCGGCGGCCCTGTGCGGCGGCGAGAACGTCTTCGGCGATTTGGCCAGCCTGACCCCGCGCATCGATGAGGAATCGGTGCTGGCGCGCGACCCGGAGGCCATCGTCGCCGGCGGCATGGGCGAAGCAGACGCGACCTGGCTGGACCCCTGGCGGCGGTTTGACAGCCTGGAGGCGGTGCGCAAGGACAACCTGTTTTTCGTGCCGCCGTCGAGCATCCAGCGGCCAACGCCGCGGCTCGTGGAGGGCAGCCGCCTGCTCTGCGAGCAGCTGGAGAGGGCCCGTGAGCGGCGCTGAGGGCGGCGTCTCGCCGGCAGCGGCGGCGCGCCCGGCCATCGGCTCCGGGCGGTTCGTGCCGCCGCTGCTCGCCCTGTTGTGCCTGGCCGTCACCTCCGTCCTGGTCGCCGTGGCCCTCGGCAGTGTCCGCGTGCCGCCCGCCGAGCTGTGGGCGGTGCTCACCGGCGACGGCTCGCCGCTGCACCGCACCCTGGTGCTGGAACTCCGCGCCCCACGCGCCCTGGCAGCCTTCGCCGTGGGCGGGCTGCTGGCGGTAGCCGGAGCGCTGATGCAGGTGCTTCTGCGTAACCCCCTGGCGGACCCCTACGTGCTGGGCCTCTCCGGCGGTGCCGCCGTGGGGGCGCTGGCCGCCATGCTCGCGGGGCTGGGCGCGGCGGTGGTCTCCGGCTTCGCCTTCGCCGGTGCGCTGCTGTCCACCGTGTTGGTTTTCGGCCTTGCCCACGGCACCGGCAGCTGGACGCCCACGCGGCTCCTGCTCACCGGCGTCGTCGTGGCGGCCGGCTGGGGGGCGGTGATCACGTTCATGCTGGCGGTCGGGCCCACGGAACGCTTGCCCGGCATGTTGTACTGGTTGATGGGGGATCTCACCTATGCGCGCACCCCCTGGGTGGCCTTTGCAGTGCTGGGGGCGGTGTGCGTGCTGGTGATCCCCCTGGGGCGCAGCCTGAACGTGCTTGCGCGCGGGCCGCTGCAGGCCGCCGCCCTGGGGGTGCCCGTGCGCGCCCTGGAGTGGTCCATCTACGTCGGGGCCAGCCTGATTACCGCCGTGGCGGTGACCACGGCGGGTAGTATCGGTTTCGTCGGCCTTGTGGTGCCCCACATGCTGCGCCTGGTGCTGGGCAACGACCAGCGTCTGATTCTGCCGGCCGCTGCCCTGGCCGGCGGCGCGCTGCTGGCGCTTGCCGATACCCTGGCGCGCACCATGATCGCCCCGGAGCAGCTGCCCGTGGGCGTCATCACCGCGCTGCTCGGCGTGCCCACGTTCCTGTACCTGCTGTACCGGAGCCGCTGATGGCCGTGCTCGCGACCCAGGACCTGGTGATCGATATCCCGGGGCGCCCGGATGGCGCGCCGCTGGACCTCACGCTTGCGCCCGGGCAGATCTGGGGCGTGCTGGGCCCCAACGGAGCCGGCAAGACGACGTTGCTGCACACCCTGGCCGGCCTGCGTGCGGCCCGGCGTGGTGCGGTGACCCTGGACGGGCAACCACTCCGGCAGTTGCGGCGCAAGCGCGTCGCAAGGGCCCTGGCCGTCGTGTTCCAGGAGCGCCAGGACGGTTTCCCGGCCACCGTGCTGGAGACCGTGCTCATCGGCCGGCACCCGTACCTGGCGCCCTGGGATATGGAAACGGCGGACGACCTGGCAATTGCCCGGGGCGCGCTTGAGTGCATGGAGCTTGCATCCCTGGAGCCGCGGCTGGTCAACACACTCTCCGGCGGCGAGCGTCAGCGCGTGGCCATTGCCACGGCTTTGGCGCAAACGCCGGAGTTCTGGCTTGCGGATGAGCCGACCAATCACCTGGATCTGCGCCACCAGGTCTGCGTCATGGAGCTGTTGCGTACGCAGGCGCAGGCCCAGCGCGGGGTGTTGCTCTGCCTCCACGACATCAACCTGGCGGCGCGCTGGTGCGATCACGTGCTGCTGCTCTACCCCGACGGCGAGGCCTGTTGGGGGCCCTCGGGCACCATGCTGGTGCCCGAGGCCCTGGAGCGGCTCTACCAGCAGCCGCTGGCACGCACCGAGTTGGACGGCGCCCAGGTATTCGTGCCTAAGGCAACGGGAGCGATCAAGCCCCCGCGGCCGGCTGCACACGGGAGACATAGCCAATGACAGATGCACCCATAACGCCCCGGGGCACCGCCCCGGCAGTCCTGATCAGCGCCCCCGCCTCCGGCTCCGGCAAGTCAATGATGACCGCGGCGCTGGCGCGGCTTCACCGCAATGCCGGTCGCGACGTGCGGGTGTTCAAGTACGGCCCGGATTACCTCGATCCCATGGTGCTTGAGACGGCCTCCGGCAACCCGGTCTACCAGCTCCACCCCTGGATGACCGGCATGGACGAATGCCGCTGGCGCCTGGCCCGCGCCGCCGCCACAGCGGACCTGGTGCTGGTGGAAGGGTCCATGGGCCTGTTCGATGGTGATCCGGCCACCGCCGACCTCGCCGCGGCCGCCGGCATTCCGGTTGTGCCCGTGATCGATGCCGCCGGCATGGCACAGACCCTTGCCGCAGTGGCCCTGGGGCTGGATCAGTACCGCGACGATGTCTGCCTCGCGGGCGTCATCGCCAACCGCGTGGGCAGTGCGGGGCATGGCCGCATGCTTGCCGAGGCCCTGCCGGAGCGCCTGCCGCTCCTTGGCGCGGTGCCGCGGGATGATGCCATGAGCATCCCCGACCGGCACCTGGGATTGGTGCAGGCCGGTGAACTCCCGGACCTGGACCGGCGCCTTGATGCCGCGGCCGAACTGCTGCGCGAGGCCGGTCTGGATGCATTGCCGGCGAGCGTGACACTGGCCGGGGAACCGCCGCCGAAGCCGCCGCGGCTGCTCGACGGGGCGCGCATTGCCGTCGCCAGGGACGCCGCCTTTGCCTTCATCTATCGCGCCAACCTCGAGCTGCTCGAGGCCATGGGGGCAGACCTGCGGGAATTCTCGCCCTTGGCCGACCAGGCCCTGCCCGCGTGCGATGCCCTGTGGCTGCCCGGTGGTTACCCGGAGCTGCACGCCCGGCAGCTGGCGGACAATCTGCCCATGCTGCTCGCCATCCGCTCCCACCACGCCGCGGGCAAACCCATCCTGGCGGAGTGCGGCGGGCTGATGGCCTGCATGGACACGCTGGTCGACGGCGATGGCAAAGCCCACCGCATGCTGGGACTCTTGCCCGGACAGGCGGCCATGGCCGGGAAGCTGATGGGCCTTGGGCTGCAGTCCCTGGCGCTGCCGGGCGGCGAGCTGCGCGGGCATACCTTCCATCACTCGCGCCTGGAGGCGGAGCTCGAGCCCGTGGCCCGCACACGCCGCCACCGTGGCGGGACACCGGGTGAGGCCATCTACCGCGATGGCGCTCTCACCGCCAGCTACTACCATGCCTACTTCCCGTCCGCGCCGGCGGCCACCGCCGCCCTGTTCCGCGGGACAGCATTGGAGGAGATCGGCCATGCGTGAAAACGCCAAGGATCCGGACCGTCATGCCGCGCGCATGGCGAAGAAAAAACGCGCCATCGACGAGCGCATTGCCCGTGCCCAGGCGGACAAGGGCGTGCTGGTGGTTCTCACTGGCCCCGGCAAGGGCAAGAGCAGCTCCGGCTTCGGCATGGTTGCCCGCGCCCTGGGTCATGGCATGCAGGTGGGTATCGTGCAGTTCATCAAGGGCGCGTTCGTCACCGGCGAGGACCGCTTCTTCCGCGGCCACCCCAATGTCACCTACCACGTCATGGGGGAAGGCTACACCTGGGACACCCAGGACCGCACCCGGGATGAGGAGGCCGCCCGTGCCGCCTGGGACAAGGCCGTGGCCATGCTTCGGGAACCCGCCTACGGCCTGGTGCTCCTGGACGAGCTGAACATCGCCCTGCGCTACGAATACCTGGACCTCGACCGCGTCCTGGATGACCTTCTGGCTCGTCCCGCCATGCAGCACGTAGTGGTTACCGGCCGCAACGCCAAGCGGGAACTCATTGACATCGCCGACACGGTGACGGAGATGAGCGTCGAGAAGCACGCCTTCAAAGACGGTGGCGTGCGGGCGCAGAAAGGCGTCGAGCTGTAGGCCGGGCGCATGCCACCATGGCCACACTGATGATCCAGGGCACCACATCCGACGCCGGCAAGAGCACGGTGGTGGCCGCGCTGTGCCGGTGGCTCGCGCGCAAGGGTGTGTCGGTGGCGCCGTTCAAGCCCCAGAATATGGCGCTGAACAGCGCCGTGACCGTCGACGGTGGCGAGATCGGCCGCTCCACGGCACTGCAGGCCCTGGCCTGCGGCATCGCCCCGCACAGCGACATGAACCCGGTGCTGCTCAAACCCCAGAGTGACCGCGGTGCCCAGGTCATCCTGCGGGGTCATGTGTACGGCAACATGGATGCGGTCGCCTACCACCGCTTCAAGGCCAGCGCGCGCGAGGCGGTCATGGCGGCCTGGGAGAGTCTGACAGCCCGCTTTGATGCGGTCATCGCCGAAGGTGCGGGCAGCCCGGCAGAGGTCAATCTGCGCGAGCACGACATCGCCAACATGGGCTTTGCCGAGGCCGCCGACTGCCCGGTGTTGCTGGTGGGTGACATCGATCGCGGTGGCGTCTTCGCCCAGCTGGTGGGCACGCTCGCGCTGGTCTCCGGCAGCGAGCGCGCGCGAATCCGTGGCTTCGTGATCAACCGATTTCGCGGTGACCCGGCCCTGCTCGAGAGCGGCCTGGACTGGCTCGAGGCGCGCACGGGGACGCCGGTGGTCGGCGTGCTCCCGTTCCTCCCGGGCCTGGTGCTGGACGCCGAAGACAGCATCGGGCGCGCCGGCAGCGGCGGCGGCGAGGGCGCGCTGCGCGTCGTCGTCCCCGCTTTGCCGCGCATGAGCAACCACACCGATTTCGACCCGCTGCGCCTGCATCCGCAGGTGGATCTGCAATTCATCGGCCCGCATCAGTCGCCGCCGCCGGCGGATCTCATCATACTGCCCGGCAGCAAGAGCACCCGCGGGGATCTCACCTGGTTGCGCGACCACGGCTGGGAGCAGGTGTTGCAGCGGCATTTACGCTATGGCGGCCGGGTACTGGGCATCTGCGGCGGCTACCAGATGCTCGGGCGCAGCGTCGCCGATCCGGACGGTATTGAGGGCGAGTCGGGCACGACCCCGGGATTCGCGCTGCTGGATCTGGAGACACGCCTGATCGCCGGCAAGCGGCTGCGTGAGGTGACGGGCACGCTGGAACCCGAGGGGGCGGTTTTACGCGGCTACGAGATCCACAATGGGGTCACCACCGGAGCGGCCTTGAGTCGCCCCCTGCTGCGGCTCGATGGCCGAGTGGACGGTGCCGTGAGCGGGGACGCCCAGGTGTTCGGCTGTTACGTACACGGCTTGTTCGACCAACCGGATGCGGCCAATGCCCTGCTGGCCCGCGCCGGGCTTGTCGGCGGCGAGGCGGTGGATTACCCGGCCCACCGCGAGGCCGAGTTGGACCGCCTGGCGGATGCGGTGGAGGCCCACCTCGATCCCGCGTGGTTGCAGGAGGTGTTGACGGTGGGGTAGCCGTGCGTCGAAGGCGCAGCGCTGCCGTTTATTGATCCGTCAACAAGTGCCGGCAAAACTCCGGCACCGCCAGCGCGCCGCGGTGGATGGCGGCGTTGTAATATTGGGTGCGGAACGGCTTGCGCTCCACGTCCCCTGCGCGAAACTGCGTGAGGTCCGCCCCCTTGCCCGCCATGGTGGCGGACCACCATCCGGAGGGATAGCTGCACACCGGGTACTGCAGCGTGACCACGCGCGTAAAGCCGGCCCTGCGCATGGCGCCGTGGAGCTCGCGCAACAGGGTGTCCACGTGCAGGATGGGTGATTCGCTCTGCTGCACGATCAGGCCGTCGTCGGCCACCGCCCGGTGGACGTCGCGGAAGAAGGCTTCGCCGAAGAGCCCCGCCGCCGGGCCCACCGGGTCGGTGCTGTCGACGATCAGTACGTCCACGCTGCCGGCCCCCAGGTCCTTGATGTACTGGACGCCGTCCTCGAACCGCAGCGTGGCGCGCGGATCGTCATTGGCGCCGCAGAGCTCCGGGAAGAAGCGCTCCGACGCCCGAGTGACCCCTGCGTCGATATCGACCTGGGTGCAATGCGCCACGCCCCGGTGCTTGAGTACCTCCTGCAGCATGCCGCAGTCGCCGCCGCCGATGATGAGCACGTTGCGGGGCGCGGGGTGGGTGAACAGCACCGGGTGGGACATCATCTCATGGTAGGTGAAGTTGTCGCGGCTGGTCAGCATCACGCAGCCGTCAATTACCAGCAGCCGGCCCCAGCGCGTGGTCTCGTAGACTTCAATCCTCTGGTACGGGGTCTGCTCCTCGTGCAGCTTCTCCTTTAATTCCAGCGAGAACGCGATGCCTTCCTCACCGAAGGGCTCGCTGAACCAGCGCTCGCTATCCAGTGCCATGGTTCGCCTCCCTTGCGCAGCCCGTATGAGCTGCGTCCAAACACGCAATGGCCGGCGATTATGCGCAAAGCAGCCGGCCGTGACCAGTCCTCGCCGACCGCGCGGCGTCGTGCAAACGTGAGAAGGCAAGGCGCGTGGCAAGCCGATGGTGTTACCCGTGTTACCCTGATGCGGCGCCGTTACCGGCGTCCGGGGAGCAGCCCCGGTGCACTGTACCCTCCGCTGGGGAGCGCAAACGGGGACCGATCGGAATCATGGGCGAGTGGAGCATCCAGCAGGCGCGCGATCTTTACAACACGGCGCACTGGGGCGGCGGCTATTTCGACATCGGTGCCGACGGCCGCGTGGTGGTGCATCCGGACGGCCGTGATGACAGTTACGGCATTGTGCTGACCAGCCTCGCCGAGGCCATTCAGGCGCGCGGTCTCTCCCTGCCGGTGCTGGTCCGCTTCGTCGACATTCTCCATGACCGCATCGATGGACTCTGTCAGGCCTTCGAGTCCGCCATGGCGGCGCACGACTACAGCGCTCGCTACACGGCCGTGTATCCCATCAAGGTCAACCAGCAGCGCCGCGTGGTGGAGGAGATCCTCGCCCACGGCAATCACCGCGTCGGCCTGGAGGCGGGCAGCAAGCCCGAGCTCATGGCTGTGCTCGCGCTAGCGCCGCCGGGCGGCACCGTGATCTGCAACGGCTACAAGGACCGGGAATACGTGCGCCTTGCCCTGCTGGGCCAGCAGCTCGGCATGGATGTGCGCCTCGTCATGGAAAAGCGCAGCGAGGTGGAACTGGTCCTCGGCGAGGCCCGGGACCTTGGCATCACCCCGCGGCTGGGCATGCGCGTGCGTCTTGCCTCCATCGGCACCGGCAAGTGGCAGAACACCGGCGGCGAGAAATCAAAGTTCGGCCTGAGCGCCTCCCAGGCCCTGGCCGTCGTCGAGCGGCTGCGCGCCGAAGGCCTGGAACACACCCTGGAGCTGCTGCATTTCCACCTGGGCTCGCAGATTCCCAACGTGCGTGATATCCGCCGTGGCATGCGCGAGGCGGCCCGCTACTATGCGGAGCTGCGGGCCCTTGGCGTGCCGGTGAGCACCGTGGACGTGGGCGGTGGTCTGGGGGTGGACTACGAGGGGACCCGATCCCGTAACTTCTGCTCCATGAACTACTCCGTCTCCGAGTATGCCGGCAATGTCGTCCATGCCCTGTGGGAAATCTGTTGCGAACACGGCCTGCCCCATCCGGACATCATCTCGGAGTCCGGGCGCGCTCTGACCGCTCACCACGCCGTGCTGCTCACCAACGTGATCGATCACGACGTGCCTGGAGCGCCGAACCCGGAGCCCCCCTCTGCCGATGCCCCGCAGGTGCTCCAGGACCTGTGGCGGAGTGTGGCAGAGGGTCCTGGCCGCTCGCCCATCGAGCGCTATCATGATGCCGTGCACGGCTTGCAGGAAGCCCAGGCGATGTACACCCACGGGGTGCTGAGCCTGCGCCAGCGGGCTCGGGCCGAAGAGCTCTACACCGCGATCTGCCGTCAAGTCCACGGGCAGCTCAGCCCGGCGGCGCGCAATCACCGCGAGGTGCTGGATGAGCTCAACGAGAAACTGGCCGAGAAACTCTTCTGCAACCTATCGATTTTCCAGTCCATCCCCGACGTCTGGGCCATCGACCAGGTCTTTCCCATCCTGCCGCTGGCGGGCCTGGAACGGCGGCCCACCGCGCGCGCCATCCTCCAGGACCTGACCTGTGATTCCGATGGCAGCGTGCAGTACTACGTGGACGGCGAGGGCGTGGAGAGCACGCTGCCATTGCCGCCGTTCCGCCCGGGAGAGCCCTATCACCTGGGGGTTTTCATGGTGGGCGCCTACCAGGAGATCCTGGGTGACATGCACAATCTCTTCGGCGATACCGCCGCCATAAACGTGCACCTGGAGGGCGATGGCTGCCGGCTGAGCGACCCGGTCCCCGGTGACACCGTGGAGCAGGTGCTGCGCTACGTGCATTTCGAGCGCGACAGCCTGCTGGCGGCGTATCGTGACAAGGTGGCCGACGCGGACCTGGATGCGAGGCGGCGTGAGGACTGTCTGACCGCGCTGGAAGCCGGACTGGCGGGATATACCTATCTCGAGGAGTGATGGCCGCGTCGCGGCCTCGGAACCCTAACAGGTGAAACGGAGGCTGATCGTCATGAAAGTCGGCGTGATCGGAATGGGAGCCATGGGCACCGGCATGGCCAGGAATCTGCACAAGGCGGGCTTGCTGGCGGCGGTGTGGAATCGCACACCCGAGAAGGCCAGGGCCATTGCCGATGAACTCGGTGCCGTGGCTGCGGTGGACCCGGCAAGCCTGGCACGCGAGTGCGATGCGATCATCACCTGCGTCTCTCGCGACGAGGATGTGCTGGCGGTCATGGATGCCATGGCCGGTGGGTTGTCTGCCGGCAAGACCGTGGTGGATACCTCCACCGTGGCCGTTGACACCGCCAAGCAGTCAGCCGCGAAGCTGGCCGCCGCCAATGTCGAGTTCCTGGACGCGCCGGTCTCGGGCGGCAAGGAAGGCGCCCAGAGCGGCCAATTGGTGTTTATGATCGGTGGCGATGCCGATACCGTGGAGCGCCTGCGCCCGGCGTTCGATGCCATGGGCAAGAGCGCCACGCATATGGGTGAGGTGGGGTCCGGCCAGGCCACCAAGGCCGTCAATCAGATCATGGTTGCCGGCATCAATCAGGGGGTGACCGAAGCGCTGGCGTTCGGCCAGGCGTCGGGGCTGGATATGGACAAGGTCATCGAGGTGGTAGGCGGGGGTGCGGCCGGTAACTGGTTTCTGCAGATGCGCGGCCCGACCATGGTCAAAGGCACGTTCGAGCCCGGCTTCAAGCTTGGGCTGCACCATAAGGACCTCACGATCTGCCGGCACATGCTGGATACCATGAACGTGGCGTTGCCCATCGTGGAAATGACGCTCAAGCACTACGAGCGCCTTATGGCGGCGGGTCACGGCGATGAGGACATCTCCGCGCTCTACCGGGACAAGCGCCAGCTGTTTCGTGGCGGCAACAAGAAATCGCTATAGGCGGGCCATGGCCACTGATCCGCGTGTCCAATCGTTCGCGCCGATCAACGACCTGGAACGGGCCCTTCTGGCGGCGCACAGCGGCGAGGGCAGTGCGCCGGATCTCATGCGCCGCCTGGCCGAGGGGCACGTAGCCATGCTCGTGGATCAGGAGTTCACAGAAACCGAACACCCGGAAGGCCTGCGGCCGCTGGTCCTCCAGGGCGCCCGCGCCACCCGTCCTTGGCGGATGGCGCGCCCTTAACCGCGCGTGCGCAGCAGCAGGCTGTCCACTTCCACACCCTGGAGCTGACTGCGCAGTGAATCCACCCGCTCGCGGTCGGAGAACGGCCCGATGCGGACACGGTGCCACGTCTCGCCGCTGTCCACTTCAACGCTCTGGATGTCCGCTCGCACACCCATGAGTGCGAGCCGGGCCTTGAGCTGGTCGGCGTCCTCGTGGGAGCGAAATGACCCCGCCTGCAGCATGTAGCGGGTATCCCCCTGCGCCTCCTGCGTCTCCTGCGCGTTGTCAGCTGCCGCAGGCGCTTGCTCCAGGTGCGGCGTGGCCACCTCCGGCGCCGGCGTCGCGGGCTGTTCGGTCGGTCCCGCGTCCGGCTCCGGCTCATCGGGGACGACCACCTCCATCTCCGAGAGCAGTTCGTAGAACTCGAAGCGCGGTCGATCCGACGAATCACTACCGTCATCGGCACTGCCGGGCGCGGCGCTCTCCGGCCCCGAGGCGAGGCTGGCGATGCCGTCGTCACGCGCGTGGTGCATGTGCACCAGCAGCGCGATGAACAGCCCGGGCAGCAGTCCGCTCAGGAACCAGACCCAGCGGGGCGCGTTGTGTTGAGCGGCTGGTCGTGGATTGCGCTTGGCGCCGCTGCGCTTGTTGTTTGCCATGCTCTCTTCCGTTGTCCGTTACATCGCTTCCGGCGCGGAGACACCGAGTAGGTGCAAGCCGTTGCGGATGACCTGGCGGGCTGCCAATACCAGATTAAGGCGCGCATCACGCAGATTTCGCTCATCAACCAGAAACTGGTGCGCGTTGTAGTACGTATGCACGTGGCTGGCGAGCTCCCGCAGGTAGTGGGCGACCTGGTGCGGTTCCCGTGCAGCGGCCGCGATCTCGATGAGCTCGGGGTAGCGGCCGATGGCACTAACAAGCTCCGTCTCGTGGGACTCGGTGAGCAGCGTCAGGTGCCGGTCGCCGTTGACCGGGTCGTAGGTGAGCCCTTTTTCGCGCAGCTGGACCAGCACACTGCAGATGCGCGCATGGGCGTACTGAATGTAGTAAACGGGGTTGTCGTTGGACTGGGATTTCGCCAGTTGCAGATCGAAATCCAGGTGCTGCTCCGGCTTGCGCAGGACGTAGAAGAACCGGGCCGCGTCCGCGCCGACCTCCTCGCGCAGCTCCCGCAGGGTGACAAACTGCCCGGAGCGCGTGGACATGGGCATGCGCTCGCTGCCGCGATAGAGAATGGCGAACTGCACGAGCCGAACATCGAGCTGCTCCGGGGGCCGGTCGAAGGCCTTCAGCGCGGCGTGGACCCGCGCAACGTAACCGTGGTGATCGGCGCCCCAGACGTCGATGCACGCGGTATGGCCGCGCTCGAATTTGTTCAGATGATAAGCGATGTCGGAAGCGAAGTAGGTCACGGCGCCGTTCTCGCGGCGCACCACGCGGTCTTTTTCGTCGCCGAAGGCACTGGAGCGAAACCAGGTGGCGCCGTCGGCCTCGTAGAGGTGGCCGGCTGCATGCAAGCGCTGTAACGCGTCATCCACGGCGCCGGATTCCGTCAACGAGCGCTCCGAGAACCACTGATCGTACGTGACGCCGAACGCGGCCAGGTCGTCGCGAATGTCCTCCAGCACGGTCTCCAAAGCGAGGCTGACCACCGCTGCGTACGCCTCGGGGCCGAGGAGGTCCTTGGTGCGGGAGACGAGCGCGTCGATGTAGTCTTCCTTGTCGCCGCCCTCGGAGCCGTCCAGGGGCAGCGACGCCAACACCACCTTCGCCGGGTGGAAGAAGCGGTCCTGCGCGCTGTTCCGTAGCCGTTGGGCGATGTCGCGGACGTAGTCCCCGCGGTAGGCATTGTCCGGAAAGCGGATCGCCTCTCCTTGCAACTCCAGGTGCCGCAGCCAGACGCTGGTGGCGAGAATGTCCATCTGCCGCCCGGCGTCGTTGACGTAGTATTCCCGGTTGACGTCGTAACCGGCGGTGGTCAACAGGCTCGCCAGCGTGCCGCCGAACGCCGCGCCGCGGCCGTGGCCCACGTGCAGCGGGCCTGTGGGGTTGGCGGACACAAACTCAATGTTGATCCGCTCGTCGGCACCCTGGTTCGAGCGGCCGTAGCGCGGCCCCTGCTCCAGGGCGTCACGCACCGCCCCGTAGGCCGCTTCGAAAGTGATGTCGATGTTGATGAACCCGGGACCGGCGATGGTGACGCCGGCAACCCCCGCGTCCTGCGGCATTGCCGCGACAAGGCGTTCCGCGAGTTCCCGCGGCTTCCTGCGCGCCTGTTTCGCCAGCACCATGGCCGTATTCACGGCATAGTCGCCGTGGGATTTGTCACGGGCGCGCTCGACCTGGATCTCGACCCGGGTGTCAGGCGGCAGCGTCCCGTCTGCGACGAGGCGGTCCACGGCGGTGGCAATGAGACTGCGAAGCTGTTCTTTCATGCGCGTAGCGGCGGCCGTTGCTCTTCAGGTGGTGGCGTATTATCCCGGTTCCCGGGGCGACCCACAAATCTGCGCCGCGGCAGCGCCATGCGCTGCGCCCGGCAACGCACCTGTTAGAACATCTCTTGCGGGTCCACGTCTATGGACCAGCGCACACGACGGGCACCGGGCAGGTCCTGCATTCGCGGTGACATTCGGCCCAGGAGTTCTTGCAGGGGTGGCCGGGTCGCGGCCTGCAGGAGCAGCTGGGCGCGGTATCGTCCGGCGCGCCGCTCCATGGGGGCGGGCACTGGCCCCATGAGCAGCACCTTCGGGTCGGCGAGGGACTCGCCGGCCTCGCGGACGGCGGCGAGATACGCGCTGGGCGCCTCGGCATCCACCGCCTCCGCCCGGATGAGCGCCAAGTGGGTGTGGGGTGGCAGTGCGGCCTCCCGGCGCTGGGCCAGCATCGTGCGCGCGACGCGAGCGTATCCGTCGCGCAGCAGCACCTCCAGTAATGGGTGTTCCGGGTGGTGGGTCTGCAGGAGCACCTCGCCCGGCCGCTCGCGGCGGCCGGCCCGTCCGGCGACCTGTGTGACCAACTGGGCCATGCGCTCCGGGGCGCGGAAGTCCGCGCCGAACAGCCCCTGGTCGCAGTCCAGGATCGCGACCAGACTAATACCCGGCAAATCGTGGCCCTTGGCGAGCATCTGCGTGCCCAGCAGGATGCGCCCTCCACCGTCTCGGGCCCGGCCCAGGAGATCGCTGATGGCCCCCCTGCGCCGGGTGCTGTCGCGGTCGATACGGATGACCCCGGCGTCGGGGAAGCGCTTGTTCAGCGCCTGCTCCAGCTTTTCGGTGCCCTGGCCGACATCGCGAAGATCGGTGCTGCCGCAATCCAGACAATGGCGGTCGACGCCCCGTTCGTGGCCGCAGTGGTGGCAGCGCAGGCGCCGAGCATGCCGGTGCCAGGTGAGGCGGGCATCGCAGCGCGGACAGCCCGCGACCCAGCCGCAGTCGTGGCACAGCAGCACGGGCGCATACCCGCGGCGGTTGAGAAACAGCAGCACCTGCCCACCGCTGTCCAGGTGCTGATCCATCCGCGCCAGCACCAGCCTGGAGACGCCGGCTTCCAGGGGTTGTCCACGGACGTCCACGAGTTCCAGGCGTGGCGGATGGGCCGCACCGGCGCGACGGGGCAGATCCAGCAACTGGTAGCGTCCGGTGACGGCGTTGTGCAGGCTCTCGAGCGACGGCGTGGCGGACCCCAGCACCAGTGGCACGCCGAGGTTGCGGGCGCGTACCGCGGCCAGGTCCCGGGCGTGATAACGAAAGCCGTCCTGCTGTTTCAGCGACGTATCATGTTCCTCGTCGACAATAATGAGCCCAGGTCGGGGTAATGGCGTAAACAGCGCTGATCGCGTTCCGATCAGGACGTCCACGTCGCCGTCTGCGGCGGCAAGCCAGGCGGCCTGGCGTTCGCCCTCCGCCAGGCCGGAGTGCAACACAGCCAGACGTCCCGGCACGCGCGCATTGAAACGCTCGATAAGCTGGGGTGTGAGTCCGATTTCGGGGACCAGCACCAGCACCTGTTCGCCGCGCTCGACCACGGCATCCATCGCCGCGAGATACACCTCCGTCTTGCCGCTGCCGGTGACGCCCTCCAGAAGGTGCGCAGTGAAATTGCCCAGGGACGCGACGATGCGCACGGCGGCCGCACACTGCGCCGCGTTCAGGGTCGGGGCGCTGCCGGCCCGCGGCGCACTGACTGATGGCACCGCCGGCGTCACCAGGCCCTGAGCATGAAGGGTGCGCAGGGCGTTGCGCCAGTTGCCGTCCAGGTTGGCCAGCGCCGCGGTGGGCAGGCCCTCGGGGTTTTCTACGAGACGTTCTATGACGGCTGCCTGTCGCGGGGCCCGGCGGCGCAACTGCTCGGGGTCACACGCCTGACCGGTGCGCGTGAGTTGCCAGCAGTCCGCAGCCCGTCGCCGCGCTGGACGCCCCTTGCGCAGCGGGGTAGGCAGCATGCCGGCCAGCACCTCCCCGGGGGGGTGGTGATAGTACGCGGCAGCCCAAAGGCCCAGCTCCAGGACGTCGGGAGGCAGGATGGGGGTGTCATCCAGCAGTTCCTGAATGCATCGCAGGCGTCCGCCGTCCACCCGCGCCCGTGTGTCACTGCCGGTGACCACGCCCACCACATGCCTGCGGCCGAATGGTACCCGCACCCGCATGCCTGGCGCCGGCTGCTCCCCTGAGTCGGGCGGCAGGTAGTCAAGTGTGCGGCCGAGTGGCGCTGGGACGGCCACCTGAATAACGAGCGCATGAGGCATTGTGCTTCCAGTTGGGGCGGAACCCGCGGGCAGTCTACCGATCTTTGGGCCGTCGATGTCAGCGTCGGCGTGTTTGTCATGCCTACACAGAGCCTGTGGACAACTCTGTGGATTTATTTTCCGGATTGCGACGGAGTTCCTTGTTTCATGGGTACCATTGTTGTATAGAGCAGACAGCGGCGAACGAGTGGCACATCAGTAAAACAATGACTTATGTGCGCCTCCAAGTGTGACGGGGCGGGTTGCGCCAGGATCAGGGTCTTTGCTTAGGGACGGGACGGCGGTGTGTATAACCCGCGGCTTTTGTCAACCTCGGATCGCGCCCGGTTGCACTGGGGCGATGGTTAACACCGCGCCGATCAATGCGGTGCGACGCCTGTGTGAGACCTGGAAGGGGCTGGCCCACGGGTACGGCACGGCATGCGCGCGGCCTGACCGGAGAGCGCTGATGGATGATTCCCTGAACAAACGGGATGCCGCCTGGGCTGGCCTGGCCCGGCTGTATGGCGAAGCGGGTGTGAAGGAGATTTGCCTGCTGCTTCAGGATCGGGCGGGGGTGTGCGTTACAGCCCTGCTGACCGTTGTCTGGAGTGCGGCGGCCGGGCACGGGCCGCTTCGACCCGAGGCGGCCGCCGCGGTGGTCGCGATCAGCGAGCGTCTCGAGGCCGACGTGTTGCGCCCACTGCGCCGGGCCCGCAACGGCCTGCGGGGGGATGCACGCCGGGATGCACAGGCCGCTGCACTGCGCCAGAGTCTGCTCCAGCGGGAGTTGGAGGTGGAGCGTTTAGTCCAGGAGAGGGTGTTGGCGCGGATTCGCCCGTGCGGCCGTCGGGATCACCCGGGGGACGCGGGCGATGATGCCCGCGTGGCCCTGGAGCGGTACCTGACCAGCCTGGGTGTCGCGGCCACGGCCGGGTTGCGGGCACCGTTGCGGCGGATTGTCACGGTCGCCGTGGCGGCGCGGTAGCAGGGCGAAAAAAAGGCCGCCCGGAGGCGGCCCCTTTCGTGCGGCAGGCACCAGGCTGTCAGAGTTCCTTGATCGCTGCCGCCATTTGGCTGCCCACCTTCTGGGCGTCGCCGAAGACCATCTTGGTCTTGTCGCCGAAGAAAAGATGGTTCTCCACGCCGGAGAACCCGGTACCGCGACCGCGCTTGATCACCAGCACGTTCTCGGCGTCTTCCACCTCCAGAATGGGCATACCGTAGATCGGGCTGGACTCGTCGGTCTTGGCCGCCGGGTTCACCACGTCATTGGCGCCGATGACCAGCACCACATCGGTGAGCTTGAAGTCCTCGTTGACCTCTTCCATGTCGAAGATGAGATCGTACGGGACCCCGGCCTCGGCCAGCAGCACGTTCATGTGCCCCGGCATGCGGCCTGCCACCGGGTGGATCGCGAACTTGACGTCCACGCCACGGCCCTGCAGCCCCTGCACCATCTCCCAGATCTTGTGTTGCGCCTGAGCCACGGCCATGCCGTAGCCCGGAACAATCACCACGCGCTCGGAGAATGCCATGAGGTACGCCGCATCCTCGGCGCCCATCTCCTTCATTTCGCCTTCGGGGCCCTCGGCGGCCGCGACGGCATGGGTACCGAAGCCGCTGAAGAGCACGTTAGCGATCGATCGGTTCATGGCTTTGGCCATCAAAACCGTGAGTAGCATACCGGCCGCACCCACCAGAGTACCGGCGATGATCAGGGCGGCGTTACCGAGCACGTAGCCCTTGAAGCCAACCGCTAGCCCGGTGAGGGCGTTGAACAGCGAAATCACGACCGGCATATCGGCGCCGCCGATGGGAACCGTCATGAACACGCCGAGCACCAGGGCCAGGACGAAGAATACAAAGATCGAGAACACGCCACCGGAGAAGAACACCCAGATCCCGGCCAGGACCACCGCCGCAAACAGGACGATGTTCACAATCTGCTGCGCGGGCATCAGGCTGTTGCGTTGCATGCGCCCATCCAGCTTCGCCCAGGCGATCAGCGAGCCGGAGAAGGCGACGGAACCGATCAGCCCGCCCAGCACGGCCAGTACAGCGACGTCGGCACCCATCTGCTGAAAGATGGCGTTATCGCCGGTTTCCACCAGCTTGCGCTGGGCCTCCAGCAGTGCTACGGCACCAATGCCGCCGGCCGAGCCGCCGCCCATGCCGTTATAGAGCGCCACCATTTGCGGCATCTCGGTCATCTGCACCTGCTTGGCGGTGACCCAGGCCAGCCCCCCGCCGATGCCGATGGCGATGATGATCAGGAGGTAGTTGGCGAATCCGATAATCGTCGGATCAAAAAAGGTGACGAGCGTCGCGAGCACCATGCCCACGCCAGCCCACATGACGCCCTTGCGCGCCGTCCTCGGCGAACTCATTGCCTTGAGCCCGACGATAAACAGAACGGCTGCCAGGAAATAACTCAATTGCATCAGCGTTGCCATTCCCGTGCCCCCTTACCTTAGCTCTTGCTGCTCTTGAACATCTCGAGCATGCGTTCGGTGACCACGTAACCCCCGACGGCATTACCGGCACCCAGAAGCACGGCGATGAAGCCGATGAGCTGCTCCATGGGCGTCTGCGCGTGTCCCAGGACGATCATTGCACCGATGACGACGATGCCGTGGATGAAGTTGGAGCCGGACATCAGCGGCGTGTGCAGGATGACCGGAACCCGGGAAATCACTTCATACCCCGCGACCGCGGACAGCATGAAGATGTAGAGTGCAGTGAAACCCTCGATCATGACTTCTTGCCTCCTTCCAGGCGTTCACGGGTCGGCCCGTGCTTGATTTCGCCGGCGTGCGTCAGGCAGCTATCCGCCTGGACCTGGTCGTTCCAGTCCAGTGCGAGCTTCCCGTCCTTAACAATCAGCGCCAGGAAGTTGTACAGGTTGCGGGCATACATCTCGCTGGCATGCTGGCATAGCGCGCTGGGCACGTTCTTGGGCCCCGAGACGGTGACACCGTTGTGGTCCACGTCCTTGCCGGGCTTGGTGACTGCGCAGTTGCCCCCGGTCTCGGCAGCAAGGTCAATGATCACTGCGCCGCGCTTCATGCGCTCCACGGTGGCCTGGTCGATAAGCTTCGGCGCCGGCTTGCCTGGAATGGCCGCTGTCGTGATGACGGCGTCCGCCTTGGCCACGTGATTCGCGAGCACATTGGCCTGCTGTTTTTTCTCGTCCTCGGTGAGTTCGCGGGCATAGCCGCCTTCACCTTCCGCCGTGACGCCCGTCTTGATGAACTTACCCCCCAGGGATTCGACCTGTTCCTTGGTGGCGGAGCGAACGTCATAGGCTTCCACGATGGCGCCCAGGCGCTTGGCGGTGGCTATGGCTTGCAAGCCCGCCACCCCAACACCGATGACAAGCACGGTGGATGGCCGGATGGTTCCGGCAGCCGTGGTCAGCATCGGAAACAGCCGTGGGCTCAGGTTCGCCGCCAGGAGCACGGACTTGTAACCGGAAATCGATGCCTGCGATGAGAGGGCGTCAATGGACTGGGCGCGGGTGATGCGCGGAACCAGCTCCATGGAGAAACTGGTGATTTTGTTCTTGGTGAATGTCTTGACGCGTGTGTCGCCCTCGTGAGGTGACATGAACCCTACAACGACACTGCCCTCTTTGAGCTTGCCGGCTTCTTCAACGGTCGGCGGCTGGACCTTCAGGATAACGTCGGCATCTTGGTAGAGATTGTCAGCCGAATCCACGATTTTGACGCCCTGGTAGGCGTCGTCGTTGAAGCCGCTCTCCATGCCAGCGCCGGATTCCATTAGAATCTCTACGCTCAGCTTGTCGAGCAGCTTGATCACGCTCGGCACCAAGGCCACCCGACGTTCTCCTGTCTGGGTTTCCTTGGGCACGGCTACACGTATTGCCATGATGGGTGTCTCCCCTCTTCTCAACAGGGTTGGTTCGAGTAATCGGCAGCGGTAGGCCTTGGCCGCCACCGAGGCTTTGTCAACTCCTAGGCTTCGGTGACGGATGGTGCCCTTGCCATGGCACCTGCTATGGGCCTGCTCTCCCCCGACCGCAGTCCCGTACAAGTAAAACGCGGTCGGATAGGCCGCCCGCGCTGGCAGTTAGAGGATAGCTCATGTTCCCGGGGTTTTGAAGGAAAGGTCTGATGAATAAAGGGGCAATCTGTCGACGGTAGCAGGCGGGAAAGGCCAGGCCCTGGCACGCCCTTGAACTCGGGTTCTGCCGGCGGCATTAGTGGGAAATCCCGACAGCAGGCACTAGGGGTGGATGGCTGCCTCAGGCGTAAATCGTCACTACCTGGTTGCGGCCTGCAGCCTTGGCACGGTAGAGCGCAGAGTCGGCGCGACGCAGCACGGCCCGCGTGGTCGGATCGTCGGGGCGGAGAGCAGTCACCCCGAGGCTGGCCGTTATCCGACCGACAGTCTCGACGTCGCGACTGCAGACGCACTCGCGCAGGCGTTGGGCGATGCCTGCTGCATGCTCAATGTTGGTCTCAGGCAGTAACGCCACGAACTCTTCACCGCCCCAGCGGGCGAGGGCGTCCGGGCTTCGCAGGATAGCGCCCAGACGTCGGGCAATCTCGCGCAGGACGGCGTCACCCACATCATGTCCGAATGTGTCATTGACGCGCTTGAAATGATCGATATCCAGCAGGATAAGGCTTGCTGGCGAGTGGTACCGACGGCAACGATCGAGCGCGTCGCGGAATTTGATATCGAATTGGGAGCGGTTCCAAAGCCCTGTTAGCGGATCGATGGTTGCTCGTCGCTCCAGAATATCCTGCGCCTTTTTTGCGTCGGTAATGTCAACGATCGTGCCGACAGTGCGGCCTTGCTCGTGATCAACGGGATAGGAACGCGCACGCACCCAGCGGATTGTGCCGTCGGGCCGGACGATTCGATAGGTTTCGTCGAATGCGACCGGAGTCTGCTGCGCGCGCGCGAACGCGGTCTCGACTCGACGCCGGTCGTCCGGGTGTACGCCCTCCAAATAGCCGGAAGGGTCTGCATACAGCAACTCGCGGCTGCGTCCCCAAATACGCTCATAGGCCCTGTTAACGTAGAGCAGCGCGTCGCTGGTGCGAAGCCAGACCACTTCCTCAATACTCTCGGCAATCTGCCGAAGCCGCTCCTCGGCTTCTTTTAGCTGTTGAACATCCGTGTGCGTGCCCGCGATCATTAGTGGCTGCCCCTCCGGCGTCCTGCTCACGACTTTGCCGCGGTGCTGAATCCACTGCCACCGCCCGTCCGCTCGCCGGTAGCGGAGCTCCTGGGAGAGAGAATCGCCGGATTGCAGTTGCACCCGGAACTCGTGCGAGGCGGCCTCACGATCATCGGGATGGATGAGCTGCAACCAGTCCTCGTAAGTCAGCACGGTTGATGCCTGGTCGCCGTCATGGCCGAGTAGCTGCCACGATACGACGTCCCATTGGCCACGATCCCTGTCAACGTCCCATTGCCACAATCCGAATCGGGTCGCCTCCTGGGCCAGGCGGAACCACTCGTACACCTGCTCCAGATGTCGCCGCGCATGAAAGGACTCGGAGATGTCCTCGAGCGCGATGACGACTCGCTCAATTGCGTCGTTGGGCCCACGTATGGGCGCCGCATTCACTCGGAGGTAACGCCGCGGCCCGTCCGCCAAGGCAATGGCGTATTCGGCACCGCGAACGGGCTGCCCCGTGGCCATGACTTTCGCAAAGGGCTGATCCTCGCACGGCACAGAGTGTCCATTGATGTCTGCGATGTCCCAGTTCTGGTCGTGGTACCGAGAGTTGACAAACAATTCACGAGAGCACTGAAGGAGGTCCACGGCCGCGTCATTGACGTAGGCGAAGCGACCGTCCGGCTCGATGACGAGAACGCCGAACAGGTTTGTCCGAAAGACCTGTTCGAGGTCATCGCACTGTCGACACCGCCCCGCTGCTTCAGGTACGCAGAGTTCCCGCGGGATTTCAGGTTCACGCATGTTTTGGTGAGTCCAGGTCGCGCATCAAGCGGTTGCGCTGTCTGGCCCCGTGCCACGCCAGGCAGCATACATCGGCTCTATCCGCAGCTCCGAGTTCCCATGGGTCAGGGGTCCTGTACGCCCGACGCGTTGAACGAGCGCGGGCGTTCGGCAGTGGCACTCAATACTATCTCAGGTTACTCATGCCGGCGAAGCCACCGCTGGCCGCAGGAAGGTCGGACCGGCGTCAAGGCGGTCCCGCAGCTTCAGGCGCTGCCCCAGTCCAGTATACCCGACGGATACAGGAGCCTAGTGTCCTGTGCCGCAAATGACGTTACGATTGTCGCGGCCCTGACGGCCCCTGGCGGCGTTGCGCCTCCTCGCCGTAGTCCCCGCTACGCCTCGTCGGCGCGCCTTGCCAGGAACCGTCAGGATCCACGCCAATTTTCGCA
>NZ_SKOG01000242.1 GCF_007120195.1 Aquisalimonas sp.
CCATTGACGACGACGTGGTACCGCTTGTCGCCTCCCTGGAGGGCCTGCGCAACGCCGATGCCAAGTACCGATTAGCCTACATACTGACCCGCGCAGCACTGATCGACCTGGAGCGCGGCCGCCTGGACGACGCCGTCGCACACGCCCAGGAGGCGCTCACGTATGCGCAGTCCCTGGAACGCCCCACCGAGCTAATGTTGGCCCACTTCGCGCTCGCCGAGGCGTATCGAGCGGCCGGGGACACCGCCGCACACCGGCGGCATACGGCCGCACTGGCCGGATTCGACCAGGCACCGGTCGCCGAATGGGCGAGGAGCCGGACGGCGTCCCCCCTGCCAGGGGAGGCGCTGGAGGGGCGATGACCGACGTCTTCCTGGAACGCGCTTTCGAACCGCCGCTTACCGTCACGGCCATCAAGGCACTTTTGTCGGATGCGCCAGCGTGCTTCGATCGCCATCGGGTACGCTGGCTGGAGAGCCACCTGGCGAGAGACGGGCATCGTATGGTCTGCCACTTTCTTGCCCCGGATACGGAATCGGCACGCATTGCCTTGCGGCAGGCGGGGGCGGACGCACGCATCCTCTGGTGCGGTACGGTCCACGACGCGCCGGCCCTGGATCTGCCGGGGCTGACCAGTGCCAACGTGCTGGTGGAACGCTCCTTTGCACGCCCGGTGACCGTCGAACAGATCCAGGCCCTCGAAGATGCAGCGGCCGGATGCCTGCAGAGCCATCGCCTCCGGTTCGTCCGCACGTACGCTTCGCTGGATGGCCGGCGGATGATCTGCCTCTACCAGGCCCCCGACGCGGAATCCGTTCGCCTGGCGCAGCGCCAGGCCGGCATGCCGCTGGATCGCGTCTGGTCCTTCCGCTACTTCCACCACTGCGTCACAGCGACTTTTTCCTGAGCCTCAAATACCACGCGCTCTCCCACGCTGGGTCCAACGTTGCCCGCGCATCCTCGTTGCTGTCCGCGCAAGAAGCGGTCGACCACGACTCAGCTCACAGGAGAATTCGACATGTACGCAGAAACACTGCAGGTCAACAACGGGGTGAATGTGAATGCATTGCTGGGCGCCCGCGAGGCCCTGGCGCAAGCGCCGGAGGCCGCACGCTTTACTTGGCGGGCGAGCTGCAACTGGGTGAACGGCACCCACAGCCAGGCCACGGTGGATGGCTATTACGGCCTCGGCGGGGAACAGCGGCACAAGACGCGGTTCACGTTCGATGCGGACCACCCCGAGGTATTTGCCTCCGAAGACAACGGCGCGACCCCCGTGGAGTACGTCCTGGTTGGCCTCGCAGGCTGCCTGACCGCCGGCATTGCCGCCGTTGCCCAGAATCGGCAAATCCAGCTGCGCTCGGTGAAGGCCTCCCTGGAAGGCAGTATGGACATTCAGGGCATTCTTGGCATGGACAGCGATGTGCGAAACGGCTTCGACGATGTGAAGGTCACCTTCGAGATCGACGCCGACGCAACCCGAAAGGAGATCGAGGCGCTGGTCGCCCAGTCCCAGAAGCGCTCCGCGGTCTACGACATCCTCACCAATCCAACCAACGTCTCGGTGCATGTGAAATGATCAGCGACCTCCGGCATTTAAAGCCCTCCGCAGCCCGTGCGGTGACTGTGGTCGTCATCGGTGCGGGGCATGCCGGGCTTGCCATGAGTCACTACCTCAGTGAGCGTTCCATCGACCACGTGGTCCTGGAACGCGGGGAGGTGGCCAACGCGTGGCGGCATGAGCGGTGGGACTCACTGCGGCTGTTGACGCCCAACTGGCAGTGTCGGCTGCCTGGGTTCCACTATGCGGGTCCCGACCCGGACGCCTTCATGACGATGCCGGAGGTCGTCGACTTCATCCGCGCCTATGCAGTGCGCCTATCCGCCCCGGTGCGCGCCGGAACCACGGTCACCTCGGTGCGGCCGGCGGCGAATGGCTATCACGTGATCACCGACCGGGGCGCCTGGCGCTGCCGGGCGGTGGTGCTGGCCAGCGGCGCTTTCAATGTGCCGGTGGTGCCCGCCCTGGCCGAGGCTGTGCCTGCCCGCGTTACCAGCATCACTCCGCGGGAGTATCGCAGCCCGCGCCAGCTCGAAGACGGTGGAGTGTTGGTGGTAGGCGGGTCCGCGACGGGGTTGCAGCTTGCCGACGAGATTCACCGCTCCGGGCGACCGGTCACTCTTGCCGTGGGCGAGCACGTGCGTATGCCCCGAATTTACCGGGGCCTGGACATTCAGCGGTGGCTGGACGCGGCCGGAATCCTGGACCAGCGCTACGACGAGGTGGATGACATCGCACGCGCCCGGCGCCTGCCCTCGCCGCAGCTGGTGGGGAGCCTTGATCGCTCGACACTGGACTTGAACGCCCTGGGCGACCGCGGTGTCGCCCTGGTCGGGCGTGTCGTGGGTGTTCGCGACGGTGTGCTGCAATTCTCCGGCGCGCTGCGTCGCTACTGCGCGTCGGCGGACCTCAAGCTCGAGCGGTTGCTGGACACCATCGATGAGTGGGCACGGCACAGTGGCATGGATGAATGGGCGGGCCTGCCTGAGCGACCAACGCCCACGCGGATCGACGACGCGCCCAGGCTAAGCCTCGATCTGAATCGTCGCGAGATTCGAACCATCGTCTGGGCCACGGGTTTCGGGCCGGACTACTCCTGGCTGCACGCGCCCGCGTTCGATCGCAAGGGGGCGCTTCGTCACACCGGCGGCGTGGTGGACGTCCCCGGGCTGTACGTTCTGGGCTTGCCGTTCATGCGCCGCCGCAAGTCAAGCTTCATCCACGGGTGTGACGACGACGCGCGAGACCTCAGCGCCCACCTTGCGGCATACCTGGATTGCAGGCAGGGCCGACTCACGAGGCAGGAGGACGATTCGCTTGCGGCGATCCCGTGTTGAGGCACGCCCATGATTGGGACGTGCGTCGTTGACCGGCGTTCGCCGAGGAGCACTCCCCACGCAATTCGTGGCGCACGGGGTGACCCGCTATTGGGTGGAATGGCTGCCGCGCTCGGCTGCCAGGGCAGTGCCGATCGCCGCCATGAGCGCATCCACCTCGATTGGCTTGGTCAGCACGGCGTGGATCGCGGTACCCGTGATCCGCCGCGCGGGCAGTGTGTCGGGATGCCCGGAGTACAGTAGCACGGGCAGCTGCGGGTAGCGCGCATGCAGCGTTTCCGCCAAGGCAAGCCCGGTCACCTCCGGCATGGACTGATCGCTGATGACCAGATCGACCGACCGGAGCGCGAGCTGTCCCAGCGCCTCCTCGGCGCTGGCGGCCAGCGAGACACGGAAGCCGCGGGTGCCGAGGAGTTCCGCCATGAAGGCGCGCACCGAGGCCTGGTCGTCAACCACCAGAATGTGGCCTGTACGCGGGCCGGCTGGTCCTGTACGTGAGGCCGGCGCCGGCTCTACTTTCTTGTCGACGACCGATCCCGTGCTGACCGGGAGCAGCAGGTGCATACACGTGCCACCGCCGGGGCCCGTTTCCAGAAGTACATGGCCACCATACTCATGTATGACGCCGTGAATGGTGGCGAGGCCCATGCCGCTGCCCTGGCCCACCTCCTTGGTGCTAAAGAACGGATCGAAGATGCGATCCTGAATCCCCGGCGGAATGCCGGGTCCAGTGTCGGTCACGCTGAGGCTTACCCATGCGCCGCACACGCTCTGCCCGCAGGAGGCGCATTCCGCGTCCAGGTCCACGCGGTGATCGACACGGATGGTGATCGTGCCGGTGCCGTCCATGGCGTCGCGGGCGTTGATGCACAGGTTCATTAACGCCTGCTCCAGCAGGATCGGGTCGGCCAACACCGGCGGTGCGTTGTTGTCCTGGCGCAGTTCGAAGACCACCGTGGCGGGAAAGCTGGAGCGATACAGACGCACGGCCTCGGCGACGAGGCCGGGCAGCAAGAGGGGTTGCGGCTCCCCGCGCTCGCCGCGGCTGAAGGTGAGCATTTGCCGGATCAGATCCCGGGCGTGTTCACCCGAGCGTTGAATCTGAGCCAGATAGTCGAGCACGTGCGAGTCTGTCAGCGCGGCGGCGTTTTCGCGGGCCAACACGGCGTAACCGAGGATGCTGGTGAGAATGTTATTGAAATCGTGAGCAATGCCGCCGGTTAGATGGCCGAGTGCCTCCATTTTCTGCGCTTGCCGAAGCCGGCTCTCCAGCACCTGGCGTTCCGCTTCCGCCTTGCGCACCGCCGTGATGTCCCGCAATGACCCCACGAAAATCTCTCCCTCAGGACCGTGCGTAACGGCGATGGTGAGTTCCGCCGGAAATTCACTGCCGTCGGCGCGCATGGCCGAAACTTCCACGCGCCGCCCCAGATAGGGACCAACCCCGGTCTCCCGGTAGCGCTGCAGGCCTCCCTGGTGTGCCTGGCGGCTGGCCGGTGGGATCAATCGATCCGCAAGCCGGCTGCCAATGACTTGGGCTCGGTGATAGCCGAAACACGCCTCCGCCGCCGGGTTGAACTCGATAATCCGGCCCTCTGTGTCCATGCAGACGATGCAGTCCAGTGAGGCCTCCACCGTGGCACGTAGCCGATCCTCACTCCGACGCAGCGCCCTCTCGCGCTCCTGGCGCTCGGTGATGTCGCGGACAATGGACAGCATGTGCGGCGCACCGCCATAGTCGATGGGCACGCCGCTCACCTCCACCGGAAAGGCGGAGCCATCGCTGCGCATATCCAGCGCTTCCGTCTGGAATGGGTGGCCTGCCTGCAGGAACTCCAGGAACTGCTCCAGCTTCCGCCACGAGTCGGGATGGACAAATGCGCGCGGGTCCAAGCGGAGCAGCTCATTGCGGCTATAGCCGTGCATCCCACAAAACGCCCGATTGGCCTCGACGATGCGACCCTCGCGGTTCCACAAGGCCAACCCGTCCACTGAGGCGTCAAAAATGGTGCGGTAGCGCTCCTCACTGGCGCGCAACGCTTCCTCAGCAGCCTTCCGCTCGGAGACTTCCCGGATGAACGCGAGAATTCGCGGCACTCCGGCCAACTCGGCGCGCTTAAGCACGACCTCGTCCCAGTGCAGCGAACCGTCGCGACTGCGCCGGTGCCACTCAAAGCGCGCCGTTTCCCCCTGGGCTGCCCGCGTAAGCTGCCGTTGGGCTTCTTCTTGGGTATAGGGCGGCACGCCGGAGCTGATTTCTGAGACCGGCATGCCGCACAGCTCCTCGCGTGTATAGCCGTACATGGTGCAGGCGCGGGGGTTGACATCGACAATGGCGCCCGTGTTCACGTCATGGACGAAGATCGCGTCCTCGGAGGCGTTGAAGATCTCCTGATAACTGCGCTCAGAGAGCATGCCGACATACTCGGCGCGCTCCCGCTCGCATTCGGCGGCCGCGCGCATGGCGTAGATGCGTAACACGGCAGCGGTGCCTTCCGGGTCCTGCATCGGCTTGCTGTGGGCAGCCACAATCAGGCCCAGCACGTCGCCACTGCTGTCGAATAACGGGTAGCCGGCGTAGCTCTGCACGCCCAGTGCCAGTAGCGATTCGTCCTCCGGAAAAGCGACGCCCAGCCCTTCGGGAATAAACTGGAAACCACGGGAGATGACGGTTCGGCAGGGCGTTCCCAGCAAGGGATACTGGAGGTTGTCCAGAATCTGATGGCGGTAGCAAAGCCCCAATGTCGTGACTGAGTGCAAAGCGGGGCCATCAACCGCGGCAATGAAGGCCAGATCCACGCCCAGTGTCAGGGCAACATCCTGTGCCAGGCGCTGA
The DNA here is from genome assembly GCF_007120195.1 of Aquisalimonas sp. Classification (GTDB taxonomy): domain Bacteria; phylum Pseudomonadota; class Gammaproteobacteria; order Nitrococcales; family Aquisalimonadaceae; genus Aquisalimonas. Next base: position 5,735 of record NZ_SKOG01000242.1, read on the forward strand.
TGCAAACGTCTGCCCGAAAGCCCAGCGAGACCCAGCCCGGCGGTCTGCAAGGCGGTTTCAATCCGCTTGCGGGCGGTGATCTCGGTGGAAATCGTGCACAAGCCACCTGGCCTCCCCAGCGCGTCCATCAGCGGAATGCGCGTGCTGAGGAGGGTTCTGCGCACGCCGTCCAGCTCCAGCGTTTCCTCGAGCTGCGCAGAGACACCACCAGCCAGCGCCTGGCGATCACGCGCTTCCACGGCGGCGCCAATTTGCGCCGGCAGCACGTCGGCAAGCCGCTTGCCGAGTGGCGAAATGCAGTACGGTGCGAACATGGCCAGCAGCGGTCGGCTGACGCGCACGAAGCGTAGCTCCGCATCCTTGATGGCGACGAGCAGTCCGGAGTTGTCCAGTACCTGCTCGAGCAGGTGGTCATGGCCAGCGACCGCGTCACTGGCGGTGTTCATGCCGGCTGTTTTCCCATGCCGAGCGCGGTGGGTACGTACATGTAGCCGACGCCGCGGACGGTTCGGATCAGGCGGGGGTTGGACGGGTCGACCTCGACCTTCCTTCGCAGGCGAGCAACACGGATGTCCACGCTGCGGTCGTAAGGATCCCAGTCGCGCTGCTGGGTCAGGTTGAGGATCTGGTCGCGGCTGAGCACGCGGTTCGGCCGAGCAGCAAGAACCTCCAGCAAGCTGAACTCGGCGCTGGTCAGGGGGACTTCGTCGCCGGCACTGTCGAGCAGCCGCCGGGCGTGCACATCGAGCTTGTAGGCACCGAACGGGGTGTACCTGCCATGCTCCTCAGTCGGCTCGACGGGTGCACTGCGGGCCCGGCGTAGCACGCTCTTGATGCGGGCCAGCAGCTCCCGGGGATCGAATGGCTTGGTGACATAATCGTCGGCACCCACCTCCAGCCCGACGATACGGTCGACCACGTTGGCCGAGGCGGTCACCATGATGATCCCGCACGGATACCGCTCGCGGATGTGCCGCGCCAGGGACAGACCGTCCTCCCCGGGCATGGCCAAGTCCAGCAGCACCACATCAATCGGCCGGTCGGCAAGCATCCCCCGCGCGGCCCGGCCGTCGGCCGCCAGGTGGACCTGCAGTCCGTGGGATCCCAGGTAATCGTGGAGCATGGCGCGCACCTGCGCGTCATCATCCACCACCAAGACGGTGTCGGGCTGGGCCACGGCCGTGACTCCTGGACTGTCTCTCTACTTATAGTCCAGTGCAGCCGGTAAGCAATGCACCGGCGGGCCACTGTGCAGCGGCCTGCCCGACTGACTCTTCAGCTTGTCCGCGAGCCCCGCCGGACAGGTATGCCCAGGGGTCAGGAGATGTGTCAGCGACACAGTACGGTGTCCCTGGGCAGGATCACTTCGCCAGCCCGCACCGCCTCGGCCGCTGACGTCTGCCGCGTGGGTGTCGGTTCCTCCTCGGCCTGTTGCGGGCCAATGCCCGGAGTTGCTTCGACAGTCCGGATTCTCTTGTCTGCCAGCAGGCGTATCACCCAGGCGGCGTTCAGCAGCGCATAGAAGACGTTCCAGGCGACCATGTGCATTAGCGGCTCGCTCAGGGCGCAGAAGTAGACAGCCAGACAGCAAGTCCCGACCAGAGAAAGGAGCCGGAGCTTGAGCATGTCGCGCACCAGGTACCCGGAGATGAAAAGGGTGTTGGCGATGGTGGCCAGGTAATCCATTGGTCCGTCCTCCCCGTTAAGATCGGGAACAGACTGCGACGC
>NZ_SKOG01000266.1 GCF_007120195.1 Aquisalimonas sp.
CGGAGCAGCGCCAGTTCGTCCTCGGCCGCGGTGCCGCGCTCGGCCAGTAATCCTTCCAGTGCCCGCAACCAGTCGTGGTAATACTGCTCGGGCTCATCTGCCGTGCCTGCCGCGGCCGAGCGGCGACGTTCCGCGGCCAGCGCTTGTGCCCACTCGGCCCACGTAAACAGGCCACGGCCGTTGAGGTGGACGGTCAGCGCGAAGGCCTGAGCCTGCCAGGGCGCCTGGAACGGGGGCTCGTTATCAATCCGCATGGAGATACGCCTCCCAAAGATCCAGCATGACGGTATCCTTCGCCGCGGCATCAGGGCCCCAGAGGGCGCGGGCGGGGAACTGCACGGTGTAGAGATGTCCCGGTTGCTCGCCCTGGAAATGGGCGTTGGTGTCGGGGAAGACATGGGCCCCGTGGTGGCGCAGCACGATGCCGCCCTGGCCACGGGCATAGCGCGGCAGGCGCGTGTGGCCTGCCGGGTGGCGGTTAATGGTCCGGATCCGATCCCCGACCCGGAAGCGAGGTGGCGTATCCACTTTTCGCTCGGTTGGGCCGCCGCGGCGCAGCGCACTCCGGGCGCCCTCGGCGTCGACGGGCGGTGTGAACGAGCCGTCGGCCGGTTCACCACTGCGCAGTTCCTCCTCCGTGAGGAGGTCGGTTTCCACCATGAGCCGCTCCAGGGCGTCGATCCAGCGCTCGTAGTAGGTCAGGGTCAGGTATTTTGCCGGATGCATCGCCTCGCGCGCCCGGCGACTGGCATCGATATTCCAGCGTCCCCACGCGGCTGTCGCCACCGTTAGCGCCATCGCGCGGTCGTACCACTCGGGATGCGGGTGGGCGTCGTCCTTGTCCGGAACTGGCCCGAAGCCGTGCATACCGCCGAGATCGTGTGCGCCGTTCATGGGGCATCTCCCGCCTGTTCCGGAGTCAGCGCGAGCCCGGTACCGACCATGGAGTCGCGCGTGACCAGTGTCGCCAACGCCTCCTCGGTCCAGCCATGGGTGCCCGCCGGGCGTTGCGGGATGACCAGGTAGCGGATCTCCGCGGTACTATCCCATAGGCGCACTTCCACCTCGTCGTCAAGTCGGACGCCGAACTCCTCCAGCACCGCTCGCGGTTCCCGGACGGCCCGTGCCCGGTAGGCCTCGGATTTATACCACCCCGGCGGGATTCCCAGCACCGTCCACGGGTAGCACGAACACAAGGTGCAGACCACCAGGTTATGCACGGAATCGGTGTTCTCGAGCGCCACCATATGCTCACCCTGGCGGCCTTCGTAGCCAAGGTGGGCGATGGCAGCGGTGGCATCGTCCAGGAGCCACTGCCGATAATCCGGGTTCGCCCAGGACCGGGCCACCACCCGCGCGCCATTGCGGGGGCCGACCCGGTTGGCATAGGTGTCGATAATGGTCTCCAGGGCGCCCGGGTCGACGAGGCCCTTGCGGGTCAGCAGCGACTCCAGCGCCTGCACCCGCAGGGCCGGGTCCGGGGGCACGTGGCTGTGCTCGCGGTGTGGTGTGTCATTACCGTGCTCGTGACTCATCGGCGGATCCCTTCAGGGTGTACGGTCTCCCCCAAACAATAAACCTTCTGTCGGTGTTGTCGATACCGCGGCCGGCGTCCCGCTGCGGCGCTGAGCCGCGTCAAATGATCCGTTTACCGGGCGCTTCCCCGGGCTCTCTGGAGCGCGTATCAGCCCTTCACATCAGCATGAAATTCAGTACAATGCGCGATTCACCGCAGCAGTGGATTTCCGCTGTCCGGGCAGTTGTGAGGGATAGTCAAACCATGGTTACCATTCGTCTGGCACGTGGCGGCGCCAAGAAAACCCCTTTCTATTATGTGGTTGTCGCTGACAGCCGTGTGGCGCGCGACGGCCGGTTTATTGAGCGTCTAGGGTTCTTCAACCCGATCGCCCGCGGTCAGGAAGCCGAAAATCCGCTGCGGCTGAATCTCGAGCGCGTGGACCACTGGCTTGAGCAGGGTGCAAGGCCCTCCGAGCGGGTCGGCCACCTGATCAAGCAGGCCCGCAAGGAGCAGCAGGTCAGCGCCTTAGCGAGCGAATGACGTCGCGGGTGGCCCGCGTTGGCCGATGACGACGCCAGGCTCATCGTCCTCGGGCGCGTCTCCGGGATCTTCGGAACCGAAGGCTGGGTCCGGGTGTACTCGTATACGGACCCGCGTGAGAACATTCTCGGCTACCCGCACTGGCATGTGCGCGTCGATCGGCAATGGCAGCGGCTGACACTCTCGGATGGACGCCGGCAAGGGAAATCGGTGGTTGCGCACCTTGTTGGCTACGACGATCGCGAACAGGCCAGGGCGCTGATGGGATGCGAGATCGCGTTGCCCCGCGCCGAACTGCCAGCGCCACCAGAGGGTGAGTACTACTGGGCCGACCTTCAGGGTCTGCGTGTACGTAACCGCGATGGCGTGGACCTCGGTACCGTGTCGCATCTGGTGGAAACCGGCGCGAACGATGTGCTGGTCGTGCAGGGTGATCGGGAACGACTGATACCGATGGTCGTCGAGAAGTTCGTTTTGCGGGTCGATCTGGACGCGGGCGAAATGGACGTCGACTGGGATCCTGATTTCTGACGACGCCATTGCCCGCGGAGTGAGCATGCGCGTTGACGTCATCACGCTGTTCCCGCAGTTGGTGCAGGCCGTTGCCGACTACGGTGTGACCGGGCGCGCGGCCGAGCGCGGCCTCCTGGAACTGGTCACCTGGGATCCCCGCGAGGATACAACCGACCGGCACCGGAGTGTCGATGATCGCTCCTACGGGGGCGGGCCGGGAATGGTCATCAAGGTGGAACCGTTGCGCACGACGATCCGTCGCGCGCGCAACGCGGTGGCAACCCCGGCAGCGGTGATCCACCTGAGTCCGCAGGGCCGGGTGCTGAACCAGGCCAGCGTGCGGGAACTCGCGCAACGGCAGCGATTGATTCTGCTGTGCAGCCGCTATGAAGGTGTTGACGAACGGTTGCTGGAGTCGGAAGTGGACGAAGAACTCTCGATCGGGGACTTCGTCCTCAGTGGCGGCGAGCTTCCCGCAATGGCCGTGATCGACGCAGTCGTGCGGCTGTTGCCGGGTGCCCTGGGCCACGAGGCCTCGGCGGCGGAGGACTCCTTCACGGACGGGGTGCTGGATTATCCGCACTACACCCGTCCGGAAGCCATTGACGGCCAGCGGGTGCCGAGCGTTTTGCTCGGCGGTGACCATCAGGCCATTGCCCGTTGGCGGCGCAAGCAGGCCCTGGGCCGCACCTGGCTGCGACGGCCCGAACTGCTGGCGGGGATGGAACTGGACGCGAACTCTCGCAGCCTGCTGCGGGAGTTTATCGACGAATATCGAACCGACGACCGGTACAAGCCGGTCTGAAACCGGCAGAGGATAGCGGCATGACCAACATCATTGACGAGCTCAACAAGGAACATATCGAGGCGCTGGGCCGCAATGTGCCGAAGTTTGGCCCGGGTGATACCGTGCAGGTGCAGGTGCGGGTCCGGGAAGGCAACCGCACGCGGCTGCAGCCGTTCGAGGGAGTGGTCATTGCCAAGCGCAACCGTGGCCTGGACTCGGCCTTCACACTGCGCAAGGTGTCCCACGGCACCGGCGTGGAGCGCGTCTTCCAGACCTACAGCCCGTTGATCGAGAGCATCAAGGTCAAGCGCAAGGGCGATGTCCGCCGCGCCAAGCTCTACTATCTCCGGGGCTTGAGCGGCAAGGCCGCGCGCATTCGGGAAAAGGTCTGATCGCGGACGCCTATTCCCCGGCGCTGGCCCCCGCCCGATCGCAGCCCGTCAGTGCAGTCACTGGCGGGTGGTCGCGGGCGCGTCTGTGCGACCAGTTGTTCAACCGGGCCAGAATCGGCCCACCAGCGCCCGGCGTGCTTGCTGGCCAGGTTCGCTGATCAGCGCCACTCCAATTGCGGCAAGCACGATCCCACCCCATGCGGCCGCTGGCATCACCTCAGCGAGCAACAGCCAGGCGAGCAACGCCGACAGCGGTGGCACCAGGAAAAACAGTGCCGATACGCGGGAGACCAGTCCGCGCCGCACCATGGCCAGCAGCAGCGTGACGGCGATCAGCGAGTTACAGATCACGAGATAGCCCAAGGCGATGAGAAACTCGCCGGTCCAGGCGACGCGCAGTGGTTCAAGAAGCCACGCGGCCGGCATCATGACCGCAAAGCCGAGCCCGCACTGGATGATGTTGGCGGTTACCGGATGCTGAGCCACACCGAAACGCTTCTCGTAGAGCGTGGCCGAAGTCATCGCCAGCAGCGCACACACAGCGAACGCGATACTGATCAGTGACGTGGCCCCCACCTCCATGCGCGAGGTGATCACGATGACCGCCCCGACAAGCCCGAGGGCCAGGCCGAGCCAGCCCTGGAGGTTCACCCGCTCACCCACCAGGGGAGCGGCCAGCAGGCCCACGACGATTGGGTGTAGCGAGGCGATCAGGGCCACCGCGCCTGCCGATAAGCCGTGTTCCAGCGCCATGTACACGCCACCGAAGAAAAAAACCTGAATGCACGCGCCAACGACACTCACGTGCAACCATTCGGCCGGGGATCGGGGAAGCTCGGGCCTGAGGATCAGAAGCAGGGGCAGCAGCGCGGCGACGACCAGGAAATAGCGCAGGGCGAGGAGCGTCAGCGGATCGGTGTGCGCGAGCGCCATGGCTGCAAAGACAAATCCGCTGGCCCACAGCAGCAGGAAGAGGATCGGCGCGCCCTTCAGGGCCTGATCGAGCCGCTGGCGATTCATGCACTGTCCGTCGCGAAAAGCGGTTGGCCGGTGAGTCCCCGCCCAATCGGCCCGCCATTTTCGCTATCATGACGCGGCAAGGACAACGCCGAACATGGCCTCGCGGTTGCATCACGGGCCCAGCGGCGGGTACACGGTCTTGTTTTCATTCGCACGAACTCCCGCGTCTGGAGGAGAGCACTCCCATGAAACGCATTCTGGGGCTGTCCATTGTCGCATTGCTGTTTCCGCTCGCCGTTATTGGATCGGAGGATGGAGAAAAACTGCGCGCGTACCTGGAACGTACCTGCGCCTTGGCCGGCGCCGGTGAAGAGACCGAGCAGCACGCGGCCTGCATGGCGGAGAAGCGGGAGTCCTACCAGACCACAGTGGCTGGCATCCGGGAGGATTTCGAGGCGACCTGCGCCGAAGAAGACAGCAACGATGACGCCTTGAACGCCTGCCTGCGTGCGGAAGGCGACGCCAAGGCGGCGGAATTTCAAGCGCACATCGCGGCGATCGAAGAGGACCCCCGGGTACAGAACCTGCCAGATTTGCATGACCCCCTGTCGGACTTGTGTTCCCTGGCCCTGGAGCAGGAGCCAGGCAGTGCCTCACACGAGGTTTGCATTGCACTGCACGCCATGCGATACGCCTCCTTTGCCGAGGCGGTCGTCGAGGAGCTGAACGACAATCCGGCGCTCGACGGGTTCTGATTGAGACACACCGGCCGCGCCCACCCGGCTTCCTGGGACTTGCCCGTGCACTGACCCGAGGTCGGGATTCACACTGTTGGCCGTGAGATGAACGATTTTGCCGGCCGGTATCGCCATGCGCCGGCAGACGGGCGTTGCCGCGCCTGCCGGGATGGGCCGGCGTGCTTATTCCATGGTCGGCATGACGAACGCGGAGCCGCCCGCTCGTACCCCCTTGGGCCAGCGCGCCGTGACTGTTTTCATCTTGGTGTAGAAGCGCACACCGTCGGGCCCATGCATGTGCAGCGGCCCAAACAGCGAACGCTTCCAGCCGCCGAAGCTGTGGAACGACATGGGTACGGGGATCGGCACGTTGATGCCCACCATGCCGACCTGAATATCAGTGCTGAATTGCCGCGCCGCATCGCCATCGCGGGTGAAAATGGCCGTGCCGTTACCGAACTCGTGCTCGTTGATGAGTTCCACTGCCGAGTCATAGTCGGGTACACGCACCACGCAGAGCACCGGACCGAAGATCTCTTCTTTGTAAATCCGCATCTCAGGCGTGACGTGGTCGAACAGGGTGCCGCCCAGGAAGTAGCCGTTACTGCCGGGGAAGTCGCGCTTGCGGCCGTCCACGGCCAAGGTGGCGCCTTCCTGCTCGCCCAGGTCGACATAGCCGCGTACCTTCTCCAGGTGCTCCTTCGTGACCAGTGGCCCCATCTCCAGGCCGGTTTCCTCGAGCCCGTTGCCAACGCGCAGGTTCTCCACGCGCGGCTTGAGGTGCTCCACCAGGGTGTCCGCGACCTCGTCACCCACCGCCACAGCCACGGAAATGGCCATGCAGCGTTCGCCCGCGGAGCCGTAAGCGGCGCCCAGCAGGCCTTCCACGGCCTGGTCCATGTCGGCGTCGGGCATGACCGCCATGTGGTTCTTGGCGCCGCCCAGCGCTTGCACGCGCTTGCCGTGGGCCGATCCGGTTGTGTAGATGTACTCGGCGATGGGTGTGGAGCCGACGAAGCTCACGGCGGCGACGTCCGGATCCGTCAGCAGCGTGTCCACCGACTCCTTGTCACCGTTGACGACGTTGAACGCACCGTCCGGCAGGCCGGCCTCCTTGAGCAGCTCCGCCATGACCATCGAGGCCCCGGGATCCTTCTCGGAGGGCTTGAGGACGAAGGTGTTGCCGCAGGCGAGAGCAACCGGGAACATCCACATGGGCACCATGGACGGGAAATTGAACGGCGTGATGCCGGCGCAAACGCCCACCGGCTGCATCATGCTGTAGCTATCCACTTTGCCGCCCACGTTCAGGGAGTGCTCGCCCTTGAGCAAGTGCGGAATGCCGCAAGCGAACTCGACAATCTCCAGACCGCGGGTCAGCTCGCCGCGCGCGTCCTCGATTACCTTGCCGTGTTCGGCGGTGATCAGGCGGGCGATCTTCTCGAAGTTTTCCTCGATCAGCGCCTTGAAACGGAACATCACGCGGGCACGGCCCAGCGGCGTGACGGCGGACCAGCCGGGCAGTGCCGCCTTGGCGGCTTCGATCGCCTCGCGGGTTGTCGCCTTGTCCGCCAGTGCGACCTGCGCGGTAATCTCGCCGGTGGCGGGATTGTTCACGTCCAGCATGCGGTCGGAGGCCCTGCTGGTCGCCTGGCCGTTGATGTAGTGCCCAATGTGCAGGACTTCTTCAGTGGCGGTTCTTACCTGAGACATGATCCTCTCCTCCTGTGGCCAATGGAGCTTTTTGCCGGACAATCTGTGCGCCCCATGGCCGTGATTGGTCAACAGAACGCTCGTATTGATAACATCTTGTGGCGTATGGGTGGATTGACGAAATCGCCCGGTTAATGGACGATCTTTGCAAAAGTCTAGGACTATGGGGTTCCCATGACCGGTCCGTCTGATTGGCCGCTGCCTCCCGACGGCGTTCGCTTCATGGTGCCGTACTTCCTGCTGCAGCGGTTGGCGACACACATGCTGACCTCGGGCCTGTACCCGC
>NZ_SKOG01000018.1 GCF_007120195.1 Aquisalimonas sp.
CAGCGCCGCAGGCGCGCAACGCATGCTGGGCTCGTGCGCCCTCGGCGCGGTTTGTCTAACGGTGCATTACGCTGTCGCTAATGGCACCCTACGCCCTTTGATCGGTCGCAGTGCCATGGCATGGCTGCACGCCATACCCGTAGGGCGGATTAGCGTAGCGTAATCCGCCGTCTATGACATGGCGCCGCAGGCGCGCAACTCAAGCTGCGCCTGTGCGCCTTTGGCGCGGTTTGTTTGACGGTGCATTACGCTAGCGCTAATGGCTATGCCCTTCGATCAGGCCCGGTGCCATGGCAGGACTTCACCACGTACCCACCGCGGCAGTGGCGGCTGGCTCGCGGCAAGACGGTGGGGGATTTACATCAGCGTCATAAAGGGCTTGATCGAGAAATACAGAATAACAACGACCAGGCATACGTACAGGACGTTGCGTACCGGGTCGCGAAGGAACATGCTGATAAATGTCTCTTGTGTGCCTGTACGCTGCTGCTCGGCGAACTCGGTGCGGGCGCGTTCGGCACGTTGTCTCTGGTAGGTGTCGAGAAGGCGGCGAACGCGCTCGTAGTCGGCCTCATCCCGCAGCCAGATCGCCCCCATGCTGAGCCCCCAGCGGTTGGGCGGCGTCTCGTAGAAGTCCACGGCGTGTTCGCGCAACAACTCTCGGACCTCGTTGGCCTCGTCCTCCGGGACGCCGCGCAGGTTCATCAGCAGCTTAGCCATGCCTCCCTCCCTTTCGATCGCCGATGATACCGCGTACGCGCGTTTGGCGAGGAGCTTGGGCTTGGATACCGTCGAGGAGGCCGCCTTGCTGATCGCAGGCTGTGGCTTTGCGGGAGGCGGCCGCATGGTGGGTGCGCGCGGCGTGTGCCAAAATGCGGCACACGCTGGATTGCGGGGTACGAGGCCGGACGGCAGCGCTCGCTCAAGGCGCGGGCGGCGGCCCCCGGTCTTCATCTCCCGCACGCTGTGACCCCTCTGCTCTGCCGTCTGCAATGCCACTGAGCTGGATATTCAGCGCGTCCACGGAGATCTGGATTTCGCGCACGGACAGCGCAAGGGAGAGCATCATGAGCATGAGGCTCACCACGAACAGCCCCTGCGCCGGGATGACCCAGCCAGCCAGGAGCACAAGCATGCAAAACACGCACAGGAACAGGCTCGTTACTCCGAGCACCTGCATGTTGCGAATCAGCACTACCCGCCGGCGCAGATTCTCGATCTGTTGCATCACCGCCTGTTCATGGGTGTCCTGGTAGCGCGCCTGCAAATCCCGTATGAGTGTTGCAAGCGCCAGGAAACGGTTGGTAAAGGCGAGCAACAGTAGGGAAATAGCAGGGAAGAGTAACGCTGGAGTTGCCAAGGTCAGCTCCATGGCTCGCACGGGTTCCTCTATTGCGTCCAACGGAATCATCAGCGTCCCTCTCAGGAAGCCGGTTACTGAGGGTGCCGATTGCGCACCGGGCGCAATCAGGGGAGGAGGTTAGGCCGTGACCGGCAGAGTGAAATGGAATCGCGCCCCTTGGCTGTTATCGAGGCTCGCCCAGAGTTGACCGTTATGCGCCTCAATGATCGACTTGCTGATGACCAGCCCGAGGCCCATTCCCTCCGGTTTTGTGGTCATGAACGGGTAGAACAACCGCTCGGTGACGGCCGGATTCAGGCCTGGCCCGGTGTCTTCCACAGACAGCTCGACATGCCCGTCCAAGCGCTGTGGGAAGCGGATGGTCAGAACCCGGTTCTCTGTCGGGCATTCCAGCATGGCTTCGACGCTATTGCGCATCAGGTTGAGCAGCACCTGCTGGATCTGCACAGGGTCGGCCTTCACCGGCGGCATCCGGAGAATGTCGTCAAGCACGAGCTGCACGCCCGCCGTGCGAAGCTCGTGCTCCATGAAGTCCACTGCCTGACGGATGGTCGCCAGAAGGTCCATGGAACCGGTGTTGATCGATTCCCGCCTGGTGAAAGCGCGCAAGCGGCGTATGATCTCACCTGCTCGCAGCCCCTGTTCGGAAATCCGCTCCAGCTTTGCTACAAGATCGTCTGGCAGGTTTGTGTCATCGCGCACCTGGTTCTGACACGCGACGCTGTAGTTGACGATTGCCGCCAATGGTTGATTCAGCTCATGGGCCAGGCCTGCCGCCATTTCGCCGGCCAGGGATAGCCGGCCCAGATGGGCAAACGCGGTCTGCATGGTCCGCCATTCCGATTCCTTGCGTTTCTGCTCAGTGATATCCGTCAACATATTGACGGCCCCGCGCAGCGCGCCGTTGCCATCGAATACCGGATTCGCGTGGGCCAAGGCCATGCGGCGTTCGCCATCGGGGCGCTCCACCAGGATCTCCCGGCCGTTGTATGCGGCCTGATCACGCAACGCAAGGGCCATCCAGCACCGCTCGTGGCGAATCGGGGCGCCATCAAACGAAGACAGGCGAAAGGAACCGCAGTATCGGTCCTCTGGATCGTTAAGCTTCGGAGCGCGTCCCCAGAGTTCCACGGCAAGTTGGTTGTAGTAGGTGATGAGCCCGTCGGCATCGCACATGTAGGCACCGACCGGGAGGCGGTCGAGCAACGGCAGCAAGCCCTCCACCTCACTCGTGATCAGCGGCTGAAAAAGCTCGGCTCCGGTTGAGGGGATGCCCGGGCACTGGAGATTCGACATAGCAAGACGACCTGTCGAGGTGGTGTCAGGATTCTAGCCCATATTCAGGCGCAATTCCTCGTCTATGGTAGTAAGGTATAGCAGTGCCAGTAAACGACGCATAGTTGTGGTTAGATGCCGGGGAAAGGCGACGGGGCAGGCGCTACGCCCCATCATTGGCCATACTCTCGCACAGCGGTTACTGGCATTGCCGCGCATTCCGGGCAATCCGAAGAAGTAGCTGTAACTCGTCGCTGGAATGGAGGTGGCCATGGCGCTGCAACAGTACGAAAAAGTAATTGTGCCCCTGGACGGATCCGAGAACGGCTTTCGCGCATTGCGGCATGCGGCTGCGTTGGCCCAGGTCGCGCAACTTGAGGTGCACTTGCTCCATGTCTTTCCCGTTGGCTCGGCTGAGCTCATGGACTTGTTGCATTACCCGTCCATCGCCAAGGCCAAGGCGGAGGGAGAGCTGAGGCATGCACGCGAAGAGGAGGGTTCACGGATCTTTCCGGCAGCTCACCAGCTGGTGCCCGCCGGCGTTTCTGCCCAGGAGGTCATGCTCTCGGGCGACCCCGCCAACGGCATCCTGGAGTACGCGCAATCGCACCCGGAGGCGATGATCGTCATGGGAACCCGTGGACATTCGGAAGTCCGCGAGTTGCTGGTGGGTAGCGTTACCAATAAGGTCGTCCACCACGCCCACTGTCCGGTGACGGTAATCCACTGAGCAACCTTGCCCCCAACCGTGCGGAAGGTCGCCACGTAGGTGCCGGCCGTGCGGTTGGTGACTGTCTCGCGATCGCAGTCACTCCGGTACCCGTGCGCTCCCGCCGGTACGCAAGGCGCGCCGGACCCCGGTGCCGGGGCTGAGTTCATCGTTTGCTACCGACTCCCGGGTGTTGCGTTCAAGCCAGCACCGTCGGGCATCGCCGTGGAAAGAAACGGGGCTGATATCGGGATACCCGTTAGTCCGCTCGGGGATATCCCTGATTCCCTATGAGGATTCTTGGATTATTTTGGAGACTCATCGGCCCAGTGCTGGTCGCATCGTCGCCACCACGCAGAGTAACCAGATGAGTGGAAAAGTGCTCCCGTTCCAACAGCCAGGGCATCCTGGTGGCACACCGGCTAGCACACGTCGCTTTGCTGGTTCGGGGCCGGCCTGTAAGGCTCGGATCCTGCAAAAGGGGGAGCACCTTTGCTACGCGGGTGACCGAATCGCTGCTCCTTATATGGTTGTCGCCGGCGTGCTCATGAGTTATTTGCCGGATGAGGACGGCAATGCACAAACCATGCGGATCTACATGGCGGGAGATGTTGTTGGCTTTGAAGCACTGGTCGATCGGGAACTATTGTGCTCCCTCATGGCTCTGGATCAGACCAAGGTCCTGCGCCTCAGTGCCCATCTCGCCCTGAGTGCCCAGGGAGAGGACGCCTTGATCTCCGATATCTTGTTAATGGGTATGTTTGCGGAAACGGCGCAGTGACGCAGTCCATCAGCTAAGCACCGGTGAGGCAGGAGTTAAGTGGATGCAAGCAGTGTCGTCCAACTTGGTGCGGTCCCCGTGGAGCCAGCAAAATGGCGACAGCACCGTCCTCGCGCGCTCGGTGGCGGTAGAGCCAAGCCGGGCCAGGCAGCTGATTTCGGAAGGCCTGGTGGGGAGTGCGCAGATCTGGCCCAACACTGATGGCTTGGGTGGCTATCTGGTCTGGCTGCCCGTACGATCGGATGGCGGCCTCCAATGGCACTTTCTCGCCCATGAGGATAGCGCTCCTCTGCGCTTCCCCGATGCGGTGAGGGCACACGAGAAAGCACTGACCTGTCACCTCCAGGCGGAAACCGTCACCGTCCGTTGGCCGCCCTGAGCTGGCGGTCGTTGGACGCTGGCATCCTGGCACCTGACATGCTACCGGGGGACTATCGCCCGCCGATCCATGTGCGCTGCACCCGCAGCTCCGCATCCAGCAGCACCAAATCCGCCCGGTAGCCTGGCTGGATACTGCCCAGCTCATGATCAAGCTGCAGAAATTGCGCGGGGTATAGGGAGGCCATGCGGAGTGCCTCGGTCAGCGGGACATTCAGCAAGTCTCGGGCATTGCGCACGGCCTGATCCATGGTCAGGTGCGCGCCTGCCAGCGTGCCATCGCGGGTGGTGAGGTGACCCCCGCGGCGCTCCACGGGCTCGCCCAGCAGCGCAAAGTGCGTGTTGCTTGTGCCGACGGTGGGCATGGCGTCTGTGATCAGCAGCAACCGGCCCCGGGGTTTGGCCGATAGGGCAACGCGCAGACATGCGGGATGCACATGGATGCCATCGACGATGACGCTACACCAGCTCGTGCCGTCGGCGAGGGCTGCGCCAACGACGCCGGGCTCACGGCTGCCGAGTGGGGGCATGGCGTTGAACAGGTGCGTGAAACCGCGCAGACCCTCGGTCAGGGCCCGTTGGATGGCGTTGAACGAGGCCGCCGTGTGTCCGGCGGCGACGAAGACCCCTCGGGCGGTCAGATCGGCGATGAACCCCTCGCACACCTGTTCCGGTGCCAGTGTCACCAGCGTAATACCGGTGTCAGCATGCCCGGCGAGTCGCTCCAGAGCGTCAGGTTCCGGTGTGCGAATTCGGTCTGCCGGATGCACCCCCCTGCGCGCCGGATTCAGGTACGGCCCTTCCAGGTGGATGCCGAGCAGTCCGGGAAGCCCTTGCCTGCGCGCCTCGGTGACGGTGCCCAAGGCCGCCTCCATCACCGCCGGCTGATCGGTGATCAACGTCACGAGCAGACCCGTGGTGCCATGGCGGCGGTGGCTTGCCGCGATGGCCTGTACGCCGGCCGGCGTCGGGAGGTCGTTAAATAGCACACCCCCGCCGCCGTTGACCTGAACGTCGATGAAGCCCGGTGCAAGCAGATGGCCTGCCAAATCGGTGCGCTCGGCCCCGGCCGGCAGGGGTGCGCCGGCGTCATGCAGCGCGACGATACGTTCGCCGTCGATCAGCACTGTCACGTCTTCCCGAAGTCGCTCTCCGTCGAAAACCCGGCCGTTCACCAGTGCCTTCATGGGCTGGGCACCCGATTCGGTTCCTGAACCAACAGGCGGGCACCGTCCATGGCATCGCCGCGCGGCGTGACCAGTGCGCGCCGGGTGGCCACCGGCAGCCACGATATGAGTGCCCGACCGACGCCACCGAGCACGCACAAGCGCGGCGCGCCAAGCGCGAACACGCCTTCAGCCAGCATGGCAGCTTCGCTCGCCGCCTGCTCCAGCAACTGCTTTGCCCGGGTGTCCCCCTCATCGGCCGCCGCGAAGACCTCCTGGGCAAAGCGGGCATAATCACGGGGTTGCGCCGTGTATTGCCACCGCATTACAGCCGGGCTGCAATGGTCGAAGGGCCGCAGGATCCGATCGCAGAGAGCCGAGGGTGGCCGCAGCCCCTCCTGGCACAATAGCGCTGCCCGCAGCGCGCGCAAGCCCAACCAGGCGCCGCTCGCGTGATCGGAGACCGGAAACCCCCAGCCGCCTACGCGGTGGAATCGACCTTCCACAAGGGCCATGCCACAGGAACCGGTTCCGATGATCAGTACGCCGCCGTCGTCACCGGCGAAGGCGCCCAGCACCGCGGTATGGGCGTCACTGACAACTTCCACCCCGGCAAATGGATGGGGGTAGGCGGCTACGCGCAGCCACTCCTCCGGATCGACGGCCCCCGCCAAACCAAGACCGGCGCGCGTTCGCGCCAGTATTTCCCTGTCGAGCCCGGCTGTGCGGAGCGCACCATGCGTCGCCTGCAGGATTTGCCGCCAGGCCGTCTGAACACCCAGGCGCACACTGGCACCCTGCGCCCGCCCTTCGCCTAGCGGCCGGGCGCGACAGTCGTAAATGCGGGCGCGGCAGGCAGTGCCGCCGCCGTCCACTCCCAGGTAGAACCTCTCGTTCATGGGTTGGGGTTCCGCGTATCAGGCACTCTGACGCACTGTGCCGCCAGAGCCGCGGGCTGGGAAGGCCCAAGGGCGATGATCAGTCTCATGGTCCCAATCGCCGCGTTTTCCGGTTTGTCATTAGACCTGGTCGGTGAGGCGTTTCTCCGCCGGGCTCGGCACCGCGCTGAGGCATGGCAATCGGGTATTTTCCCCAGCGCCATAGGAGGGCACGGCGAGACTCCGGTGCTAATGGCCGCCGAGTCGTTCAGGGCGGCCACCACTTGGTGGTTCTTCGCGGAGGTGAAAATCGGGGAAGGCACCATCATAGTAATGCGATGAGGCCTGTCTGCGCGTGGCTCAGGGGGCAAGACTCCGGGCCATGTGTACGCGCATACTTACAGCGTCGTTTCGGGACTTTCGCGAGCGTCGGTTGAAGCGATGAATCTGGATCATGACCGCGTCATCCGTCACAAGCTGCGCAACCTTCTGCGCGCCGGCTTGCTGCTACTGGGCTTGCTATTGCTGCTTGGGCTGCTGGGGTGGATCATCGGCGGCTGGGGCGGAGTCCTGGCCGCAGTGGTGTTGGTTACTGTTGTTATGCTGGTCGGGCCCCGCATGCAGCCGCGACTGCTGCTTCATCGCTCCGGCGCCCAGGTGCTCCCGCGCGCGGCGGCGCCAGAGATCTACCGGCTCCTTGAGGAGCTCTACAGGCGCGCCGGGATCGAGGCGCGGCCGTCCCTGTGGTATGTGCCCTCCACGGCATTGAACGCCTTTGCCGTGGGCAATCGGAACAACGGCGCGATTGCCATGACGGACGGGTTGCTGCGCGCGTTGCCGATGCGCGCGCTCGCCGGCGTGCTTGCCCACGAGGTCAGCCACCTGCGGCACAACGACACCTGGGTCATGTCTCTGGCATCCCTGATTACCGACCTGACAACCTGGCTGGCGTTTGTCGGGCAGCTATTCGTGCTGGCGCTGCTGCCTCAAGCCATGCGCAGCGAGCTGGAGATGCCGTGGCTGGCGCTGCTGGCGCTCGTGGTCGCGCCAACGGCGAGCACATTGCTCCAGCTCACACTCTCGCGCAACCAGGAGTTCACTGCGGATCTCGAGGCGGCGCGATTGACTGGAGATCCGGAGGGGCTTGCCCAGGCGCTGGTGAAACTGGAGCGCGCCAACGGCACCTGGCTTGAGGCTATTTTCCTCCCGCGGGGTCAGAGCTTGCCGGTACCGCGCTGGCTGCGGACCCATCCGGATACCCGGGAGCGCATCGAACGGCTTTTGGCGTTACGTCCGGAGCCGCAGCGAACGGTGCCGGTTGCCCGCGATCCGTTCAGGGGTATCGCCCACAATAGTCTGCGCTTGCCGTCAGGGGCTAGTGTGCCGCGTCGGCGGGTCCGTGTGTTCCGGCTATAGCACACAGCCTGAGAGAGAAACACCGAGGTGCCATGAGCCGCGTTGGCTGTGCAGGCTGGCAGATTGCCGAAGGCATTGCAGTCTGAGTTTCCCCGCGAAGCGACACATCTGGCGCGTTATGCGGCGCGGCTTCCGGCTTGCCGCGCGTTTGCGTGGGAAGGGCCGCGACACCTGGTGCGTGTTCAACAACACCGCCACGCCCGCCGGGCTGCGCATCGCGATCGACCTGCGTTGCCTGCTTGACGAGTAGCCTCGGGAGGTATCCCCAAAAGCAGCGCCGCTACTTGCCGCGGGTCTCGGCGTCTGCCTGATAGAGCGTTTGCAGTTCGTCTGCCGCCTCTTGTGTGGTCTGCATGATCTGGTGTTCGTCGCCAAATACCGCGAGCTGAGACCGCAGTGTCGCCTCGTCGTGGCGGCGAAACGTCTCCACCGCGCGCTCCGCCTCGCTGCGGGATAATCCGAGATCGATCAGTAGATCGCGGGTCAGCGCCAGGCTGGAGAAAAACATCTCGCGGACCAGCCGGTGCACACCGGCGCGCATCAGCAGGTGGGCATGGTGACGGTCGTGGGCCCGGGCCAGGATCCGCAGGCCCGGGTAGTCTCGGCGCACCAGCTCGGCGACCCGCATGGAGGCCTCCACGTCACCGATGCAGAGCACTAGCACCCGGGCATCCCCGGTGCCAGCTGCCTGGAGTATGTCGCTCCGGCCGGCGTCGCCATAGTAGGCCGGGTTGCCATAACGGCGGACGAAATCCACCTGCTCCGGGTTGATATCCAGCACCGTATACGGAATTGTGAGCCCGCGCAGCACGCGCCCGACGATCTGGCCAAAGCGCCCAAAGCCGACCACGACCACCTTCGGTGACCGCTCCTCCGGGACATCGAAGGGGCGGGCCGTCGCGGGTTTTCCGAAACGTGGCCGCAGCCAGCGCGCCGAGAGCAAAAAGAGCACCGGCGTCGCCGCCATTGAGAGGGAGACGACCAGGATGAGTCGATCGACCAGCGGCTGCTCGAGTACCTGTGCGCCAACGGCGGCAGTGAGCAATACGAAGCCGAACTCGCCGCCCTGGGCCAAGAGCACCCCAAGATCCGTCGCCTCACGCCATGGCAAGCCGTAGAGTCGGGCAGCCAGCAGGATCGTCAGCGCCTTGATGATCACCAGGCCGGCGGTGAGACCGAGGATCGTCAGGGGCACCTCGAGTAGCAGCCCCACCTGGGCCGCCATGCCGACGGCCATGAAGAAAAGCCCCAGCAGCAGGCCGCGGAAAGGCTCGATATCGGCCTCGATGGTGTGCCGGTATTCGGAATCCGCCAGCAACACGCCGGCAATGAAAGCGCCAAGTGCCATGGACAGCCCGGCGACATCCATCAACAGTGCGGAGCCGATCACCACCGTCAGGGCGGCGCCGGCGAACACCTCGCGGCTCCCCGCGCCTGCGGCCAGTCGAAACAGTGGGCGCAACAGATAGTGGCCGCCCACGATCAAGGCCACGAATGCGCCCACCGCGGTGAGCACCTCCAACGCCAGACGGCCCGGCTGCTCGGTGAGTAGCGACCCGACCGCCAGGATCGGAATAATCGCGATGGCGGGTATCGCCGCCAGATCCTGGAACAAAAGCAGGGCGAAGGCCTTGCGTCCATGCCGCATGCTCAGCTCCCGGCGCTCGGCGAGAAGCTGCAGTACCAGCGGCGTGGAGCAAAGGGCCAGGCTGAAGCCGACGATGATCGCCGCCATCGGGGCGAGCCCCAGAATCCAGGCAAGCCCGGCCAGCGCGACCGTTGTCACAAGCACTTGCAGGCCGCCGAAGCCGAATACCGGTTTGCGCATGGCCTTGAGGCGCGAGGGCTTGAGCTCCAACCCGATGACGAACAACAGGAAGACAATGCCCACTTGAGCGAACTGCAACACGTCCTCGGGGGCGGGGACGAGCGCCAGCATCGATGGGCCGATAAGCACGCCCGCTGCCAGATACCCCAAAACCTCCCCCAGTCCCAGCCGCTTGAAAACAGGCACCAGCACGACGGCGGCGACCAGAAAAATTAGCGCGTTGAGCAGCAGGCTCATTTCCACCGGCGGAATTCCTCGCGACAGCGGCCTTGCCGGGGGCCGACGGGCAGGCCGGTACGGCACAAGCGGTTGTGAATGTTTGCAGAATCGCGTAGATCCTGCCTTCTCGATCAGATGTCTGGCAATTGTCCGGTTACAGGACACTCGCGTCCTGAGTTATGCAGATTACGAGGAGGGCATGGTGAAAGTGCTTATCATTCTTGGTCACCCGCGCAACCCTGCGCTGTGCAGCGCGTTGGCCGCCGCCTATGCGCAAGGGGCCCGCGCGGCGGGGATGGACGTGCAGGAGCTGGACCTCAGTGCGCTGGATTTCGACTTCGACGTGCATACGGTCTCCCCGCGCGACCAGCTGTTCGAGCCCGATCTGGAGCGCGCGCGCAGCCTTGTTGCCTGGGCCGACCACCTCACTTTTGTCTATCCCGGCTGGTGGGGCGTGGGCCCGGCCCGCCTCAAGGGCTTTCTCGATCGCGTGCTGTTGCCCGGATTTGCGTTCCACGAACGCACCGACGGTCAGCTCGAAGGGCTGCTCGGCGGCAGGACCGCCCACCTGATCACGACCCTGGATATGCCCCCGTGGGTCTATCGCTTTATCTACCGCGCCCCCGGCCACAACGCCATGCGGCGCTCCACACTCGGCTTCTGCGGCATCGAGACGACCCGCGTCCTGGCCCTGGGCCCGGTGCGGGAGTCCGACCCGGCGCGTCGCAGCGCCTGGCTGGAGCGTGCGCGCGCGCTTGGATTCTCGCTCGGCCAGGGGGCGCGCAGCCCCGCAGACCGGAGCGCCCGTAAACTGGGTGCGTGGCTCAAGGCGCTGCGCCTGCAGTTCTATCCGATGACCTGGGGCGCTTACACGCTCGGCGCGCTGGGTGCTGCGACGTTCACGGGCACCTGGGATCCGGTGGCGTACTGGCTGGGGTATGCAGTGCTGTTCTTTATCGAGGCGGCCACGGTGTTCACCAACGAGTGGTTCGACTTCGAGAGCGACCGGCGCAACATTCACTTCGGTCCCTTCAACGGCGGCTCGCGCGTGCTGGTCAATGGCGAACTAAGCGGCCGCGAGCTGGGGGTGGGGATCGTGGCCAGCATGATGGCGGCGCTCGCTTGTGCCGGAGTCCTGCTCGACGGCGCGCACAGCGTGGCAGTCGTGGTTGCATTGACGGCAACAATGGTATTGGGCCTGGGGTATACGGCGCCGCCGCTTAAATTCGCATGGCGCGGGCTGGGGGAAATAGATGTCGCACTGACCCACAGCCTGGTGGTCATCATGCTCGGCTACCTACTGCAGGGGGGTGCCTGGGTGGACCCCTTCCCGTGGCTGGTCAGCGCGCCGTTGTTCGTCGCGGTATTGCCCGCGATCATCCTCTCGGGAATCCCTGACCTGGAGGCGGACCGGCAGGCCGGCAAGGCGACCCTGGCAGTGCGTTTGGGCGCGCCGCGGGCACTGCTGCTAGCCGCTGGGCTGGCGGCGCTGGCCGCTGTACTGGTCCTGTTGCTCAAGGATCGGCCCGTGCTGCACGGGACCTTCGACGGGTTACTCGCCGTGGCGTTGCCCCATGCGCTCCTGCTTGGGGTGCTGATTTATCGCCACTGGCAAGAGGGCGCGCCCCCGACCCGCATCGACGGCCTCATGGCGGTGGCGCTCAGCTATATCGTCTGGTTTGCACTGTTGCCGTTGCTGCACGTGTGGTGACGGGCGTAGTCCTAATGGGAACCCTTATATGGAGCTACGGCGACTTGCTATTTGAGCAAGGCGCTTCCCGGGGGTTGAGCAGCAGAGCACCAGAAATGATCACACCACCGGCTGGGCACTGATTACGCCTGCGTTGACCGGGTGCCGGTCGCTGCTAAGGTTAACGTATGCATGGCGCGCGCGTGTTTTCTGGATGGCGTCGCAGCGTAGGGGGTGAGCAGCCTTGAATTCGCCTCGAGGGCCGCAAGAGAAGGCCGTGGACGAGGCGCCAACCTTCATCGCCAATGGTGGCGAGATGGCTGAGCGTATTCGCGCCCGTGATTGGTCGCAAACCCCCTTGGGTCCGATTGCAGGCTGGCCGCAGCCCTTGCGCTCGATCGTTCAGGTGTGCCTCGAGTCGGTCTCGCCCATCGCCATTTATTGGGGACGCGAGCTGATTGTTCTCTACAACGATGTCTGGGGCACGCTGATCGGCGACAAGCACCCGTCAGCACTGGGTCAGCCGGCCCGCGTTGTCTTCGCGGAGATCTGGGACACCGTCGGCCCCATGTTTGACAAGGTCATCACCACCGGCGAGGCGTGCTGCGCCAGAAACCAGCTTTTACGTATGAACAGGGACGGGTGGCCCAAGGAGAGCTACTTCACTTTTAGCCTAAACCCGATTCGCGACGGCGACGGCAACGTCTGCGGGGTATTCAATATCGCCGCCGAGACGACCGCCCGGGTCCGCGCCGAGCGCGCCTTGTACGAGAGCGAAGAGCGCTTCCGCGTGCTTGTCGAGGCGATGGCCCAGGCGGTATGGGAGGCGGACGCGGCGGGTGAAGCTATCGAGGACTCCGGAACCTGGCGGGCGTTTACCGGCCAGACGGCAGCGGAGCTGCTTGGTTTGGGTTGGGTGAATGCCGTCCACCCGGAGGACCGGGTGGAGGCGAAGAAGAACTGGCAACGCGCCGTACGGGAAGGGCGTTCGTTGGACACCGAATTTCGCCTTCGCTCCGCCAGCGGGGGCTGGCGCTGGACGAACACCCGTGCGGCACCGTTACGCAACCCGGATGGGTCCATCCGCAAGTGGGTGGGCATGAACATTGATATCGGCGAGCGCAAAGCCGTGGAAGAGCGCCAGCGCTTGCTGCTTGCGGAACTCGACCACCGGGTCAAGAATACGCTGGCTTTGGTGCAATCGATCGCCGCCCAGACGCTGCACTCCGCCGAGACACTGGAGCACTTCTCCGAGGCCTTTGAGGGTCGGATTGCCGCCCTGGCAAGGGGTCACGATCTGCTCACCCGAAGTCAGTGGCAGACGGCTTCCTTGCACGAGGTCGTCGCGCTCACTCTGGGCGCATACGGTACAGAGCAGGTGCGTTTGGCAGGTCCCAACATCGCGCTGTCGCCCGACGCGGCTATCTCGATTCACCTCGCCTTCCACGAGCTGACCACCAACGCCGCGAAATATGGGGCGCTCGCCGTCGACGGTGGCTTCCTCGAGTTGCAGTGGGCTCTCGTCGGGGAGCCGCAAGCCGCGGTCTGCATCGACTGGAGCGAGCACGGCGGTCCGCCCGTGAAAGAGCCTGTCGTGCGCGGTTTTGGCATGGAGTTGATTGAACAGTCGTTTGCCTTGGAGTTCGACGCCGAGGTCGTGCTTGATTTTCAATCTGGGGGCGTGCGCTGTCACCTGGAGCTTCCCTTGTCGTCAAGGATTTATCCGCTATGAGCGCATCCGCTGACGCCGAGCGCGTGCGGATCCTCGTCATTGAGGACGAGCCGGTGGTCGCCATGGGATTGGCGAAACTGCTGGACAGCCTCGGCTTCCAGCCGGTGGGCCCTGTGGCCTCCATCGACAAGGCCCTGCACGTGGTCGAGCGCGGTGGCTTTGATGGTGCGCTGCTTGATGTGAATCTGCGCGGCGAGTGGGCGGCACCCGTGGTCGAGCGACTGGCGGCCAACAACATCCCGATCGTCCTCACCACCGGTTATGATGCCGGTGCCCTGCCCGCACCCTATTGCCATCACCCCACCCTGAGCAAACCCTTCCGCGCCGCCGAACTCACCGAAGCACTCGCGGGCATTCAGCGACGCGACTAGTGTTCTGTCCCGTAAATAAGTTGCGAAAATTGGCGTGGATCCTGACGGTTCCTGGCAAGGCGCGCCGACGAGGCGCAGCGGGGACTACGGTGAGGAGGCGCAACGCCGCCAGGGGTCGTCAGGGCCGCGACAATCGTAACGTTATTTGCGGGACAGGACACTATTTGCAGTAATTGCAGATGAGACCGTGGCGCTCAATCTCAAACGGCCCGACGCCGCAGCCACGCCAACGCCTTTAGAATGAGTAGATGCGTCGCGCCCCATAGCAACGCGACGCAAATGAATAACACCAGCAACCACGCCCACGCGGGGATTACGTCCTGCACCTCGTAGCCGGGGCCGAAGACGAAGTTGATATTTCGCTCCGGCGACGAGGCGAAGTACGTCACCAGCAGAATCGCCCAGCCGGCGGGAATCCAGTACCACAATGCCTGGCGGTCGTAGCCCAGGCGCCAGACTAGCCACAGCAGTAGCCAAGGGAGCACGAGGTGGTAGAGCGACAGGGTGCGGATGAACAGCGGGATCTCGGCGTCGAACATGTATGCCGTGACGCCCAGCGGCGGGTGCCCACCCCGCAGCAAACCGCCCACGAAGCCGACGATCCACACCGTCTCCGGCACCAGTGTGGAAATCAGCTGCGTGCTGAGTAGGCGCCGGTTCTCAAGCCACACGCCCAGCAGCCCGAGCAGCAGCGCGACATTGGAAAACCACAGGAAGTTCGCCAGCCCGTACCACCACGCATACGTTGGCACGAGCACGGCGACGAATCCCAGGTAGACCCATTTCAGCCAAGTGGGTAGAGCGTATCCGCGAGCCATCGACTTAATTGTACGGGGTGCCATGCAACCGAGTCTTGGCAATCTCGCTCCAGGGGTGCCGCTGAACGCTCATTGCGCCTTGGTCGGGGCGCTTGGTATCAGTCATCCACCCAATCGCGACACCACCACGGCAAGGCAGGGCGGGATTCAGCGATCTATTTCTCAAGCACATAGGTTCCCGGTGCGTCGCAGAGGGGTGGATGTTTTCTGCTGCCCACCGCCACGGCGGGAACCTTCTCCCCGGAGCGGTCTGCAAGCCAATTGATCCAGTCTGTCCACCAGCTGCCTTCGTAACGGGTTGCCTGCTTGAGCCACGTATCGGCGTCGCTCGGCGGTGCAGCAGCCTCATTGACCCAAAAGACCCCCTTGCCTTTGCTTGGGGGATTGATGATCCCGGCAATGTGGCCGCTGGAAGCCAGTACGAATCGCGTACGCCCCTGGGTGAGCTGGGTGATGCGCCAGGCCGAGTACCAGGGCACGATATGGTCCTTCTCGGCACCGACCGCATACAGATCCTGAGTGATGCGCTTGAGATTGATGGGTTGACCCTTCAGCGCCACCTTGTCGGGTTCGATCAGGTTGTTTTCCAGGTAGGTGTTGCGCAGATAAAAGCCGTGCGCGGCAGGAGCCATGCGGGTGCCGTCATTGTTCCAGTACAGCAGGTCAAATGCGGGTGGCTGCTGGCCGAGCAGGTAATTGTTGACGACGTTGTTCCAGATCAGGTCGTTGGATCGCAACAAATTGAACATGCTGCT
Source organism: Aquisalimonas sp. (assembly GCF_007120195.1). Taxonomy (GTDB): domain Bacteria; phylum Pseudomonadota; class Gammaproteobacteria; order Nitrococcales; family Aquisalimonadaceae; genus Aquisalimonas. The sequence continues at coordinate 15,380 of NZ_SKOG01000018.1, forward strand.
GATATGCTGGCTGTCCAGGTAGCCGCGCTCAAGCATCTGCCGTTCGATATAGTCCACCTGGGGTTCATCGATGAATGCGCCGGTCTCACCGACGTCGGAAAAGTCCTGCAGGCTCACCATGAAGGTCGTTGCACCAAAGCGCGTATCCTTCTGGGCCGCGAGATAGGCAAGGGTCATGGCAAGGAGCGTGCCGCCGATGCAGTAGCCCACCGGATTGACCGTTTCACTACCAGTAATCTCCCGCACCACCTCGGAAGCCGCCAGTGGACCCTCGGCCATGTAGTCCTCGAAGGCGATGTCCTCCATCGAGGCATCCGGGTTCTTCCAGCTGATCATGAAAACGGTAATGCCCTGTTCCACCAGGTAGCGGACGAAACTGTTCTTGGGCTGCATATCCAGGATGTAGTACTTGTTGATCCACGGCGGCACGAACATGAGCGGCACGGCGTAGGTCTGTTCAGTCTGGGGCGTGTACTGGATCAGCTCGATGAGGCGATTGCGGTACACCACCTTTCCCGGCGTGATGGCCAGGTTTTCCCCTGGCTGGAACGCCCTGGTATCGGTCATGCTGACCTGCCCCTGCTGCAGATCAGCCAGTAAATTGCGAACGCCCTCCGCCACACTTGTCCCCCCGGTCTCCAGCAGCCGGCGTACCGCGACAGGGTTGGTCGCCGGAAAGTTGGTGGGGCTGAGGGCGTCGATGAACTGCCCCACGTGAAAGGCAAGGCGCTGCTGCTCGTCCGGGTCGAGTTCCGCCGCGCCGTCGACCTGGCGCTGGAGGTAGTCGGAGGTGAGCAAATACATTTGCTCGATCATCCGATAAACGGGGTTATGCTGCCACTCGGGGGCATCGAAGCGCTTATCCCCACTGGCAGGTTGGGTCTGGTACTGGGGCTCCGGTTCGGGCAAGCCCGAGTACTGTGCCAGCCAGGCGGTCCAGACCTCCGTCGCCGCCGCGGCAGTCCGCCAGTTAAACTCGGTGATGGTCCTGGTGGACTCGGCCGGATCGTTTAACGAATGCGTGCCGAGGACCTGTAGCGAGCGGGTGATGTGCACCCAGTTGATGGGCAGCAGGTCCGAGAGCGGATTAGCCCGCCAGAGGACGTGAACCGATGCCAGGAGGGGGTCACGAATAATATCCTCCTCCTCCACCACCATCGGTTTGGTGGGCAGCGTCAGCGCGCCGGCGGCGGGCGCCAGTTGGGCATGCTGATTTGAGCGGGTCTCCGGCTGCCCTTGACGGCGCGTAGGCGGTTGCAAATGCTCACCGCTCGCCGGCCGCCTTGGGCCGCCGCTTTTTGCATCACCGCTCATCGTTTTCTCCCCATTCACTGCTGATTCTTGGACTTGAGTCAGACGACCTTCCCTCAATGCCGATAGTCTAGACGGTATGGGTCGATGAGGGTGGCAGACTGACTGCGACTTCGGTCAGTATAGCTCTCTGCAAGTCTGGTCAAGGCGTCGGCAGGGCACGGCGCAGGGAGCAACAACCAGGTGTTGCTGGAGCCCGAGCGATTCCACAGGACGCGTTCGGGGGTGGTCGGCAGGCCAGGGGGCTGCGTTCCTGGCCGCCGGCGGCACTCGACACTGGGCTACTTGTGCCCTACCGTGCCGGCGTGAATGGATTGTCAACACCAAGAGCCGCTACCTAGCCACGTCATCCGGGGTTGCTCCGATTGCCCCGGGAGCATTGGTCGGGCACAGCCTTTAGTTCAACCACGGACGCGTTGCCAATGTTCTCATCACTCATCGCCACGTATTACTGGTGCACCCTGGAGCGCCCGTGGGTGGCCATCGGGGTCGTCGCGCTGCTGCTGCTGGGCGCGGCCACGCAGCTGCACCACTTTCACCTCGACGCCTCGGCTGAGTCGCTCGTGCTGGAAGACAGCGAGGAGATGCGCTACTACCGCGAGCTGCGCGCGCGCTATGGCTCTGACGATTACCTGATCGTTGCCTATGCGCCGGAAGGCGAGCTGTTCGGCGACGCAACGCTGTCCCGGTTGATGGTCCTTCGCGACGAGCTGGCGGCAGTGGAACGGGTGGAATCGGTGAGGAGCATATTGGACGTGCCGCTGCTCGACAGCCCCCGCGTGACGTTCTCCGAGGTGCAGCGCGGTGTGCGCACACTCGCCGACGAGGATACCGACCCCGAGCTCGCGCGCGAGGAGTTTCGCACTAGCCCCCTGTACCGCGATCTGCTGATGAACAGCGACGCCGACACCACCGCGTTGCTGGTGGCGCTCGCCCGTGACGACGAGGCCCACGCTCTGCTCACCCGGCGTGACGAATTGCGTGCACTGCAGGCAGAGCGGCGCCTGGAGGCCGACGAGGCGGAAGAGCTCGCCGAGGTGACCGAGGCTTACGCCCGGGCTAACGCCGAGCAGCAAGCTCAGCTCGCCGACGACATCGCCGAGATCCGCTCAATACTCGCGGGTCATCGCGATGACGCGCGAATCCACCTCGGTGGTGTGCCGATGATCGCGGTGGACATGATCGACTTCGTGCGCGGCGATATACGCACCTTTGGCATCGGGGTTGCGCTGTTCATCGTCGCCCTGCTGGCGATCGCGTTTCGTCAGCTGCGCTGGGTACTGGTGCCATCGGTGGTCTGCGCCGGCGTCGCTCTGGGCATGGTCGGCTTTCTCGGCTTCATGGCGTGGCCGGTCACCGTGGTGTCGTCCAACTTCATCTCGCTGGTGCTAATCCTCACGCTGTCGTTGATCGTGCACCTGGTCGTGCGCCACCGCGAGCTGCACATGATCGACCCGCAGGCGTCGGCCGTCCACCTGATGCGCGGCACGGTGGAAAGCAAGTTCAAGCCGTCGTTCTATACCGCGATCACCACGGTGGTGGCATTTGGCTCGATGCTATTCGCCGAGATCCGCCCGATCATGGACTTCGGTCTCATGATGGTGTGCGCGGTGATCTTTGCGTTCGTCTTGACTTTCGTGCTCTTTCCGGCGCTGCTGGCGCCGTTCTCAACCGGTCCCGTGCCGCGCCCGCGCGCGGATGTCACCGCCCACATCATCAACGGTCTGGGCCGGCTGACGGAGCGGCGCGGACTGGCGGTCGGTGGGGTGTTTGTCGCCGTTGCGGTGGCCGGGGTTACCGGCGTCAGCCAGCTGACCGTCGAGAACCGCTTCATCGACTACTTCAAGTCGAGCACCGAAATCCACCAAGGCATGGCACTGATCGACCGTGAGCTCGGCGGCACCACGCCGCTGGACGTGGTGCTGGACGCAAGCGACGAGTTCCTTGCTTACGAAGACGAGGACGACGACTGGGACGACGATTGGGACGACGATTGGGACGACGACCTTGACGACCTCTATTTGGATTATGACGAGCAGGAACAGAACGGCCCCATGGGCGGATACTGGTTCACCAGTTTCCAGCTGGAGACGCTGGAAGGGATCCGCGCGTACCTGGATGGACTGCCCGAGACCGGAAAGATTCTCTCGGTGGCCACCAGCATGCAGTTGATGACGCATCTCAACGAGGGGGAGCCTCTGGATGACCTCTCCCTGGCGATCATGTATAACCGCCTGCCCGATGATCTGCGTGAGATCCTGTTCGAGCCGTACATGTCGGACGACGGCCACCAAATGCGCTTCGACATCCGGGTTATCGACTCGGATCCCAACCTGGAGCGCGATGCTCTGCTGCGCCAGATACGCACGGAGCTGACGGAGCGTTTCGAGCTGGCGCCCGAGCAAGTCAACCTCAGCGGCATGCTGGTGCTCTATAACGGCGTGATGCAGAGCCTGCTGAACTCGCAGTACACCACCATGTCCGTGGTGTTCGCTGCGATGATGGTGATGTTCGGTTTGCTGTTTCGCTCGCTCAAGATGGCGGTGATCGGTCCGCTGCCGACACTTGTGGCCGCTGTCTCGGTCCTTGGTCTGATGGGCTGGGTGGGCATTCCGTTGGACATCATGACGATGACGATCGCGGCGATCACCATCGGCATCGGTGTGCACGACACCATCCACTACACCGACCGTTTTTCCAAGGAAGTCGCCGGCGGGGCGGACTACGCGCGCGCCATGCACGCCTCGCACACCAGCGTGGGCCGGGCGATGTTCTACACCACCGTGATCGTGGTCGCCGGCTTTTCGATTTTGACACTGTCGAACTTCATGCCGACTATCTACTTCGGTCTGCTCACGGGTGTGTCGATGATCTTCGCGCTGCTGAGCAACCTCACGCTGCTGCCGCTGCTGCTGCAGCGGCTGCGTCCCTTCGCGACGGCGGCATGACAATGGGCTGATTTCGGCATGTGCCTTAAACACAGTAGCCATTCCCCCGGAGTTGCTGATCGACCCATTGCCAGGCGAGCTATCGTATCCTGACGTTCAAGGCTTGCTCCAATGGGGGGCTGTATCTGGCTCTTCTTGTTTGGCTGCTCTTGCAACGCGGTCATGCGGCTGACCTGGCACCGCGGCCACCACGAGCATGCGATGTAGGCGGACGAGGTGCCCACCCGGTCGGGGTCGGGCGAAGTGGGCGTCCTACGCCGTGCTCGATGCGGTGCGATCGCTTGTTTTGCCGCTCTTTATAGTGTTATTGCGATTGGCTGGCCGGCAGTGTGAAGTGAAAGGTTGCCCCCTGATCAGGATTGGTTGTGGCCCAAAGGCGTCCGCCGTGTGCCTCGATGATCGATTTGCTGATTGACAGGCCGAGGCCCATACCCGAGGACTTGGTCGTGAAGTAGGGATAAAACACCCTGTCCAGTGCGTCCGCGGAAAGTCCAGGTCCCGTGTCAGAGACCATAACCTCGACGGCGTTGTCTTCGGCCGCCACCGTCTGTATTGTCAGCTCGCGTGCTCCACCCATGGTGTCACTCATTGCCTCAATGCTGTTTCGCATCAGATTCAAGACAACCTGTTGGATCTGGATGTTGGCGACGTAAACCGTCGGCAATGCGGGGGCCAGATTCAACTGGACCTGAACCCGATGCTGTCGGGCCTCGATCTCGCCGAGGCGAACCACCTCCTCGATCAGTGCGTTGATCGCAACGGCACAGTGGTGGATTTCTTCCTTGCGCACCAGTTTTCTCAAGTGATGGATGATCTCGCCGGCCCGCAGTCCCAGACTTGTCACTTCTTCGAGGGTCTTGATCAGCACATCGGGATCAATCTTGCCTGAGCGCAGCGATACGAGGCAGGCATCAGAGTAATTGATTATGGCGGCCAGGGGCTGATTGAGTTCATGGGCCAGTCCGGAGGCCATTTCGGTTGCCAGGTTGAGGCGCGCCATATGGGCAAGCTTGACCAGGTGTTGTTGCGCTTGTTCCTCCGCGCGCACGCGGGCGGTGATATCAAAGGCCGCAGCCGTTATCCCCACGATCCGCTCGCCGTCATCCCGCAGCGGCTCGATGGTTAGGTCATAAAAGTGATCGCTGCCACTATGATGGATCCGGACTTCTCGCCGGCTGCCTACGCCTGTTTCCAGCACCTTGCGTTTGATGGAGTCGAGCACCTGGATATCATCCCAATGCTCCAATACTTCCTTGTCTTGCTGACCCAGTGCCTTGTTTGGGGGAAACTCCCAAATGCTATTGTAGATCCATGTGTAACGTAGGTCGGTGTCCTGGTTAAACACCATGAGAGGGGAATGAGTGAGTGCGATCCGGCACCGTTGTTCATTGATTCGCAGGGCGTGCTCCGCCTGCCGGGCCCGCCGGGCATTCGTCTCGGCGGCACGCCGCGCCGAGGAGACCTGCCAGGACGCGGCGGTAAACTGCGCCAGGCTGGTCATGATGCGCACGTCTTCAAGATCGAACTGGCGTTGCGTGTCGTGGGATACGATCCATATGGTGCCCGCCGCTTGCCCGTCTGCATAGAATGGGATCACCAGCCCTTCGATGATCGGCGGATCAAGCGGCTCGAAATAGGTGAAATACCGCGCAGGATGCGCATAGAGCTGCGGGGCATCGCGGTCAATGCAGGTGCCGCAGGGGCTGAAACGCCGCGGGGTTGTGCCGAAGACATGGGCCTCGTGCACCCCCGCCAGGGCGGCCCAACGGAATAGCTCGTCGCCGTCTGCGCTTTGCTCGAGTAAGCTGATCCCCGCAGTGCCCGCACCACACAACTCAATCGCCGCCTCGACCAGTGCGTGAAGGATGGTCTCTGGCTCGCTGGCCCATTGACCGGCCAGTGCGACCAGCGCCCGGTTTTCGGCCTCGAAGTTCGGCTCACGTTGCGGGCGCTTTGCAAGTTCAGCGGTGACGAGAATGTCATCCAGTGCTGTCGCGTGCCCTCCGGCACATTGTTCAAACCCTGTATTTTGGTGATGCATACTGAGCGCCTTGTTTCCCGCGGGGGAGGGCAATAGAAACCCCATGGTCTATGAACGCCCCAGTATACCCCTGATTCAAGTTCAGTCAGATAAGCAGCTTTGGAGCGCATAGAGTGACGAAGTTTCGGGCCGCCTTCGGAGTGTACGCTACCGGTTGCCCGACAGGCTGGGCGCATGATGCCGGTTACCCCTCGGAAATTGTCGCCAAGCTCCGGCTACGCGGGCACCTGGCTTTCTACTTGCGGTTTCTCGCGGAGGACATAGGCTTAACAGAGGATCACCGGCGGGTCGTCCAGTCAGGTTGGCTCTTGGGGGCGAGTAGAGCGTGACTGCCTCGGCCCTCCGGTTTCGCCGCGTCGCTTGGAGAGTCGGGTGACGCGCCAGTACAACAACAAGGGGTTCGCTTTGTCAGAGTGGGTTACTTGGACTCAGTCCCGGGCCGCGGGCGCTGTCGGGAGGTCGAAGCCGGAAGAGACGACTCCGCTGGGACGGCATTTCAGTGCCGCCCTGATTGCCGTGGCCTGTGCAATGCCTGTTGCTGCCAGCGCTCAGGAGGGAGGGCCGCCCGGACCGCCTGGACAGGGGTTTCCCGGCCTAGAGCTGCCCGGGCAAGTCCCTCCCGGTCGGGGTCCGCCCGGCCAAGCGCCGCCCGAGGAAGCACCGCCGCAGGTGGCACCATCGGAGGAAGCGTCACCCGAGGAGGAGACACCGCCGGAGGAAGGACCGCCGGAGGAAGAGCCGCCGGAGGAAGAGCCG
>NZ_SKOG01000075.1 GCF_007120195.1 Aquisalimonas sp.
CCCCCCCCCCCGCCCGAGGGTACGCCGCCGGCGGGGTCACTCCTCGCCCAGCAACTCGTGGAATGCCGACTCGTCGAGAATCGTCACGCCGAGCTGTTCGGCTCTATCCCGTTTGGATCCGGCGGCAGCCCCGGCGACGACGTAATCCGTCTTGCTCGAGACACTGCCTGTCACCTTGCCTCCCAGGGCCTCAATGCGCGTCTTGGCTTCATCGCGGGTCAGACGCTCCAGCGAGCCGGTCAGCACGAACGTCTTACCCGCCAGTGGGGTTGTTGCCTGTTCGGCGCCGCGGATACGGGCCCGGGAGCGATCGCTGGTCCAGTGCAGGTTTTTGGCCAACAGCAGCTCATCCATCGCCCGCAGGTCGGCCTTGTGCTGTCGCAGGGCATCGCACAAGCGCTCGCCCTCGGTGCCGGCGACCGGCAACCGCTGCACCGGCAGCTCCGGCAGTTCGTCCAGCCGCTGGATTTTCGCCGCCAGTTCCGCCGCCCGCTTGGGCCCAACCTTTGGCAGGCCCAGCTCCCTGATAATGGCCGCCGCTGCGACACCCGCCGCATACTCCGGAGCAACCCCCTCCTCACCCTCGATCTCGATGAATTCGAGCAACCGATCCAGTCCGCCAACGTTGCGCGCGTCGGCGAAAAACGCACGGATTTCCTCACCCATGGTGCGGCCAATGCCCGGAACCAGCGCGAACAGCACCGGGTGGGCCCGACGAATGAAGTCCAGATCCCCGAGCTGCGCGGCGAGAAGGCGGGCCGTATCGGCGCCGACACCCGGGATACCGATGGCATACAGCAACCGGTGCAGAGGAACCCGGCGCCGCGCCTCGATGGCCTTCAACAGATTCGTGGCGGCGACCTCTGCAAACCCTTCAAGACCGAGCAACTGCTCTTTGTCGAGCGTGAAGACATCCGCCAGCTCCCGCACCAGTCCGGTATCCACCAGCTGCTCAGCCACCTTGTCACCGAGCCCCTCGATATCCAGTGCTCGGCGCGAGGCGAAGTGGCGGATCGACTCGCTCAGCTGGGCCGGACACTGCAGGCTGCCGATGCAGCGGTAGTCGACCTCGCCGTCCGGGCGGATCACCTCGGCGCCGCACGCCGGGCAATGACCAGGCATCTCCCAGGGTTCAGCACGCTGGGGCCGGGCCTCGGGAATGACGCTGACGATCTCGGGGATCACATCCCCGGCCCGGCGCACCATGACAGTATCGCCTTCACGCACATCCTTGCGCCGCACCTCATCGAGATTGTGCAGCGTGGCACGACCGACCCTCACGCCCCCTACCTCCACCGGTTCCAGCTCCGCCACCGGCGTAATGGTCCCCGTGCGGCCAACGGACGGCAGGATTCGGCGAACACGCGTCGTCGCCTCCCGAGCCGGGAGCTTGGAGGCGATCGCCCAGCGCGGAGAACGGGCGGTGTATCCGAGCACCTCGCGCAAACGCAGATCGTCCACCTTGAACACCACACCGTCGATTTCGTAATCCAGGCTGTCGCGACGCTCCCGCAGCTCCCGGTAGTAGTTGAGGCACGCCTCCACACCATCCAGGCGGCGGACCTCGCGGTTGACGAGAAATCCCCAGGCGCCCAGCTGCTCCAGGACCTGCCAGTGGGTCTCACCCAGTGAGATGCTGCACTCACCGACCCCGAAAGCGAACAGCGTCAGCGGACGCTGTGCGGCGACCTTCGGATCCAACTGCCGCACACTACCCGCGGCGGCATTGCGCGGATTCGCGAACGGCCGCTCACCACGTTCCAGGCGCGCCGTATTGAGCGCTTCGAAATCCCGGCGGCGGATCACCACTTCGCCGCGCACTTCCAGGTGCTCCGGGACGCTCTCCCCACGCAGGCGCAACGGGACGCTGCGCACCGTGCGCACATTGTTGGTGATGTCCTCGCCCACCCGGCCGTCACCGCGGGTTCCAGCCTGGACGAGCAGACGGTGCTCATAGCGGATGCTGAGGGATAGACCGTCGAGCTTCGGTTCACCAATGTAGGTAACCGAGGCGGCGCCCAGACGCTCGCGCACGCGGCGATCGAATTCACGCAGTTCGCCGTCATCGAAGGCATTCTCCAGCGACAGCATGGGTTGGCCATGCACCACCTTGCCAAACCCCTCGGCCGGTGCCGCACCCACGCGTTGGGTCGGAGAACCTGGGGTCACCAGCTCCGGGTGCGCCGCTTCCAGCGCCTGGAGCTCATGCAACAGGGCGTCGTATTCGCCGTCCGCGAGGATGGGCTCATCGAGCACGTAATAGCGGTGGTTGTGTTCGTCGATCTGCTCGCGCAACGCGGTAATCCGCGCGCGTGCCTCCTCCGGGGTTGATGCGCTCATTGTCGCTCCTCGCTGGCTTGTGGACGGGCTTCCCCGCACGAGCGCAGCCAGTCTACCGGCGCACGGGCAAAGCGTGAACGCTGTCATGAAACGAAGAATTTATCCCCCGCAACGGGGCAGAAAACCGTGACAACGAGGATCATAATGGGGATAAGGGTTGACGCCATTAGGAACTAAACCACTCGACGCCCAATCCAAGCAGATGAGCGTGGGCGTGTAGTGACCGGCTCCGGGCACGTGCAACAGGTCGGGAGCGATGGCCGGTCACCATAGTGAAGTCTCGCGTTACCAGCATTCCGCAGAGGGCCGGTTATGGTAAATAAAGATCAGTTCGTCGACTCCCTGGTCAGCTACACACAGCAACACAAAGCGAAACACTGGGAAGGAACGTTCGGAACGTTCCTGCGTGAGGTACTCCCCGCAGCGCCGACTGCTTTGGCGCGCACCAGTCACCAGTACCTCTGGGACATGATTCGCTGGCACGGGAGCCAGCGTTCGGACGAAGGCGAACACATCACCCGCTACGACCTGTTCGCCAACGACCTGTTTGGCATGGACGAGGCGCTGGAACGTGTGGCCAACTATTTCAAGGCCGCGAGCGAGGGCTCTGAGGTCGGGCGCCGACTGCTGCTTCTGCTCGGGCCGCCCTCGGGCGGTAAGTCCAGTCTGGTGACGTTACTCAAGCGCGGCCTGGAAGAGTACAGCCTCACGGACGAGGGGGCGATGTATGCCATCAAAGGTTCCCCGATTCACGAGAATCCGCTGCTGCTCATCCCGCAGAGCAAGCGTGCCGAGTTCCGCGACACTTACGGCGTCAACATCGACGGCGAACTCTCGCCGTACACCCGCGCCATGCTGGAGGAGGAATACGAGGGAGATTTCACTCAGGTGCCGGTGGAGCGTGTGTTCATCAGCGAGGCCGGGCGCGTGGGCGTTGGCACCTACGCCCCCCACGACCCGACCACAGCGGACATCGCCGACCTGGTTGGCTCCGTCGATTTGTCCAAGGTCGCCGAGTACGGCGATGAGGGCAACCCAAGGGCTTGGTCGTGGTCCGGCGCCGTCTATGCCGCCAACCGCGGTATGCTGGAGATGATCGAGATTCTCAAGGTCAAGCGCGAGTTCCTGTATCTTCTGCTGACGCTGACCCAGGAGAAGAACATCAAGGTTTCACGCTTCCCGCTCATCCACATGGACGAGACCATCGTCGCCCACACGAACCTGGCGGAGTTCCGCAAGTTCCTCCAGGAAAAGGAGAACGAGGCACTGCTCGACCGCATGGTCATCATCCAGGTGCCTTACACCTTGCGCTATCCCGACGAGGCGCGCATCTACCAGAAGCTCACCTCGTCCACGCCGACGTTCAAGGAAGTGCACCTTGATCCGCATGCACTCAAGCTCGCTGCCGTCTTCGCGGTGCTCACGCGCCTCAAGCCCTCGGAGCGTGCCGACCTGGACCTGACCAAGAAGGTGCGCTTGCATGCGGGCGAGGATGTGGAAGGCGTCTCGCGCTCGGAGGTCGAGAAGATCCGCAACGAAAACCCTGACGAAGGGATGGATGGCGTCAGCCCACGCTTCGTGGTGAACACCCTCGCCGGCGCCATTAGTCGCAGCGAAAACAAGAGCTTGACATCTTTGGATGTGCTTATCGCGATCAAGGACGCCATCGACTCCGACGCACGCATGGACATCAAAGAGAAGAAAGCCTGGGTGGACCTGCTGGTGACCACGCGTAAGGACTTCTACAACCACTGGGTCAAGGAAGACGTTCACAAGGCGCTCTTCGTGTCCTTTGAGCAAGAAGCGCAGGACTTGCTTGACAAGTACCTGGACGAGGTCGAGGCGGTCCTCGACAACCGCAAGGTGCAGGATCCCATCACCGGTGAGGAACGCGAGGCGGACGAACGCTTTTTGCGTGGTGTCGAGGAGAAGATCAGCATCTCCGATGCCGGCAAGCACTCTTTCCGCCAGGAGGTGGTGCGCAAAGCCATGGGGGCCTACAAGCGCGGCGATAAGTTCACCCTTGGCAGTCATGCGAGACTGCGTGAGGCGGTGGAGCAGTACCTATTCCAGGAGCGACGGGATGTGCTCCGGCTGGTTACATCCAGTGCCCGACCGGATGACGAGACCCAGAAGAAAGTGTCTGCCGTGGAAAATCGCCTGGTGAGCGATTACGGGTATGACGCGCACAGTGCGCGCGAGGCGCTGAATTACGTCACCACCCTGCTCTCCCAGGAGTAGGCGTCACGGGGTTCGGGCGGAGGCTTGGCCGCCCGGACCCAGAATGCTTTCCCGGGGGCGATATGCGCGACGACGACACACAACCCATCTCCCGTATGGCGGTCCGGAATCGCTGGTACGATCTATTCTCCCGTGGTGCACGCGACTGGTTGCGGCACAATCAGAAGGTCCGCGATGCCGTCCGTGACCACCTGCCGGACATGGTGACCGGGTCGGATATCTTGAGCCGCCCCGGCGATCGGACGCTGCAGGTGCCTGTGCGTTTCATGGAGCATTACCGGTTTCGGCTCCGTGATCCCCACGAAGATGATGGCGTCGGCCAGGGCAGCGGTAAGCCGGGCGACATTTACCGCACAGGTGGCCAACCGCGACGCGGCAAGGGCAGTGGCGAGGGAGGCAGCGGTGAGGGGGAATTCCAGTTTGTGCTGGAATTCAAGGTGGACGACATTGTCGACTGGATCTGGCAGGAGCTGGAACTCCCCGACCTCCAGCCCAAGACCGCCGATGCCCTGCAGGACGACGAACTCACCCCCGAGGGTTGGGATCGCCGCGGTCCGCGGTCGCGTCTGGATCGCCGCCGGACGGTGAAAGAGGCGGTCAAGCGCCGGGCGGTGCAGACCGATCCGGTGCCCTTCACCGACGATGACCTGCGCTACCGGCAGCTCTCGCGGCGTCGCAGGCCCGCCATGAACACGGTCGTGGCTTTCATTCTGGACGTCTCCGCCAGCATGGACGCCAACCGCCGCAAGCTCTCCAAGGCGTTTTTTTTCTGGGCGACCCAGGGGTTGCGGCGGCAGTACGGCAACATCGAAACGGTCTTCGTTGCCCACACCAATGAGGCCTGGGAATTCAGCGAGGAAGATTTTTTCCAGATTAGCGCCACTGGCGGAACCGTTGCCTCCAGCGGTTTTCGCAAGGTGCGCGATATCTTCGACGAGCGCTACCCGTCGGCTCAGTATAACCAGTACATCTTTTACGCATCCGACGGAGACAACTTTGCCGATGACCGGGAGGCTGCGGAATCGCTGGCCACCGAACTCGGCGGGCGGGTGAACTTCATGGGTCTGGTGGAGACGCCGCAGAACCGCTTCGAGGCGGCGCGCTCGGAGACGGGGCGACTGTTCAAGTCCCTGGAGGCCCGCAACTACCCGGTGAGCAGTTACACCGTCCATGCGGATGAGGACATCTGGGAGGCGATTCGCGCATTCTTCCGACGGCAGGCGAGCACTGCACAAAGCGCCTAAACCTGCCAGGCGAGCCAACCCCGGCAGCACAAGCCAGGAGGTGACAGTGGAGCATATTCACGGCCCGGAAATGAGCAACGAGCAGCTGGCCGACTACGCACCGCGTATCGAGGCCCTGGCCAAGGATCGCGGGCTGAGCTTCTATCCGGTGGACTTCGAGTTGGTCCCGGCGACTTTCATGATGGAGGTTGCCGTCTATGGACTGCCGGTTCGCATGCCGCACTGGTCCTTCGGAGTGCGCTACATCTACCAGTATGTCCAGCACCGCATGGGCCACTCGAAGATCTTCGAGGTCGTGTTTCCGGGGAACCCGAACCGCGCCTATCTGGTGGACGACAACGCCCTGCCTGAGAACACGCTGGTCACGGCCCATGTGCTCGGGCACGCAGACTTCTCCCGCAATAATCAGCTGTTCGCGCGCATGCAGCACGAAGTGGGTTATCACATCGTCGAGCAGGCAGCCGCGCGGGCGAACCGCATCCAGGCGGCCATCGAGGATCGTGGGCAGCGCCGGGTGGAGGCGGTGCTCGATGCCGCCCTGGCGCTGGAGTCTAACGTGGACGTCAACCAGGGGCTTAACCGAGTCGATTACCCGGTGACGCGGGAAAGGCCCGTTCGCCCTCAAGCCCAGGGGTTCCAGCGCCACTACAACCAACTGCCCGGTGAGCAGCCTCTAGAGCCGCCGCCGGCCCAAGAGCGGGTCCCGATTCCGCCTGCACCCGAATACGATTTGCTCTGGTTCATCGCGCGCTATGCGCCGGAACTCGAAGACTGGGAGCGCGACATTTTCCTGGCGGTGCGCGAGGAGTCGTTCTATTTCTATCCGGTGTTCGCTTGCCAGATCATGAACGAGGGCTGGGCCAGCTACTGGCATGCGCGGCTGCTGCGTGAGGCCGAATTCCTGCCCCATCGGGTGTATCTGGATGCGATCAAGACGCACTCCGACGTGGTCCGGCCCTACGCTGGCGACGACGCCGTCTCTCTGCGGGTAAACCCCTACCACCTGGGCTTTTCGATGTGGGAGCGCATCATGCGCGACTGCACCCTGGACGAAGCCCTGGCCATCCGCCGCGACGAGGACGATTTCAGCTTCATCCGAAACTTCCTTGACGAAGACCTCGCCGCGGAGCTGGAGTTATTCAATTACACGCGCCGTCCAGGTGCCGGTGGCGAGGAGCGCTACATTATCCGCGACCGGGAGATCGACAGCCTGCGCGAGAACATTCTCTCGCCCAAGTTTAACTACGGCGGCCCTCGCATCTACGTGCGCTCCATGGGGCTCGACGGCCGCCTGGACCTCGCGCATGATCACCACAACGATGGGCGCGGACTGGATGTCAACCGCTCGAGAAAGGTCCTGAATTACATCCATCGGATCTGGCGGCGACCGGTGCGTCTGGAAACCGTGGACCATGCGGGTGATCCCAAGATGCTCACGCCAGAGATCGGCGAGAAGTAGCAGCGCCGGCGTGCGGCGCTGCCAGTCACGGAGCGATCACACCCGCTCCAGCGGAAACGCCAGCACTTCGTCGATGTGTCTCGCCCCCAGTGCAACCATAAACAGCCGGTCGAGCCCCAGTGCGACACCCGCACACTGGGGCAGGCCAGCCCGAAGCGCCGCTAGCAAGCGCTCGTCCAGCGGCGGCACGTGCTGGCCGCAGGATCGTCGTGTCGCCTGATCGGCGAGAAAACGCCGGCGCTGTTCGTCGGCATCCACCAGCTCGTGGAAACCATTGGCGATCTCCATGCCGTCCACGTAGCACTCAAAGCGTTCCGCCACGGGCGGGTCGCCCTGGCGCACGCGGGCGAGCGCTGCCTGTTCGACCGGGAAATCGTAGACGAAATCGATACCTTGCCGTCCGAGTTCCGGAGCGATGCGGTGGCCCCACAGCAAGTCCAGCAGCGCCGCGCGCGAAAGCGCGGCGGGCGGCACCAAGCCAATCCGGCAGGCCGCATCCTCGAGCTTCGCCGCTGCGTCGGCGTGGGCGTCGATGCCGTAGGGCGTAAACAGGGATGCATAGGTGTGATACCGGCTCTGCCGCGGGCCAATGACGCTAGCCACAAGAGCCGCCACCTCCGCCATGAGGTCGCGGTGATCCCAGCCGCAGCGGTACCACTCCAGCATCGTGAACTCCGGGTTGTGCCGGGCGCCCCGCTCGCCATTGCGGAAAACCCGGGCGATCTGCCATATGGATCCCGCCCCGGCAGCGAGGAGCCGCTTCATCGGGAATTCCGGAGACGTCTGGAGATAAAGTTGGCCGCACAACGGTCCACCCGGCCCCTGGTAGGCCGTCTCGAGGGACTCCACATGCGGGTCCACCACAGCGGCGGCCGAGAGCGTGGGTGTCTCCACCTCCAGAAGCCCTCGCTCGCGAAAGAAAGCACGCACTGATGCCAGCAATTCGGCGCGTGCGCGCAGAGTCTCAAGGGTGGCAGCGGGCCGCCAGGAATCGGTCATCGCCCGCCAGCCCGCGGGCCCAGCCTGGGGCGAGACCGATCATCAGGGTCGCCCAGAGGTGTGGCTGAAGCCGCCCCCATCGCAGGCGTCATCAACGCCGGCGGAGTCACTTGATCCGACCCACATACTCCGCCGAGCGGGTATCGATTTTCAGCACCTCGCCCTCCTCGATGAACAGTGGCACCCGCACAACGGCCCCGGTTTCCACCGTCGCCGGCTTGCTACCCCCGCTGCTGGTGTCACCTCGCACACCCGGGTCGGTCTGGGTGACCTTGAGCTCGACAAAAGCCGGTGCATCCACCTGCAGCGGCTCACCATTCCACAGGGTGACATTGCAGATATCCTGTTCCTTGATCCACTTGCCTGCATCACCCATGGCGGCCTTATTGGCGGCGACTTGATCAAATGTTTCCGGATCCATGAAATACCAAAACTCGCCGTCGTTGTAGAGGTACTGGAGTTCGGTGTCCAGCACGTCGGCCGCTTCCACGGACTCACCGGACTTGAATGTCCGATCGAGCACCTTGCCGGTCTTCAAATTGCGGAGCTTGACCCGGTTGAACGCCTGGCCCTTGCCAGGTTTCACGAATTCATTCTCGACGATGCTGTAGGGATCGCCGTCGAGCATGAGCTTGAGTCCGCCCTTGAACTGGTTGGTGGTATACGTCGCCATTATTTCACCATTGCCTAGTGTGATCGCCCGTGCATGCAGCCTGCTGCCCCCGCGGCTGATGTGCTAGTGTGGACTCTGGTCCTGTTGTCGAGCGGCACTGCCCAACGCCGGCGCTGGCAGGTCGACACGGCCCCGAATGCTAACGAAAAATCGACGACGTTAGAACAAGGAAGCGCTGAACCCAGGTATGTCCGCAGGCGCACTCAGCCAAGATATCGGCACTCCAGCCTGGCAGAAGGAACTGTCACGGGGGTTTCGCCATCCGCGGGATCTGCTGGCGGCCCTCGGCCTGTCGGAGCGCTGGTTAACAGCCGCACAGTCGGGCCATGAGGATTTCCCCATGCGTGTGCCACGCGGGTTTGTCGCGCGCATGCGCCGCGGCGACCCGCATGACCCACTGCTACGTCAAGTCCTGCCGCTGGCCGAGGAACAGGATAGCCACTTCCAATTCAGTCAGGATCCAGTCGGTGATCTGCCCGCCATGACCGCGCCGGGTGTACTCCACAAGTACCATGGACGGGTGCTATTGATTACCACCGGCGCTTGCGCCATCAATTGCCGCTACTGTTTCCGCCGTCACTACCCCTACGGCGATGCCCACGCAGCCCGACAGCAGTGGGTACCGGCGCTGTCGTATATACGCGACCACCCGGACATCACAGAGGTGATCCTCAGTGGCGGCGACCCGCTCACGCTCCCGGACCACCGCCTGGCCGCGCTCGCTGAGCAGTTACAGCGAATCCCCCACCTGCAACGGCTGCGCGTTCACTCGCGCCTGCCGGTGGTTTTGCCGCAGCGCGTCAATACCGCGCTGCTGGACTGGCTGACGGGCAGCCGTCTGCAGCCCGTCCTGGTGCTGCATGCCAATCACGCCAACGAGCTGGACGAGCAAGTACACCACGCGTGTCGGCGTCTGCGTGACGCCGGTGTTATGCTCCTCAACCAGACCGTGCTGTTGCGCGACATCAACGACAGTGTTGCCGCGCAGACGGCGCTGAGTGAACGGTTGTTCACCATCGGCGTGCTCCCGTACTACCTGCACCAGCTGGATCGGGTTGCGGGGGCCGCCCATTACCTGGTCCGGGAAGAGGATGCTCGGGCGCTGGCTGCAACACTGACAGAAAGGCTACCGGGTTACCTGGTGCCCAGGCTCGCGCGGGAAGACCCGGGCGCCCCGGCCAAGACCCCACTATCGACATCGCTTCATGGATGATTACCGCATGACCAGCGACTCATTTGCCTCGCTCAGTGCCGACGATGGCAAAGCCGATCCAGCCCAAAGCCCCTGCATCCTGCAGGTCGCGGCACTCAGGCGCTGGCTGTCGGATCTCCCGATGGCGCATACCCTGGGAGCGGCTCAGCAGCTCATCGATCAGCTGGAAGCGCTGAATCGGGCCCGAGTCGGCTCACCCCGGCGCCTGTCGCTGTTGCGGTGCCTGGAACCCTATGCCGCGCAGCTTCTGCTGCGCTTGCGCGAAGCGTACCGCGACGCAGCGCAACCGCTGCCCGAGGCAAGCCTGCGCTATTTCCAAGTTGCACTGCACATGGACAGCAGCCTGATACGGGCCTACCGCCTGATTCATGCCACCGATCAAGGTCTCGGCCGCCGGGCGCGCCACGCCGGCGGGCAGATTGTGCACCATGCGGGATTGACCCTGGTCGAGTGTTATCTGGCCCACGTTGACCCGCCGCAGGGCCTGTGGACACTGCTGCACACCCATGGCCTGGAAGCGGGTTACCGTAAACCTGTTCCGGCGTATGGCCAGGCGCTGCTCACGGCCGCATGCAACCCCTGGGGCCTGTCCAGCAGTGAAGTGCTGGGTCTGTACGACCAGGGCGGGCGCTGGAGCCGCTACCTGCATTTTGCCCCGGCGCGGACAGGCAAATCGGCACGCCTGGCAGTGGACCCGAACAGCGATGCGGGCCCCTTTTTAATCACGTCCATGGACCCGGCGCCGGAGCAGGCATTGGCCCTGATCACCACGCCACTGCTGACAGCCATGAACAGCACACTGCAGCGCCGCGCACAACTGTGGCGATCGACCACGCCCATGACAGCGGAGGAACGCCAGCATGCCGAGCAACTCTACAGGCTGCTTTCCGCGACGGCACCTCGACGCTTCCCACGGCGGCATTCGACCGGTGAGATGACCATGATCACCGGGCTGACACGAATCTGCCGCGCCCTGTCCGCCGACACGGCTGCCCCGAAATCGGCCACCTTTGAATCCCGGGCACCCAGGGCCGGGTTTCCGCAAGACGACGTTTGGAAAATGATCTACCCCACACAGGACTTGCTGGCAGAAACACAACCGACCAGGAATCAAGGCGAAGAAGCCGCGCCCAGGCCTTCGACGGCCGTAGACAGCCGGTGGCGCGTGACCAACCGCTCCGCGGAAGGCTACCTGCTCATGGCCGAAACATTGGCGCCAGGCACGACGCGCGTCGGTGAACTCGTACTGATCCGCGATCGCCCCAAAGGCTTGGACGCGTCGTGGGAGCTTGGCGTCATCCGCTGGCTACGGCACCATCCGGGGGAGAACATTCAGGCTGGCATTCAGGTGATCTCCCCCTGTCCGAGGGCCGTTCAGATCCAGGCAGAAGTTTCGGATGGCCGTCTAACCATACCCACCGGGGCCCTGCTGACGCCCGAGGTCACGCAGCTGGGCGTGCCAGCCAGCCTGGTGACGCCGGCGCTGGGATACAACACGGGTAAGCCGATTGTTTTGCATTCAGGCGGCGGTCGTTCAGCTGTCATGCTCGGGGCGTGCATCGAACGCACATCAGGGTTCGCGCGTTACATTTACCGGCGCAAGGACGTAGGCGACGTCGATTGACGCCGTCCCGCCCCGCCGCAACGACAGGCAGAATTTGGAATCCATGAATCAGGATGACGTCCTCCGGCTGCTGGTGGCAGATGCCTCTCTCAATGACTCCGAGATGTTCATTAGTGTGCTGCGTAACGCGGGCCATGCCGTGCGCGCGACACGCATTCAGGATCAAGAGGATCTTCGCGAGACCCTGTCGGACCATGCCTTTGAGCTGTTTCTGTGTTCGCTGCACCTCGACGAGCTGCCTCTGGCCGATGCAGCCTATACCATCCAGGAGAGCGCGCGCGATCTGCCCTTGATCGCCGTTGCCGACGAGGACAGCCTGGAACTGCGCCGGGAATCCATGCAGTCCGGCGCCTTCGATTTGGTCTGTAAAAACGACCTCGAGCACTTGAAACTCGTTGTACGGCGTGAACTCACCCATCTACGGCAACGCCGGCGTCTGTACCACATGGAAAAGGCGCTCAAGGAATCGGAGCGCCGGTGTAGCGCTCTATTGGACAGCTCCCGGGATGCCATTGCCTATATCCACGAGGGCATGCACATATACGCCAACCAGGCCTATCTGCAGAAGTTCGGCGTCGATGGGCTAGAGGACATTGAGGGTACGCCTATTCTGGACATGATCACCCGGGAGGATCAGACGGCATTCAAGAACCTCCTCCGGCGCCTTGCCAAGGGCGACAGCGCCGAGCCCGAAATGCGTGTCGCCATGGTCGTGCAGGACCATGCGCTACCCGTCCATGTCAGCCTGTCGGCTGCGAGTGTCGAGGGCGAGGCCTGCACACAGGTTCTGATCCGAGGTGAGTCCGGTCACCGCGACTTGGAAGCGCAGCCGGAGGCCCCCAGCAGGAAGGATTTCCTCACAGGCTTATCCAACCGCATGGATTTCCTCGAGGTGCTGGCAGACGGCGTTCGCGCTATCGCGCCGGATGATAAGATCAGCCACGGCCTGCTCTACATTCAGGTGGACAACCTCGGCAGCGTTCGGCAGACGCTCGGCCTCGACGCCTGGGACAAAGTCGTCCAGGACGTGGCGCAGATTGTCTCCGAGCAGCTGGACAACGGCGACTCCGCCGGGCGGTTCGCCGACGATGTGTTCTTGGTGCTGTTACCGCACCGCAACGTTCACGATACTCTGGCCCTGGCTGAAGCCGTCCGCGAGCGGGTGGAAGGGCATATCGTCCAGGCAGGCAAGCACACCGTGACCTCGACGTGCACGGTGGGAGCCGTCATGGTGGACGGGCACACCTTGGAGGCCAAGGATGCCATTGCAGCCGCCCATCAAGCCTGCGAAGCGGCCCGCGCGACGGGAGGTAACCGAGTACACCTGTATGCTGCGGAGGAGCGCGAGAATCCGGGCGGTGGCAACGAGGGCTGGCAGGACGTCATCGAGGACGCGCTCGAGCAGAACAGATTCTACTTGGTCTACATGCCGGTTGCCTCACTGACCGGAGACACCTCCGGGCGCTACGAGGTCCGCATCCGCCTGCGAGGCGAGGACGGTGTCGAACTCGTCCCCACAGAGTTCGTCGCGCATGCGGAGCACGCCGGCATCATGGCCAAAGTCGATCGCTGGGTGGTAGATAATGCACTGCGGGCACTTAAGCCAAAGCTTGAGAGGGCGAACCGCCTGATGCTCATGATCAAGCTCTCCGGCCCGACGTTGTCCGATTACGGCTTTGTAGAGTATCTCGACGAGCGCATGAATGCCTACGGTATCAAGGGGCACCATCTCAATTTTGAGATTGACGAACCGGTAGCCGTCACGCAGCTCAACGACGCGCGCAGGACATTCGATGGGCTCAAGGCGCTCGGTTGCGCCGTCACCCTGGATCACTTCGGCAGCGGTGCCAACCCATTCCAGCTGCTCAAGCACCTGCCAGCGGATTACCTCAAGCTCGACCGCTCACTGGGTCAGGGGCTTGCGGCTAACGCGGACTCTCAAGAGCGGGTGAAGAGCATCATCGAAAACGCCCGTTCGATGCACAAGCACGTCATTGGCGGCTATGTCGAAGACGCCATGACCATGGCCGCCTACTGGCGGTACCAGGCGGACTTCGTGCAGGGTCACTTTCTGCAGGCCCCAACAAAGGAAATGAACTATGACTTCTCAGGCACGGTGATTTGAGCGTGTCTATGCCCTGTGCCCGCCGCCGCACGCTGATCCGGCCTCAACCGTAACGCCGCTCGCGTAACGCCGCGATGCGGTCATCAAGCGGCGGGTGGCTCATCATGAGGCGCTTGATGCCCGTGCCCACCCTGCCGGAGATGCCGAAGGCCTCCACCTGCTCCGGCAGGGTGGAGGGCTCGACGTTCTTCTTGAGCTTCTCCAGCGCCGCGACCATCTTCTCGCGGCCAGCGAATTTCGCGCCCCCGAGGTCGGCCCGGTACTCCCGCTGGCGCGAGAACCACTGGACAATCATGCTGGCAAGGAGCCCCAGCACCACCTGGGCGAAAATCACCGTAATCCAGAAGCCAGGACCGTAACCACGCTCGTTCTTGAAGATCACCTTGTCGACGAACATACCGACCACCCGGGAGAGCACGATTACGAATGTGTTCAACACTCCCTGGATCAAAGCCAGCGTGACCATGTCACCGTTTTGGATGTGCGCCACCTCGTGGCCGATCACCGCCTCGGCCTCATCGGCGCTCATCTGTCGCAGCAGGCCCGTACTCACCGCCACCAGCGAATCGTCACGCTTCATGCCGGTGGCGAATGCGTTGATTTCCGGCGCATCGTAGATCGCCACCTCGGGCATGCCGATGCCCGCCTGGCGGGCATGCCGGCGGACCGTGTCCACAAGCCATTGCTCCGAAGGATTGGACGGCTTGTCGATAACCTTCGCCCCGGTCATCCGCTTGGCCATCATCTTGGACATGGCGAGCGAGACGAACGCGCCACCCATGCCAAAGATCGCGGCCAGCACCAGGATGAAGGTGGTGTTCATGTGCATCCCTTCCCGTGCCATCCACGGCTCGACAAAGAGATTCAGCATGATCCCGAGCAACACAACGATGCCCAGGTTGGTCATGAGAAAGAGCGTGATCCGCTTCATGGTTCGATCCTGTCCTCCTGCGAAACCCGATAACCCACAACACCGTGAGTCCTCAATGCAAGCCAGTGCGCTTGCGTGTTTTTCTTAGATAGGGGCCGTTTGTGCTGGTTCAACCCCGGGGGGCAGGTGGCGCAGCCGATGGCTCCACCACCCCGACTTCGCTGACGCGCTGGAAACCGCGCGGCAATGGGACTCCGCGGCGACCACGCACGGCCTCAAAATTGTCGAGATCTGCCGGCTTCAATGTCAGCGTGCGCTTGCCAGCCGTGAGGGCAAGGCCACCACCGTGCGGCACCGCGGCGAGCCGAATCAGCAGCTCCTCGCGGCGTTTGACCCGGTCCGGCGCAATGCCGATGATCTTGGTGCCCTTGCCCTTGGCCAGCTGCGGCAGGTCACGCAAGGGAAACACCAGTAAGCGGCCCGCGGAGGAGATCGCCGCGATGCGATCCGTCTCCCGATCATGCACGGCGACCGGGGTCAGTAGCCGGGCCCCGTCAGGTAACGTGATCACGGCCTTACCTGCCCGGTTTTTAGACAGCAAATCACCGACCGCGGTTACGAAGCCGTAACCCGCATCCGATGCCAGGATAACCAAGTCAGCCTCATCACCGGCGACGACGTACTCGAACCTGGCCCCGGCCGGCAACGTCAACCGCCCGGTCAGGGGCTCGCCCTGGCTGCGCGCCGAAGGCAGGGAATGGGCCGGTAGCGCGTACGCCCGGCCGGTGGAGTCCAGGAACAGGGCCGGTCGGTTGCTGCGCCCCCGGGCGTGGCCGCGATAACCGTCACCGGCCTTGAAGCTGAGCGAGCCCGGGTCGATATCGTGACCCTTGGCTGCCCGCACCCAGCCCTGCTCCGAGAGGACGACCGTCACGGGCTCGCTGGGCAGCAGCGCCGACTCGTTGAGGGCGCGCGCGGCATGGCGCTCCACCAACGGTGAGCGCCGGTCGTCGCCGTATGTCTGCGCATCCGCGGCGAGTTCCTCGCCGACGCGGGCCCGGAGCTTGACCTCGGAGTCCAGCACCTCCTGCAGCTGCGAGCGCTCCTGCTGGAGTTCGTCCTGCTCGCCGCGGATTTTCATCTCTTCGAGCTTCGCCAGGTGGCGCAGGCGCAGCTCGAGAATGGCCTCCGCCTGCCTGTCGCTCAGCGCAAAGCGCTCGATGAGCACGGGCTTGGGGGCATCCTCCTGGCGGATGATGGCGATGACCTCGTCGATGTTCAGGTAGGCCGTCAGCAGGCCATCGAGGATATGCAGCCGCGCCTCGACCTTGTCCAGCCGCCACTGCAGCCGGCGGCGCACCGTCTGCGTGCGGAACTGCAGCCACTCCGAGAGCAGACTGTCGAGACGCTTGACCTGCGGGCGCCCGTCCAGGCCGATGACGTTGAGATTGACACGGTAGCTCTTCTCCAGATCGGTGGTCGCAAACAGGTGCTTCATCACCTGTTCGGTATCCACACGATTGGACCGGGGCACCACCACCAATCGGGTGGGATTCTCGTGGTCGGACTCATCCCGAAGGTCTTCGACCATGGGGAGTTTCTTCGCCTGCATTTGCCCGGCGATGTGTTCCAGCACCTTGCTGCCCGAGACCTGAAACGGCAACGCCGTGATCACGATATCGCCGTCCTCAACGTGATAGCGCGCGCGGGTGCGGATGCTGCCGGTACCCTTTTCGTAGACCTTAAGGATCTCCTCGCGCGGAGTGATGATCTCCGCCGCTGTGGGGAAATCCGGGCCCTCAATGTGCTCGCATAGCTGCGCCACGGAGAGATCCGGCGCGTCGAGCAGGCGCAGGCAGGCACTAGCGACCTCGCGCAGATTGTGCGGGGGGATATCCGTGGCCATACCCACGGCAATGCCGGTGCCGCCGTTGAGTAGCACATTGGGCAGTCGTGCCGGCAGCAGCGCAGGTTCGTCCATGCTTCCGTCGAAATTCGGCACCCAGTCGACCGTGCCCTGCCCCAGTTCCGCCAGCAATACCTGTGCGTACTTCGCCAGGCGCGATTCGGTGTAGCGCATCGCCGCAAAGGACTTGGGATCATCCGGGGAACCCCAGTTTCCCTGCCCGTCCACCAGCGGATAGCGATACGAGAACGGTTGGGCCATGAGCACCATGGCCTCGTAACAGGCGGAGTCGCCATGCGGGTGATACTTGCCGAGCACGTCACCGACCGTGCGCGCAGATTTCTTGTGCTTCGACAGCGCCGACAGGCCCAATTCGGACATCGCATAGACGATCCGCCGTTGCACCGGCTTGAGGCCATCGCCGATATGCGGCAGGGCACGATCCAGGATGACGTACATGGAATAGTCCAGGTACGCCTTCTCCGTGAATTCGTGCAGCGGGCGAGACTCGAACTCCTGGCTTGGTGTTGTGTCCATCACGGCTCGCTCGGTTCAGTATTCAAAGCACGATCTCCGCCAGGTTGCCCTTGCTTTCCAGCCAGCTTTTGCGCTCGCCGGCGGCACGTTTGCCAAGCAGCATGTTCATGAGCCGCTCGGTCTCCTCCGGTGCGTCCACGGTGAGCTGCACCAGGCGGCGCGTATCCGGGTTCATGGTGGTCTCGCGCAGTTGCACGGGGTTCATCTCGCCCAGGCCCTTGAAGCGTGTCGTCGAGATCTTGCCCGTGAGCTTCTCGGCCTGGATTCGGTCGAGTATGCCCTCGCGCTCGTGCTCATCGAGGGCGTAGAAGGTCTGCTTGCCCACGTCGACCCGGTACAGCGGCGGCATGGCGACGAACACGTGGCCGGCGCGGACCAACGCGGGGAAGTGTCTGAGGAACAAGGCGCACAGCAGCGTCGCAATATGAGCACCGTCCGGGTCGGCGTCCGCCAGCACGCAGACCTTGCCGTAGCGCAGTTTGGAGAGATCATCGGAACCGGGCTCAATACCGAGCGCCACGGCGATGTCGTGCACCTCCTGGGACGCCATGACCTCGCCCGGATCGACTTCCCAGGTGTTGAGGATCTTGCCGCGCAAGGGCATCACCGCCTGAAACTCGCGATCCCGAGCCTGTTTGGCTGAACCACCGGCGGAATCGCCCTCGACCAGAAACAGTTCCGTGCGTTGCGGATCCTGGACCGTGCAATCGGCGAGCTTGCCCGGCAGGGCGGGGCCGCTGCTCACGCGTTTACGGGCCACCTTCCGCGATGAACGCATGCGCCGATTGGCATTGGACAGCACCAGCTGGACGATGGCCTCGGCGGTGTCCACGTGCTGGTTCAGCCATAGGCTGAACGCGTCCTTGACCACCCCGGAGACGAACGTGGCGCACTCGCGGGAGGACAGCCGCTCCTTGGTCTGGCCGGAGAACTGTGGCTCCTGCAGTTTCACCGAGAGTACGTAGCTGAGGTTTTCCCAGACATCCTCCGGGGCCAGCTTCACGCCCCGCGGCAGGAGATGGCGGAACTCGCAGAACTCGCGGATGGCGTCGGTCAGCCCGGTGCGCAGCCCGTTGACGTGGGTGCCACCCAGGGGCGTGGGGATCAGATTCACGTAGGATTCCGTGACTGCCTCGCCGCCTGCGGGCAGCCAGGCCAGCGCCCACTCGGCGGTCTCCGTACGCCCGGTCATGACGCCGGTGAACAATTGCGCAGGCAAAACCGGGAGATCCACCAATGCGCCGGCAAGGTAGTCCTGAAGCCCGTCCTCATAGCACCAGGTCGTTTCGTCGCCGGTGGTTTGGTCCCGGAACACCACCTCCAGCCCTGGACACAGCACCGCCTTGGCGCGAAGCACGTGCCGGAGCTTCGGCACGGAGAATTTGGGGCTGTCGAAATAGCTGCTGTCGGGCCAGAAATGCAACGTGCTGCCCGAGTGTCGCTTGCCCACCGTGCCCGTCTCTCGCAGCTCGGAGATCTTCTCGCCGTTGGCAAAGGCGATATGGTACTCGCGGCCACCCCGCCGCACGGTGACATCCAGCCGGCGCGAGAGTGCATTCACCACGGACACGCCGACCCCGTGCAACCCCCCAGAGAACTGGTAATTCTTGCTGGAGAACTTGCCCCCGGCGTGCAGCCGGCTAAGGATCACCTCGACGCCAGGCGCGCCCTCGGCAGGATGGATGTCCACCGGCATGCCGCGGCCGTCGTCCTCCACCGACAGGGACTGATCGTGGTGCAGCGTGACAACGATTTGCCGGGCATAACCCCCGATCGCCTCGTCAACGCTGTTGTCGATGACTTCCTGGGCTAGATGGTTGGGGCGGCTGGTGTCGGTGTACATCCCGGGGCGTTTGCGGACGGGATCCAGCCCGGTGAGGACCTCAATGGATGCGGAATCATAAGTCTCTGCCATAGGGTAGCGCTGGAACGGTTGCGTGCATGGACCCGACGGCGAGAGCCGCCGTCGGCGTGAGCAGTCTACAGCGCACACCGCCCTGCGGCGAGTGCGCAAATTGACCCCTCCCGCACGCTGCGCTACCGTTCCCCCCTCTCAGGGAAATGCGGGTCCATTCCCTATATCAGGGCCGAGGGGCGAGCATGGCGGAACACAACGCCGAGACCATCGACTTCGAGCAGGCACTCAAGGAGCTTGAAGGCCTGGTCGAGCGTATGGAGACAGGCGAGCTCTCGCTTGAGGACTCTCTCAAGGCCTTCGAGCGTGGCATTGAGCTCACGCGCCACTGTCAGACGGCGCTAAAGACCGCGGAACAGAAGGTGGAAATTCTCACCCGCGAGGGAAACGAAGACCGTGTCGAGCCCTTCGAACCGGAATCCGAGTAAGCTTTTGGAGCAACGGCTGCCGACCTACCAGGCGCAGGTCGAAGAGGCCCTTGACCGGTTGCTCCCCAAGGCTGCGACACTGCCCATGCGCCTGCACGAGGCGATGCGATACGCCGTATTGGGAACGGGCAAACGCCTTCGCCCGGTGCTGGTTTACGCCACGGGCGAGGCCGTGGGGCTTGACCCCCAGCACCTGAACGGACCGGCCTGTGCCGTGGAACTCATCCATGCCTACTCGCTGGTCCACGACGACCTCCCCTGCATGGACGATGACGACCTCCGCCGCGGGCGTCCCACCTGCCATAAGGCTTACGACGAAGCCACGGCTGTACTGACAGGGGATGCCCTGCAGTCACTGGCCTTCCGCGCCCTGGCCGAGGAAACCCCAGGGCACGTGAGTGCCGAAGCTCGCCTGAAGATGGTGGCAAGCCTGTCTGTAGCGGCGGGATCGCGGGGAATGGTGGGTGGCCAGGCCCTGGATCTTGAGGCCACGGGGCGAGAGCTCGATCTTGCCCAGCTGGAGGATCTGCACGTGCACAAAACCGGCGCCCTGATTCGGGCCAGCGTTATGCTCGGTGCCCTGTGCCACCCAGACTACGATCACGACCGTCTCGAACGGCTCGACCGTTACGCCAAGAGCATCGGGCTGGCGTTCCAGATCCGGGACGACATCCTCGATGTGGAGGGCAACACCGAGGCCCTGGGAAAGGCGAGCGGATCGGACGCGCGCCTGAGCAAGGCGACCTATCCCGGGCTGCTCGGGCTCGCGGAAGCGCGTCGTCATGGGGAGGAACTGGTCGAGCGCGCCCTGGAGAGCCTCGAGCCTTTCGACAGCCAGGCCAACTGCCTGCGCGAAATGGCAACGTTCATCATTGAACGGCGCAGCTGAGCGCAATGGCGTCCGCCGGGCTATCGATGGCTCGACAGACGCGCCTCGACCGTGCGTACCAGATTGACCAGCCGGGGCCCCAGGTGGCCATCGAGCTCCTCGCGCGGGAGCCGGAATGAGGGCCCACCGGCGTTAAATGCCACCACGTCAGAGCCGTCATCGAGTACCAAAGGGACGCCGACCGCGTTCACGTCCCGCTGCCACTCACCGACAGAGACGCAGTATCCCCTCTCCTGGTAGTCCACCATCGCCTGTTCGATACCCTGCTTGACCCGGGGCCAGGTCTGCTCATCTTTGCGCCGGATGTGATCCAGGAGGTAACCGCGTTCGCTATCCGGTAGCACAGCCAGAAAGGCCCGACCCATGGCGGTGGTTGCCACCGGGATCCGGGAGCCGACGTGCAGGCGCAGTGTCAACGCACCCTGCCCGTGGCAGTTCTCAAGGTACACCATGGTCAACCGGTCACGGCTACCCAACGACACCGACGCCCCGGTCTCGTCGGCGACCTCCTGCATCAACGGCCGAGCGACCTGCCGGATGCCCATGCTCGCCAAGCTGGAATAGCCCAGCGCCAGCACGCCGGTTCCGAGCTGATAACGTTCCAGGCGACTCGAGTAACTGAGATAGCCGAGCTTGGTCAGGGTATACGTCAGCCTGGAGACTGTTGGCTTGGGAATCCCCGTACGCGCGGCGATTTCCTGGTTGCTGAGCAACCCGTCTGACGGCCGGAAAGCGCGCAGGATCTCAAGCCCGCGCGCGAGTGCCATCACGAAGTTGCGGTCTTTCTTGCCCTCTTCCTGTTCGGCACTGAAATCAACTAACGCTACTGGTTTTTGTCGCATGCTCCCTCGTCAATTGAAGACGGCCCACCACCGATACCTGCGAGATCCTCCATCCAGCTGCATCACCCTCGGGCATCCGACCAGAACGCGGACTCGATCAGTTTGACCCCCATACTACCACTGGAGCCGGCGTTCTTGTCCACAGTGCGGAATGCCGTTTCGCCATGTATGTCCACGCTATTCCGCCAGGCGAAATCCATGTTCGGTTGTCGAAACCGGAATGAGCGTGTACCGTTTCCCTGATAGCGTGACCGGCCACCCGCGGCGTGGGTGTCTCGCGCATTCCGTGCGCCAGGCGGCAATCACGGCAAGCGCTCGCTACCCCAAGCCCATATGGCCGGCTCAAGGGGCCGGCGACTGCAAGCACGGCGCCACCGCAGGCATGTAACGCGGCGGAGCAACAGCGGCTCAGAGACCATGATGGACAACCTGCTCATTCGCCACGGCCACACCAGCATCGCCACCGAGCATCACGCCGCGCTCGGCGCGATGTGCGCCGAGCGGGCAGCGGCGATCCGGACGCAGGTGTCTGCCCATGGCACTGCAGTCCGAGGCAACGACGCAAGTCACTTTCAACCGATTACAGTCTACGGCGTCAATCGCAGGTCGGGAACGGGGAGTTGGCGCAGCGGTACGGATACCGAGCGTTGTCAAGGCCACGCGGAGGGCCGCTGTATCACAGCGCTGACCGATGCCGTTGCCGCCACGCCGCCGCGCTTGCGCCACTGTAGCCATCGCATCGATCTGACTCCCATGGGTTGCAATGCCGCGGGGCATCGGCCCCGCCATGGTGTGGTGCTCAGTACCTGCTACGACAGTCGCCCGAGCACGGCACGGCCGCCAGCCATGCGGCCCATAGCAAGGGGAGAGGTATGCAGCCATGACAGCAGGCTTTCAGGACCGCGTCGCCGTCATCACCGGAGCCGGTAGCGGTATCGGCCGCGCCACCGCCGTGCGTCTCGCCAGCGAAGGCGCGCAGCTGATGATCGCCGACATCAACGAGGACGCGATCGCAGA
>NZ_SKOG01000029.1 GCF_007120195.1 Aquisalimonas sp.
ACCCTCGATGAAACGGCTTTCCTTGCCGATGCGCGCGAGCAGCTGGCCGATTTGCGGGCCGCCGCCATGGACCACCACCGGGTT
Source organism: Aquisalimonas sp. (assembly GCF_007120195.1). Lineage (GTDB taxonomy): Bacteria > Pseudomonadota > Gammaproteobacteria > Nitrococcales > Aquisalimonadaceae > Aquisalimonas. The sequence continues at coordinate 85 of NZ_SKOG01000029.1, forward strand.
GAAGCCCACCAGCTTCATGAGCACGATGTCACGGGCAAAGCTGCGCTTCAGGGCGTCGTCCACCATGGCGTTGCCGCCGAACTTCACCACGATGGTGGTACCGTGGAAGCGGCGGATGTAGGGCAGCGCCTCGGTAAGGACTTCGGCCACCTCGGCCGGTGTCTTGGTCGTGCTCATGGTTACCCTGCGTGCTGTTCGACGGCGGCGAACAAGTGTGGTGCGCCGGTGCGCATTCGATTGAACAGTAATCGCCGTCTCAGAACGGCAACTCCAGGCCGGGCCGGGCCTGGAGCAGCAGTTCGCGAAAGCGGGCCCGGATGCGCTCCAGGGCCTCGGCATCATCACCCTCGAAACGCAGCACCAGGCACGGCGTGGTATTGCTTGCCCGCACCAACCCCCAGCCGTCCGGGAAGTCCACGCGCAAGCCATCGATTGTGGTCACCTGCGCATCCGGAAACTCTGCCGCGGCAACGAGGCGGGCGATGACCTCGGGCGGTTCACCCTCCTTCAGGTTGACCTTGATCTCCGGCGTGCTGACCGCTTCCGGCAGCGCCGCGAAGACATCGGTGCTGGACTGCGTCTCCATGGACAGGATCTCCAGCAATCGGGCCGCGGTATAGATGCCGTCGTCGAACCCCGGCCAGCGGTCGTTGAAGAAGATATGTCCGCTCATCTCCCCAGCCAGCGGTGCACCACTGGCCTTGAGCCTTGCCTTGATGAGTGAATGACCGGTGCGCCACATCACGGGCACGCCGGCGTGCTCAGAGATCACCTGGGCCAGCTGCGAGGAGCATTTGACATCGAACACGATGTCCGCACCGGGGTGGCGACTGAGTACGTCCCGGGCGTAGAGCATCATCTGTCGGTCCGCCCAGATGATCTTGCCGGTGGCATCCACTACCCCAAGGCGGTCACCGTCGCCGTCCAGTGCCAGCCCGACATCTGCCTGCTGCAAACGCACCAGGTCGATCAGGGTCTCCAGGTTCGCCGGGTCGCTGGGGTCAGGGTGATGATTGGGGAACGTGCCATCCACATCGCAATACAGTAGCTCCACCTCGCAGCCGATGGCCCGCAGCACCTGCGGCGCAACGCCACCGCCCACGCCGTTGCCGGCATCGAGCACCACTCGCAGCGGGCGGTGCAGGGTGATGTCGGCGGCAATGGCGTCGATGTAGTCCTCCACCACATCCTGCCGCTGGACCCGCCCCTTCCCCTCCAGTAGATCCCCGGCGAGCAGGCGTTGGTACAGGCCAGCGATGGCGTCCCCGGAGAGCGTCTCGCCGCCAATCATGATCTTCATGCCGTTGTAATCCGGCGGATTATGGCTGCCGGTAATTTCCACGCCGGTACCGGTGTTTAGATGGTGGGTGGCAAAATACATGACCGGGGTGGGCACCTGGCCGATGTCGATAACGTGGCGCCCGGTGGCGCTCAAGCCCTCGATCAGGGCTTGCGATAGCTCCGGGCTGGACAATCGCCCGTCACGCCCCACCACCACATCGGTGCAGCCGCGCGCCGCTGCCTCGCTGCCGATGCTGCGGCCGATTTCGCGAACCACGTCGGCGGAGAGGGAATCTCCCACCACACCCCGGATGTCATAGGCCCGAAACAGGTTGCGATCCACGTGCACACCGTTCTCCTTGTCAGTATCCGTCGTTGCCATAGTGTCCCCGCTGCTTAGCTCCGGTGCCGCCGGGCGTTGCGCGACGGTCATCCGGGGCATAGTAGGTATGGCGCAGCCCCAGCACGAAACCCTGCCGTCAGCGGCGGCCGGAGTGACCGAATCCGCCCTCCCCCCGGTCACTTGGTTCAAAACCCTCCACCAGACGCAGCTCCGGTCGGACCACCGGCACGAACACCAGCTGCGCGATCCGCTCCCCGGGCTGGATGGTGTAGGTCGCCTTACCGCGATTCCAGCACGAGACGAACAGCTGCCCCTGGTAATCGGAATCAATCAGACCCACCAGATTCCCAAGCACAATGCCGTGTTTGTGGCCCAGCCCGGAGCGCGGCAGTATGATGGCAGCCAGCCCCGGCGTACCGATATGGATGGCAAGCCCGCACGGGATCAGCAGCGTGGCCCCCGGGGCGAGCGCAGTCTCAGCATCCAGGCAGGCCCGCAAGTCGACACCCGCCGAGCCGTCGGTGGCGTATCCCGGCAGCCCCCACTCGCCTTCCAGGCGGGCGTCCAGCACCCGCAGGTCCACGCTTGACGTCATGCCTTCGCCCCGTAATCCGGTGTCCGGCTCGCGCGGTAACGCGCACCGATGAGCTCGAGCAGCTCCACCGCCAGCCGGGTCTTGGGCTTGGACTCCAGCGCCACGCGGCCCCCCTCCCAGCTCACTTCCAAGGCGTTGTCCGCGGCCTCGAAGCCGCCGATTGGTCGTCCCACCCAGTTGGCGGCGATCATGTCCACGCCCTTACGGCGCCGCTTATCCTCGGCGTTGGCCTGCAGGTCGTGTGTCTCCGCGGCAAACCCGACCGTAAACGGCGGCTGCTCCACGGAGGCGACGTCGGCGAGGATATCTGGATTGCGCACCAGCTCCAGCGCCATGCCGGCGTTGCGTTTCTTGATCTTGGCATCAGCGGGGGTGGCCACGCGGTAATCGGCCACTGCGGCGCAGGCAATAAATATGCTGCAGTCCACCAGTCGTTCCATGACTGCCTGGTGCATCTGCGCCGCCGATTCTACATCCACCCGCTCCACGCCCGGGGGCGTCACCAGCTCCACGGGCCCGGTGACCAGGGTAACGCGCGCTCCGCTACGGGCCGCGGCGGCCGCAACGGCAAACCCCATGCGCCCGGAACTGCGGTTACTGATATAGCGTACCGGGTCGATAGCCTCGCGCGTGGGGCCCGCAGTCAGCAACACATGGAGCCCCGTCAGCGCGGGCGCCGGGAACAGTCCCGCCAGGCCATCCACCAGGTCCAGGGGCTCGAGCATACGCCCGGAACCAATCTCCCCGCAGGCCTGATCGCCGTCGCCGGGGCCCAGCACCGTGACGTTGCGCTCTGCCAATCGGGTGACATTCGCCAGCGTCGCGGGGTGGGACCACATCACCCGGTTCATGGCCGGCGCGATCGCCACGGGCGCCTCGGTCGCCAGGCAAAGGGTGGTCAGCAGGTCGTCGGCGAGGCCGTTTGCCAGCCGCGCGATCACGTTGGCGCTGGCGGGCGCGATCAGTACCCCGTCGGCCCAGCGGGCAAGCTCTATGTGCCCCATGGCCGCCTCAGCCTCCGGGTCCAGCAGGCTCGTGTGCACGGGATTCCCGGACACCGCCTGGAACGTCAGCGGCCGCACGAACTCCTGCGCGCCCGCCGTCATGACCACGCGGACCTCCGCACCGACATCGCCCAGTCGGCGCACAAGATCGGCGCTCTTGTAAGCGGCGATACCGCCGGAGACCCCCAGAAGAATCCGTTTGCCGCGGAGATCGGTCATGCTGTCACCATCGCTACTGTGGGCTTTCACCACGAACCGCCAAAAGTGTACGCAATCCGGCACACGAGCATAACTGTGCATGCTTGCAAGACCAATCACAAATGGCTAAAAGTGACCAGTCACTCAAGGATGAAGGAGACCGACCATGGCCATCACGGACTGGCCCGAGACGGAGCGCCCGCGGGAGCGCCTGCTCGCCCATGGGGCCGATGCCCTTTCCGATGCGGAACTCCTGGCAATCTTTCTGCGCACCGGCAGCCGGGGGCAAAGTGCCGTGGACCTGGCACGGGAGCTGCTGAGCCGCTTCGGCAGCCTGCGCGGCCTGCTTGAGGCCGATCGCGACAGCTTCTGCGCCGGCCCCGGCCTGGGCGACGCCAAGTACACACAACTCCAGGCCGTATTGGCCATGGCCCGGCGTTATCTGGCCGCAGACCTGGAGCGCGGCGATGCCCTGACCAGCCCCCGCGCCACCCGCGAGTTTCTGCAATCACGCCTGCGCCATCAGCAGCGCGAGATCTTCGCTTGTTTGTTCCTGGACAACCGCCACCGGGTGCTGGGCTTCGAGGAGCTGTTCCAGGGCACCGTCGACTCCGCCGCCGTCTACCCCCGCGAGGTCGCCCGCCGCGCACTGGCCTATAACGCGGCTGCCGTGATCGCGGCCCATAACCATCCCTCGGGCGTCGCCGAGCCGAGCCGCGCGGACGAGCAGATTACCCGCCGGCTCAAGGAGGCCCTGGGGCTGGTGGACATCCGCCTGCTGGATCATTTCGTCGTGGGGGATGGCGACCCTGTGTCCTTCGCCGAGCGCGGTCTGCTCTGAGCCGCGCCACGCCAGCGCTCCCATGCCACAGTGATATACTTGGGCGGTCGCGAAGCCCCAGCAGGAGAAACCGATGCGCAGGGTAACGGACCAGCAGGGCCAACCATGGGATGTGACCGTCGGTCGGGAATCCTACGGTATGCAGGTCTTTCTGTTTATGCCCCAGGATGGAAGCGGCGTGCGCAAAGCGCTCATGAAGTCAGACACCTGGCTGGACGGTGAGCGGGAACTCCATCTCATGGAGGAGGCAGCGCTGCTTGAGCGGCTGGGGGCTTCCGTGCCGTGGGAGGAGACCGCGGCGTACTAACACGCGCCACAGGCCTCCCCGAGACGATTGACCCCCGTTTGCGCAGCCCGGCGCATTCGGCAATCGGGGCAGCTGCCTCGCGCGCGACCCGGAACATCACGCGGAGCATTAGCCAAAGTCCCGCAACCAAGGCGACTGTAGCCGCCTCAGTCGCCGCCGTCGAGCAGCGTGAGCCGTGACGTCCAATGGCCTGGGATTGTGCGCTCGGTCCCGCGTCTGCTGGTGCAGGCACACCTACAAGTGGCTTCCGGGAAGTGAATCTGATGCCGGCCTTATTAAGGCTTGGCCCCCGCCCGTTACCAGGACGATTTCTCTCAGTGCGGTTCGTCCTGCTGCGTCCGGGGACGCCCGAATTGGGCGGTCATCACGCACTGGCTTGTCGACCACGGGCCGGGGCTGCCTACAATGGCGGCTTGCTTCAGTCGGCAGCGTGAGGGTAGAGCGATGAAGGAGCAGCAATACGACACCGTGGTCATCGGCAGCGGCCCCGGCGGCGAGGGCGCTGCGCTGACCCTTGCCAAGAAAGGCCAAAGGATTGCGGTGGTGGAGGATTACCACGATGTGGGCGGCGGCTGCACGCACTGGGGCACTATTCCGTCCAAGGCGTTGCGCCACAACGTGCGTCGCATGATGGAGTATAACTCCAACCCGCTGTTTCGAGATCAGGCTGCGCCCAAGCGCCTGTCATTCCCGCCCCTGCTGAAGGTCGCGGAGCAGGTCATCAGCAAGCAGGTCGCCTTGCGGGCGAGCTATTACAGCCGCAACGAGATCCCGGTGTTGCACGGGCGAGCGCGATTCGTAGACGGGAACACGGTTGACGTGGCCGGGCCCGCGGGCAAGAAACTGCGTCTGCGCGCCGCCAGCTTCGTGCTTGCCACCGGCTCGCGGCCCTACCAGCCGGATGACGTGCCCTTCGATCACCCCAGGGTGTTTGACAGCGACAAGATCCTCGCGCTGGAGTATACGCCGCGCACTGTCACCATCTTCGGTGCTGGCGTAATCGGATGCGAGTATGCCTCGATCTTTCGCGGGCTTGGGGTCAAAGTGGACCTCATCGATACCCGCGAGCGCCTGCTCAACTTCCTGGACAACGAGATTTCCGATGCGCTCAGTTACCACCTGCGGGAGCACGGAGTGCTGATCCGGCACAATGAATTCTACACCCACGTGGAGCCCAAAGACGACCACGTAATCACAAACCTGGAGTCGGGAAAGCGGATCAAAGGCGACATCCTGCTATGGGCCAATGGCCGCAGCGGCAATTCCAAGGACATGGGCCTGGAGGGACTGGGCATCCAGCCGAATAGGCGCGGCCAGATTGAGGTCAACGAGGACTACCAGACGGAGCAAAGCCATATTTACGCGGTGGGGGATATAATCGGGTACCCCAACTTGGCCAGTGCAGCCTTTGATCAGGGCCGATTCGCAGCGACACACATCCTGTTCGGGCGTTGCGATTACCGTTTGGTGGAGGACATTCCTACGGGCATTTACACCATCCCAGAAATCAGCTCGGTGGGAAAGACGGAGCAAGAACTGACCGCCGCCAAAGTGCCTTACGAGGTGGGGCGTGCCTTCTTCAAGGATCTAGCCCGTGCGCAGATCGCGAACCAGAGTGCCGGGATGCTCAAAGTGCTGTTCCACCCGGACACGCTGGAGATCCTGGGCATCCACTGTTTCGGCGATCAGGCTGCCGAGATTGTGCACATCGGACAGGCGGTCATGGCGCAGCCTGGCGAGTCGAACAGCCTCATGTATTTCATCAACACCACGTTCAACTATCCCACCATGGCCGAGGCCTATCGCGTGGCGGCGCTCAATGGCTACAACCGCCTGAGCTAGCGTCCTGTAACCGAGCGACGCTGGTGGGCTGTGTACATCGTCGCCAGTGACCTTGCTGGAGGCAGCCCGGAGAATGCCGGACCCCATGCCCGCGACGGAGACGGCGAGGCGCCGCGACGCCCGTAGAGCGGTGGCTGATACCCATCGGTTGCGACATGGTGGCACAGGGGCGGGTCGGATGCCCCGGCGAGCAACAGGCGCAACCATCATGCGACAGTCGCCATTGCACCCGAGTGCTGGTTCAGGGGGACCAGTCGCGGCGCAACTGAATGAGGCATTCCCCTTTTTTCGTGGCTTCACTAAACTACAAGTACTTTGACACAAAAATGATGCACTGCAGTGGCCGTTAGCAACAGGGCAGGATTATGGATATCGACTACAAAAGCGTGGCCAGCTCACAGATCACACTATCGCAGCTGATGCTGCCTTCTCACTCTAATTTTAGTGGTAAAATTCACGGTGGGTATTTGCTGTCATTGATGGATCAAATTGCCTTTGCTTCTGGCTCTAAGTACAGCGGCAAGTACTGTGTCACTGCTTCGGTGGATCGGGTCGATTTTCTCAACCCGATCGAAGTCGGGGAACTGGTAACCTTGCAGGCCTCGGTAAACTATGTGGGCACCAGCTCTATGGTGGTGGGTATCCGTGTTGATTCACAGAACATTCAAACCGGGCAGGTGAAGCACTGTAATTCATCGTATTTTACCATGATAGCCAAAGACAGCAGTGGCACCCCCATAGCGGTGCCGCGTTTACTGCTAAGCAATAAGGTGGAAGTGATGCGCTACCTAAAGGCGGCTGAGCGTATTACCTTGCGCAAACAAAGCTACTCTGCCCGCGAGCCATTTGGAGGAG
>NZ_SKOG01000129.1 GCF_007120195.1 Aquisalimonas sp.
GAAGGCGTAGCGGGCCCTACGGCGAGGACCGGCAACACCGCCTCGGAGGCGCACCGGCAAGCCCTCCGGGAGCGCCTGTCCGGCCGCGCAGCGGTGTTGCGCCTCTTGCCAAGGGCGACGGTCATTGGCTGCGAGCCGCGCCTTGCTCCACGGCCGGACAGGCAGCTCAAAAGATAACGAATTTCGGTTACAGGACACTAGTGAGGTTGCCAATGTGAGCACGGCCAACACGCGCACTTACTGGGTGCCGGGGAGTGGCGCACGGCAATGCGCTGGGGCACCACACGGCGCGCCAGGATGGCGCCGTGTTGCAAGCGTCGTGCTTGCAGCGCTGTTGCTTGGCGCCTGTAGCGACCCGGAGCCGCTGCGGTGGTATACCGACGAACAGGTGCAGATCGGTGAAGGTGTCTTTCAGGCCGAGTGTGCTGTCTGCCACGGAGCTCAAGCCCAGGGATCGGACGATTGGCGCCAGCGCGACGAAGCCGGCCACATGCCGCCGCCGCCGCTGGACGGCACGGCGCACGCCTGGCACCACCCGCTCCACGAGCTGCGCATGGTCATCCACGACGGCTGGAACAACATGCCGGCGTTCGGGGAGAGGCTGGATGAGGCGGAGATCGACGCGGTCATTGCCTGGTTCCAGTCCCAATGGAGCGACGCGATCCACGAGGCGTGGCTCGAGTACGACGAACACGGCCAGGCCGGGCACGGCCCCGCCGATGGCTCGGATGATTGACCTTCAACGCCGGCAGGCCTGCCCCGATGGGTCAGGCCTCAGCCTGCCAGCAAGTAGATCACGGACAGGAGCAGTACCAGAACCAGCATCTGCACCCCAACCCAGGGGATATCCGGCTCCCTGTGCGGCAGTAGACGTCCAGCCAATTGGCGCCAGGGGATGTCCTGCGGTAGCGCGGGCCTACGCGCCGACAGCGCGGTGGCAGCACGGACCGCGGCGGCGTAAGCCCCGATCACGCCCCGTTCGACGGGGACAACGATATCGCCCTCCGGCAGCACTCGCCACGGGCGCAGCATCCTCGCGGCAAGTACGGCGCCACCGATACCGAGTGCCAGCGGCCACACCGCATCCCACAGGGCGCCTGCCTGAAACGCGTAGGCCCGGCCCGCAGGCCCGGCGAGGGTCCAGGGCAAGAGCTGCCCGGCCGCAATCACCAGCAGCCAGGCCGCGATCGCCACACGCGCGATTGCGCCGGCGTTTTTGGCTCCACTTGGCCAGGCAAGCACCAGAAAGCGCGCCAGCAGCAGGGTCGTGGTCACGCTCGTGAAGGTGATCAGCAACGGCAGGGGATCGGGGACGGCCGACTTCACCGCAGCCTTGGCGACGAGGCCCGAGGTCACGGGCGCTCCGGCGATCGCCAGGGCCGGCAGCACCATTACCATCGCCATGGCGCGCCCACCGGCCTTGATGTGGTCCATTGCCAGGAACAGCGCCCCTTTGGCCAGCGCGTGATGGGTCGCGAAGACCGCGATCACTGCAAGCAGCACCGGCGCCTCGCCCCGGCCGGCGATCAACAGTCCCACGGGTACCGCCAGCAGGCCCATTTGGCTGATGGTGGAATAGGCCAGGACAGTCTTGGCCCTTTTCTGGAAACAGCCCACCAGGGCCGCGAGGAAAGCGCTCGCGAGGCCTACCGCGGCAAGCGTGTCGCCAGCGGCGGCGAGTGCCGGCTCGGCCTCTGGCAGAAATCGCAGCCAACCCAGCAGCCCGCCCTTGACGATGATCCCCGAGAGCACGGCGCTCGCGGGCACCGGCGCCGTGGGGTGGGCCAGGGGCAGCCAGACGTGGACTGGAATCAGCCCCATCTTTACCGCGAACCCGGCCAGGAACAACCCACCAACCAGCCCCGCGCGCTCCAGGTCCGCATACACCCGGTCCATGTCCGCGGCCACTGGGTTGCCCGCTTCGGCGGCCAGCAGGAAAAACCCGCTTAGCAACAGGCACTCGCCGGCGACGGCCAGCACCAGGTAGATGCGCCCGGCGCGCACGGCCTCGCGGGTGCGGTCGTGGATCACCAGCCCATAGGCGGCGAAGGTCATGACGGCGAAGAACAGGTAAAACGCCGCCACGTCCTGGGCGATCAGCACGCCCAGATTGCCGGCGAAGGTGAACAGGAAGCAGCTCGCGAACAGCGCACCGCCGTCGCCGGCGAACAGTGACCGTGCGCTGGTGGCCGCCGCTACCCAAAGCAGCGCAGCAGCAACCAGCAAAGGCGCGCCGGTTGCGTCGGTGGCCAGTGTCGTGTCAAGCAGCAGCCAGGGCAGTTCCAGGGGGCCAGGGTTCAGCGCCGCCACCAGGATCGCCAGCAGCGCTGTCACTAGCACTCCCACGGTGACCCCGCGGGCGGCGATGCGCCCGGCAAGGGCAAGAATCGCCAGAACGCCGGGGAGCAACGGCAATAATGCCAGCAGTGCGTTCATAGCCCGTACTCCCGCACCACGATCAGTTCCACCCAGCCCAGGGGGCTCCAGGCGAACGCAGCCAGCAGCCCGACACCCATCGCCGACAGCCCGGTGAACACCGTGGGCCAGAGCAGACCGGGGTGCGCCTCGCCACGGTCCTTGTCCGTGATGGCAAGCGGCCGGAACCAGGCCCGGTGCAGCAGCGGCAGAAAGTAGATGGCGTTGAGCACGGTGCTACCCAGGAGCACCGGGATGACCCAGTACTGATGCGCATCCACGGCGCCAAGCCCCAGGTACCACTTGCTGATGAACCCCGCCAGCGGCGGCACGCCGATCATACCAAACGCCCCCAGGGTGAACATGGCGGTGGTCCAGGGCATGCGCCGGCCGATGCCGTCGAGCTCGCGGATGGCGTGGATGCCGTAGGTCTCCGCGTAGGCGCCGGCGCAGAAGAACAGCGTGATCTTCATCAGCCCCTGGTGGACCAGATGCACCAGCCCGCCGATCGTCGCGAGCGGGCTCCCCATGGCCACGCCCAACGCGACGTAGGAAACCTGGCTGACCGTGGAAAATGCCAGCCTGCGCTTTAAGTCCGTCTGCCAGATAGCACGCAGCGAGCCGTAGATGATGGTGATGGATGCGACGACCGCCAGCGCCGTGCCCAGGTGGAGTTGCTGCACAAGCTCCACCCCGTAGACGTCGTGCACCACCCGGACGATTCCGAATGCCCCCGCCTTGACTACCGCGACGGCGTGCAGTAGCGCGCTCACCGGTGCCGGCGCCACCATGGCCGTGGGCAGCCAACCGTGCAGCGGCACGATGGCGGCCTTCACGCCCACACCGATGATCAGCAGCACGAAGATGGCCGTGAGCGCACCCGCATGGTCCTCGCCCAGGTGCAGCAGCTCGCCACCGGCGACGAAATCGGTGGGGCCGGCCAGGTGATAGAGCAGCACAATGCCCAACAGAAAAACGGCGCCGCCACCCAGGGTGTAGTGCAGATACGTGCGGCCTGCGACCATGACCTTGTCGGTGCCCCGGTGTATCACCAGCGGCCATGTGGCAAGGGTGAGCAGTTCGTAGAACACGAAGAAGGTGAACAGGTTGCCGGCCATGGCGATGCCCATGGTGGCGGTGACGCAGAGGCTGAAAAAGCCGAAGAAACGGGCGCGATCGGGCGCGCGCTCAAGATAGGCGATGGCATAGACTGTGGTCACCAGCCAGAGCACCGCTGAGAGGCTCATGAATAAAAGCGCCAGCGCGTCCGCCTGCAGGACCAGGTTCAGGCCCGGGAGCAGCGGCAGGTGCACCACGAAGGTGTGGCCGAGGTCCACGCCCCAGAGCATGATGGCCACGAGGACCAGCTTGAGCACAGCCCCGGAGAGGTTGAAGGCGGTGCGAAGCCGCTGCCATTTCTCGCCCGCGATGAAGACCGCCACTGCGGTGACCAGCGATATCAGCAGCACCCACAGCGGCATGGCCTGGTAGAGCGTGCTCATGGCGCAGCCCCCGGGAGTCCGCCGAGTAGCCCCAGAATCGGCGCCGTGGTGAACCCCAGGACGATGGACAGTACACCCAGGAGCAGGGCCGTCCAGGACATCAGCCGTGGCGGCACCGGCCCCTCGATTTCAATCGTGGGGCCAGGCGCATTCAGGAACGCGTAGCGGAGCACGCGGAAGATGTAAGCAGCGGCCAGGAAGCCGCCGACAATGAGCACCAGCGCCCACCACCATTGCCCCGTCTCCAGCGCGGCGCTTAGCAGCAGCCACTTCGCAATGAAGCCGCCGCTCGGTGGCAGCCCCATGATACTGACCCCCGCCAGCGCGAAGGCGAACACGCTGAGCGCCAGGGGACGGTCCAAACCCCGCAGTTCCCGCAGCCGGTCATGGCCGACGTACAGCAAGACGTTGCCGGCCGCGAGGAACAACGCCGCCTTGGCGACCCCGTGCGCTACGCCGTGATAGACGGCGCCCTCCCAGGCCGTGGCCACGGCCATGGGGAAGAACAGCAGCATGTAGCCGAGTTGCGCCACTGTGGAATAGGCGACCACCAGCTTCAGCCGCTCCTGCCGGAAGGCCTGCACAGACCCGTAACCGATGGCCGCGGCGCCGATAATGCCGAGGAGTTGTGCGGCCGCGTCCACTGTTATCCCCGCCAGGGGTTCGGTCCAAAGGCGCAACAGGAGATACATGCAGGATTTCACCACCAGCGCCGAGAGCACGGCGCTGACCGCGGCCGGGGCGTTGCCATGGGCTGCGGGCAGCCAGATGTGGAACGGCACGATGGCCGCCTTGATCAGGACGCCGACGATGAGACAAGCCGCCGCCATGTGTCCGGCTGGCCCGCCCTCGGCCAGCGGGCCGGCGATCAGTGTCAGGTCCAGGCTGCCGGCCACGGCGTAGGTCAGGCCGACGCCGGCCAGGTAAACCAGCGAGCCGAACAGGGCGAAGTGCAGGTAATTGAGCGCCGCCGCCACCGTCTTGCGCGGGCCGGCGACGAGCACCAGCGGTATCGCGGACAGGGACACCAGTTCCAGGGCTACGTAGAGGTTGAACAGGTCCCCGGAGACGAACAGGGCATTGAGGGACCCCCACAGCAGCAGCCACAGGGCCCAGAAATGGGAGTTCACCGCTCCGGAGCGTCCGTGGGCCCCCAGCGCGTAAAGCGAGACCAGGCCGCCGACGACGTTGTTGAGCAGCAGCATGACCGCGGCAAGCCCATCCACGCGCAGAGGGATCCCCAACGGTGCCTCCCAGCCGCCCAGCATGTGCTGGATGTCGCCCTGGTTCGTCACGCTCCCGACCAGGGCCAGGGCGCAGACCGTCGTGGCGCCACTGACCACCATCGGCCAGACGGGTACGGCACGGGGTCCCATCAGGAACTGCAGCACGCCGCCCAGCAGCGGAATGAAGACAGCGAGCACGGGGAGGAACTCAGTCATCGCCGTGGTCTTGCTTGCGATTGGCGTCCAGGATGCGGCGGCGGATCAGCGCCAGGCCGAACGCCGTGGCGCTCACCGCGATGACGATCCCCGTGAGCACCATGGCGTGGGGCACCGGATCGGCGTCGCCCGGAAGCCAGTACGCCACCAGAATGAGGGTCATGAACACGCCGTTGCCGAAGATGTTAATGGCCAGCAGGCGTCGCAGCGGGTGCTGCTGCGTGATAAAGCCGTAGAAGCCCACGGCGATGAGTGCGGCGGCGGCAAGGGCAAAGGGTTCGGGCATGATGCTCAAGCCGGCGCCCCCCTGAGGCCGTTGGTTCCGGTGAACAGGAGCAACAGGGTCAGCCCGATGGACAAGGCCAGACTGAACTCGATGGTCACCATCAACGGGTACACCAGCCCTTCCGGGTAAGCCATGAAGGCCCCTTCCAGCGGCATCAACAGCAGCCCGATGACGGTGAACACCGACACGCCCAGGATCAGCAGCGCGCGCAGGAGCAACGAAACCTGCGCGTCGCCGCCCAGGCGACCACCCAGTACCAGCATGACGCCGGCACCGGCCAACACCGCGCCGCCCTGGAAGGCCCCACCCGGGCTGTGGGCGCCGGCCCAGACCAGGAACGTACCCATCAGCAGGACCAGCGGCGTGAACACCGTGACCAGCACGGGCAACAGGGGCGACTCCGTGCCGGTGTCCTCCGCTGCCGGCCGGTGAATGAGCGGCGAACGCAGCAGCACCGCGCCAATGAGCGCCATGAGCAATACGCCCAATTCGAGCAGTGTGTCGTAGGAGCGGAAGTTAAGCAGCACCGCGGTCACCGGCTGCTCCACACCGGCTTCGCCCAGGGATTCCAGGGCCAGGCCGCCGGCGCGATCACTGTCCACCTCCACGGTGTGGAGCACCACTGCGAAGGCCGTCCCCAATGCAATGCTGCCAACCGCCGCCGCCGTGCGTACCCAGGGCGAGGGGGGCGGACCCTCACCTTGGTCCGGCCCGGCGTCACGCACCACCCGCCAGGTGCTCAGCAGCAGCACGCCCAGCAGCCCGGCGCCGATGCCGGCCTCGGCCAGGGCCAGGTCCGGAGCGTCCAGTCGCGTCCAGGACAGCGCCAGCATCAGTCCGAGGACAATAAAGGTGACGATCGCCTGGAACAGATCTCGGACGGTCACGCAGCGCCAGGCCAACGCCGCGATGATTAGGGCCAGCAGACTGTCGAAGACCATCATTCGCGGGTCTCCTCGTGGTTGTCGTGATGCAGGCCGTGGCGTGCGACCAGGTGACAGGCGATGGACGATGCCATGGCTGCGAGCAGCCAGGTCAAGGCAATCAGCAACACCAGCTGCCAGGTCAGGGCGAGCACGGCCACGCCGGCCGCCAGCAGGCCAAGCCCCGTGTTGTCCGCCTTGGTGAGGGCGTGCAGCCGGGTAAAGGCATCCGGGAAGCGCAGCAGGCCCACAGTGCCGGCGAGAAAAAAGACCAGCCCGGCGGTGATGAGCAAGGCGGCCATCCAGTGCGTCATGGCTTACTCCTGGCTCCGGGGATGACGGACGAAGGCAACGGCGATGAGGGCGGCGAACAGGACGAAAACCAGCGCCACATGGACGAGCGCCGGCATGGCCAGGGCTTCCGAGAGCAGCAGTAGGATCCCCACGGTGGTGGTGCCGGAGAGTTGCACGGCCTGGATGCGGTCTGCGCGTGTGGGCCCCAGGGCCATGCGCACCAGGCCGAGCGCGAACAGGAGCAGGAGCACCAGGGCGGCCAGGGTGAGAAACGCCGTCATGTGCCGGCCTCCCTGGTCTCGTCCCCGAAAATCGAGGCGACGGCCTGTTCCAGCTGGGGCAGGCCCGCCGCCATCTCCGGCGTGAGCACATGCACGCGCACCGTCCCGTTGCGCAGGTCGGCCGCGAGCGTACCCGGCATGAGGCTGACCGTCACGAGAAACAGCGCCCGACCTGCCGGCGTGTGCAGCCGCAGTGGGTAATCCGTCCACGTGGGCGCCATCGGCATTGCCGGGTGCAGCGCCCGCCAGGCCACATCAGCGCCGCCGCGCAGCGAATTGACCAGGAACAGCCCCATGAAACGGAGGATGGCGAAAGGCCGGGGCCGATGGAGACTGCCAGGCGCCAGCCACGCACCGATACCAGCCCCAATCAGCGCTGCCGGAACACCGTACAGCCAGCCAGTCCCGCCGCTTAGCAACGCCCAGAGTGCTAGCAGTGCCGCCGCCACCGCGATAGCCCAGGGAATCCGATAGCTCCAGTCAACCACGCCACACACCCCGTGAGCATCCGGAGAGCTCTCCAGTCCAGGGACGATTCACACCGGACGGCCTCACCATTCGGGCACCCATGGGGCGCACCGGGCTGTGTTTTTACCAGTAAATGAGGATTGCAGACAACCGCCGAGGCGAGGGGAATCCCCAGCTCACGGCACAAAGCGGGGGTCATTTACTCCATCGTCACCCGGACGCCATCGCCCACGCGGTCTCCCGGATGCGTGACGACGGTCTCGCCTGCCTCCAGCCCGTCGCGCACTTGCGTGCTCAAGCCGCTCCGGCGCCCGGGCGTTATCTCGCGCCGCTCAGCACGGCCATCTGTGACCACAAACACGGCCCATTGATCCGCGCTGCGGAACAAGGCGCTGGTGGGCACCTGGAGCACGTCGTCGTCCTCCCACAGAATGAAGCGGGCCTCCACCCGGTAACCGTCACCGAGATTGGCCCAGTGCTCGTGCTCTGAGGTGATGGCCACGCGCACCGGCACACGCTGCTCGTCCACCCCCAGGGCGGATACCCGCAGAAAGCCGCCTGGCTCCACACGGCGCACCCGCCCTTCCAGGTCCGCGTCACCACCCCAGCGTTCCAGGACGACGCGCATCCCCGGGCGCACCCGCACCGCATCCATGGATAACAGATCCACCTGCACCTCCAGGGTGGAGAGGTCGCCCACGTCCAATATGGGCTCGCCGGCGTTCACCGGCCCTTCGCTGTGGCGGTGCCGTGCGGTAATCACGCCGCCAATGGGCGCGACTGCCTGAAGCCGCGGTTGATCCCCGCGGGCGCGCTCGCCGTCGGCGATCTCCAGCACGGCGCGGGCGGCTTCCAGTTCGAAACGGGCCACCGCCACAGCATGCTCAGCTGCGCGTTCGGCGGTGCGGCTGGCATCACGCTGCGCGCGGATGCGCTCCATCGCCTCCGTGGACACCAGGTCATCCGCGTACAGCTGCTGATAGCGCTGGTAATCGGATCGCGCCAGCTCGTACTGGATTTGTCGGGCCTCCAGTTCCGTCTCCGTGGCCTCCAGACGCGCTCTCGCCGCGGCAACGGTCTCCCGGGCCTGGCTGCGGGAGCGCGCATCCAGCGCCGGTGCGGGCGCGGGCTCCAGCTCGAACAGGAGCTGTCCGTCGTCGACTGCATCCCCCGGCTCCAGCGTCACGCGTCGCAGGTAGCCGCCTATCGGGGCCGAGACCGTATGTGGATTGGGTAATCGGGTGCGGCCCTCGTCTTCAACGGTCTCGGCGAAGTGGCCGCGCTCCACGGTTACAGTGCTGACTGGCACAGCCGCGGGCCGAAGGGCGAGCGCCAGCAGGCCGAGGACCGCCAGGCCGAATAGGGAGAGGATGATCTTCTTGCGCGTACTCATGGGGGTTACTCAACTGTCTTCAAAGCGGAAACCATGTCCAGACGGCGCAGTCGGCGCGCGATCAGCAGCACAGAGAGCGCTGTGGCCAGCAACACGCCACCGGCGGCGAAGGCATAGGTCTGGGGGGTGATCACGAAGGGGATGCGCATCAGGTCCATGGTCATGGCGTGGCTGAGCCCCAGGGCAAACCCGGTTCCGAGCAGCCAGCCCACCGGAATGGCCACCAGAGTGAGCGCACCGATCTCGCCGAGCAGGATCCAGCTTACCTCGCCACGGGTGTAGCCCAGCACCCGCAGGGTCGCAAGCTCCCGCGCCCGCTCGGCAAAAGCGATCCGCGCGTTGTTGTAAGCCACGGCAAAAGCAATGGAGCCTGCCAGGAGCAACAGCACCCCCATCATGACCAGCACCGTGTCCTCGATATAGTCGCGGATTGCGCTTTCCGCCTCGCCGATCAGTCCGATGCTAGCGACCCCCGGCACATCCCGCAGGGCATCGAAGAGCTGCTGTTCCATGCTGCCATCGGTCAGCAGCCACACACCGGAAATTGCCGTGCCTTCGCGCATCAGGCGATTGAGCGCACGGCGCTCCATATACGCGCTGACACCCACCGGCTCGCTGACCGTCGCCGCCAGTTCGACGGCCAAGGTGCGCCGGTGCCCCTCCATCACCTCCACATACACGGTGTCTCCCGGGCGCACGCCCAGGTGCTCCGCCAGGAAGTCCGTGAGCACCAACCCCGCCGGCGGCAGGCGCATGGGTTGATGGCGATCGTCGATCAAGCGCCGGAGCTGCGGCTCGGCGTCCATGCCGAGGATGGCAGTGCGGTAATCATTGCCATTGGCCGCCAGGCGAACGGGGACATTACGAAAGGCCTCGGCGTAGTGCACCCCCGGCTTATGCCGGAGGCCCGCCACGGCATGGGCTGACGTGGGTTCCGAGAAGTACAGGTTGACGTCCATTGTGTGTACCAGACGGTACTGGGTGTCGAGCATATGATCCACGGCGTTGAACTGGTAACTGCCGAGCAGCAACAAAGCCGCGGATAAGGCGATGCCCAGCACCGAGAGACCGGCCTTCAAGCGGTGCCGTCCCAGGTTGCGCACAATGATGCGCGTCGGCTGATCCAATAGACTGCCCAGCCGCGAGCGCTCCAGCCACCCCTGCCGGAAGGTCTCCGGTGCGGGCGGGCGCATGGCCTCGGCCGGAGGCAGTTTCACGGCACTGCGTACCGCCCGGTAGGTCCCCAAAGCGGCCGCACCGGCGGCGACCACCACGGCCAGCAGCAACACCGGCGGCTGCAACCGGAAACTCATGGCCGGGAAACGGAAGTACTCCATGTACACTGCCGCCAGCGCGTCCGCCGCCCAGGCGCCGAACCCCACACCGGCGGCGACGCCAATCAGCACAATCAGCCCCGTGAGCAAACCGTAATGCACGGCCAAGTCGCCGTTGCTGTAGCCAAAGGCCTTGAGCACCGCCACTTGCTGGCGTTGGGTGCGCACGACCCGGCCCATGAGGACGTTCAGCAAGAAGGCCGCCACGCCGAGAAACAGCGTCGGCAGCACCACGGCCATGACCCGCAGCTGATCGAGCTCCATGGCCAGAAAGCGGTGCGAGGACTGGTCGTCGCGGCCATGCGCTCCGGTCCCGCCGTAGCGTGCGAGTATGGCATCCAGCCTCTCGATTACCGCGGCCTCGTCGGCTTCCGCCTGCAGCGTCAGCACGACGTTGTTGAACGCGCCGTCCATGCCGAAGGCGTTGGCCAGTGCCCGGCGGTTCATCCACAGCACGCCGTAACGCTCGTAGTCCGGCAGCAGATCGGCGGGGCCGATCTGATAGACGAACTCCGGCGAGAGCGCCACGCCGCTGACCGTAACGGCCTCCAGGCGCCCGCGGATGATGGCCGTCAGCCGATCTCCGGGGCGCAGGCCGTGGGCCTGCGCAAAGGGCTCGCTGATCACCACCTGATCGGAGCGGCCGGACTCCGGCAGTCCGCCCTCGCGCAGGAACAGCCGGTTGAGGGCTGGCTGCCGGCCGTCGGGAACGGAGACCAACTGCCCGCGCACGGGGTCGGCAAAGCCGGGGACTTCCAGGCGCACGGGGGCCAGCACGCGCGTTTCCACGTGGTCGACGCCGGTGATCTCTTGGAGCCGCTCTGCGAGACCGTCGGGGGCGCGCTTGAGATCGGTGAAGACCTCGGCGAAGCGGTAGTCCCGGTAGAAACGGTCTTTGGTCAAGCTGATGGCATCCAGGGTGGTCACCGCAATGATCAAGGTCATGACGCCGGCGGCGACTACCACGGCAATGGCTGCCACCTGGCCCTTAAGGTCGATGAGGTCCCGCAGCAGCTTTCTGTGGATGGCTCGCATGGCGCGTAACAAGGATCCTGCTCGGGCCGGCGGTGGATCAGGGGGCGGCACGCGGCTGCGCCTGGCAAGCGCTGCACAGGCGGGCTTGGGCTGCCGCTGCAACTGGGAGGAATGTAGCAGCTCGGGCGCTTGGGGGTTTGATGCAGGTCAAGCGGGCGGGCGCCGAGGCCCTCTCAAGCAGGAGGGTTCATCGGCGCCGCGGGCATCTGAGCAAGCGTTGATTGCACTCACCCGATTGGCCCGAGGCCGGCGAGGCGCTTTGCCACTCGCTCACCCCCAGGCTGGACGGGTCCAAACGAGCGGGCCCAGTCATCTGAAACGCCCGCTACTCTGGTGTTTCACTAGGTTCGCGAAAGCAAAAGTCGGGGGTCACCGCAACGTGACGGGGGGACTCGGGCGACAAATTGCTCGAGATCTCGGCGAACAGCACGACCTGCTCGGAGTGCGGGTTGTCCTCATCCGTAAAGGGCTCGTGGTCTGCTTGGAACAGGCCCCTCGCATCGTAGGACCCGCACCCATATCCACCAATGTCGAGGCAATCACCATCGCCAGTGACACAATCAAAGCGGGGGTAACGCACGATGACGGAGGCCTTGCCGCCTTCCGTGCTCGCGACACCGTCTGGGAGGGCGCTGAAGTCGTGGCCAAGGACGGTGACGCCGTAATGGGATTTCCCCACCCAATACCGCAGCCCGTCTTGGTCCTGCTCATAGCTGGCATCGACGTCCAGACTATTGGGCCCGGTAACGGCGGAGACAACACGGCCTCGATCCGAGAAAACGCCACCGAGAAACAACACCTGGGCGCCATCGGCATAGAGGGGTTCGAATTGCCGGACAATGGGGTCGTTGAATGTTCCCGCAAGCGGATCCTCCGAGACCAACTGATTACTCCCCGCACTGATGGAACCATCGTTTCCATACGCCGTGATGGAGTCGATTACACGCAGGCGCACCAGGGTGCCGTCGGGTGCGGGCTGGCCGCCGTTTGCGGTGACGCTTACCCCCACTCGCTTATGCAAGAAACCATCATTAGCATCTTCAATTTCGACTACAGTGATTTGTATTCCATCCACGAGCAAAGTAGACGAACCGCCCTCGGTCTCATTCTCGCTATCGCTATGACAACCTGTCATGAAAAACGCCATCAAAACGACGAATACACTGATACGTTGCGTTCGCATGTCGACTCCTTGGGTCAGAACACCGAAATCCATTTGCGTTGGCCAGCTCCGCGCTGGCATGCGCCGCCAGCCCCCAGCGCGACGCCCTCCTGATTGATTCTCACCGTTCTCGGTTGCCCGCGCTTGGATTCTCTTGCAGCACCGTAGGACTATTTTGCGGGGCACGTGGCAGGACGGCGACTGGCGGGTGTGACGGCGTAGCGCGCCAGTGCGAACGGGCGTGGCAAGCCATAAGCAACGACGCGGGGGACCGTGACGCCAGGGTGCTGTAACCCGATGTTGGTCGGCACCGCCGCCCAGGTCATCGCCGGGCGTTCAACGACAAGGACTGCCCACGGCCTTTGCGAGTGTCAATGCGCTCCTTGGCAGCTGGCGGTGGGGGATACGCCGGGCGCGCTCACCAGGTGAGCTCCGAGGGTGCCTTGCGGTGGGCATTCACATGCACATGGGACACCCGCCCGTCGCTGAGCCGGATCACGCGGTCGGCCATCTCGCCGATGACCACGTTGTGGGTGATCACCGCAGTGGTGGTGCCCAGCTCACGGTTGACATGCTCGATGGCCTCCAGCACCTGCACACCGGTACGGGAGTCCAGCGCCCCGGTGGGTTCGTCACACAGCAGCACGGCCGGCCGTTTGGCGATGGCGCGGGCGATGGCCACGCGCTGCTGCTCACCGCCGGAGAGCTGAGAGGGGAAGTGGTCCAGGCGCCGCTCCAGCCCGACAAGGGCGAGCGCCTCCTCAGGCCGCATGGGGTTGCGGCTGATGTCGGTGACGATGGCCACGTTTTCCCGGGCCGTGAGGCTCGAGATCAGATTGTAGAACTGGAAAACGAAACCGACATAATCGCGGCGAAAGGCCGTAAGGACCTTCTCCCCCGCGCGCACCAGGTCCTGATCGCCGTAGCGCACCTGCCCGTCCGTTGCGCTATCCAGGCCCCCCAGGATATTCAGCAGTGTGGACTTGCCCGACCCGGAGGCGCCAAGCATGACCGTGAGCTCCCCAGCAAAGAGCTCCAGGTCCACGCCCCGCAGGGCGTGGATCACCACCTCGCCGTGGCGGTACACCTTGGTCAGACCCGCGGTGGCGAAGACGACTGCGCGCGGGTGAGCTTGTGATTGTGCCATGGGGGGTTCCGGTGCCGTGACGTGCCGCTGAATGTAGCAGCTCCTGCGTCCGGGCGGTTGACGTAGGTCAACCGCGGGGGTGGCCCGCAGGGTTGTGCGCGTCCCCTATGATCCCTGGATAGCCCCCATGCCATGCTTTGCAGCCTTTCGGCTCGCCGAGGGCGTTATGTGCGGAGGGGGTGTCGATGCGGACCCCCCCAGCAGTGCGGGCTGACTGTCCTTGTCATTGAGCCGCTTTACTGGAACAGGTGGGCTATTCCGGCGTGGTGACCAGATGGATGATGTTCGCCGGGTTGGATACCCAGAACCCCCTGAACCCTGGCGGCAATGGCTCAATCTCATCACGGCGGGCGCAACCGCTTGCCTCCAGATGGCTCGCAGCCAGCTCCACATCGTCGGTTACCACTTCAAGCCAAAGCTCGGCTTGGCTGAGGCCGGGCACGCGGTCAATCCATAGTATTTTGTCGCCGAAGGCGAAGCGGGACGACTCGGTGCTGCTGGGCACGGAGTCGTCCAATTCCGGCAATCCCAGAGCGTCCCGATAAAAAGCGACCGTTTGCTCGTACTCATGCGCGGGTACTTTCATGGCGATATTTCGGCCTGGGGCGTACTGTGGTTTCATCGAAACAGGTCTCCACGGTCAGCATTCACGGGCCCGCAGGCGCTCGTGGCCGTACTTCGGACTCGCCAGGCCATTGACAACCCGCCGCCGTGGCTGCCGGCGGCACCCCGCATGCCAGGCAGGTTCGGCGTGGATATGTCTGCCCACAGCGTTGTCCACGCACGCACACCAGCGCCGCCCACGTGGTGCTATCCGCGAATGACACCACCGGAGCGTTGATAGCGTCTGGCTTCCGCCGTTAGCTGCCGCTCCAGCGCTTCCAGATCGTCTTCTTTATTGTTGTTATTCGCGGCACGCCGAGCGAGTTCCTCATCAATCTGGCCTGACAGCCACCGGAGTTGGCTGTCAGGCCAGGCGTTTCGGTCGGCAATGTTGCGTGTGAGATCTTTCACCATTGAGTCAGTACCTCGACTGTCCTGTTTACGGGTCTATAACGGATACCGGAAAAGCGAAATGAGCAGTTTCGTGGACAATACGCAGCTGCGGTGGTTCACGGTCATTCCCCGCGCCTGGGCGTCGGGATCCCCGGGCTTTCCGGGGATGGACGGTCGCGCGTGCACGAGTCGCCTATTCGCCACCGCTGGCGGTGGTGTCAGCGGAAACCGCCAGCGGTGGCGAATCGAGCCCGACACGTATTCCGTCCGGACGGCTTCGATGGCGGGCGCGGCATCACATTGCGCTCAAAGATGCCCGAGCTCCTCGAGGAATGCCCCCATTTTACTGATCGGCCCAGCCGCCTTATCGCCTTTCTGAGCTTGGGCTTGCCATATCCTCGCCCCGGCCTCGTCCATCGCTGCCAAGACATCGTCCGGCAGTTCCCTGAACTTCTCCCCTTGCGCTTCGTTGGCCGGCGCAGGGCGATCGATTTCGCGATCTCGACGTGGGCGGTCACACGCCAGAGATGCTCATTGAGCGTCTGCACCAGAACCCGTTGAATATCGGCGGGCAATCGCTCCATCGCTTCCAGGTTGATCACGCTCGCATTGGACGAGATGCTTATTGACGGCCTGATGTGGTCGTTCGTCACTTCATAAGGGCCCAATCCGGCTGCACCGGTCGCGAAAGCCTGATAAAGCTCCTCACCGGGAATCATTGACGCACTCGCACGGGCATCAGTCAAGACGGTTTGCAACGTACCGGATGATCGAATGACCATTCCTTCGAAGCCATCCAGAGACTCTATAGGCTCTCTTGCGACCGGCTCGGTCGGCTAAAATATACGAGTCCCGTCGTAGACGCCGTGCCGCTCGAGAAACGCGTCCTGTAATGCCGATTCGAAGCCTCCATGAAAGTGGAAATGCGCAGCCTCCCGGACGTAGTGATATAGCACATCGCACAAGCTGCGCCAGAGGCGGCCAGAGGGGTCACGCCTGTCGCTGCAGCCATACCTGCAAACCCTGGGTATTCATCTGCAGGTCCAGGGCCAGCGTCTGCTGGACCTTCTGCTCTGACATTTCCTTACCGTGCGCTTGAAGCTGCTGGGTCAACCTTCCCACCAGATCCTTGGCGATCGCGTTGGCCTGCGCGTCGCCGGCATCCCGATGGCGATGCGCGATATCCACATACGCCTCCAGTTCGCGATGCAAGTCGTCAGCCAACCGGTCGATCTCTGTCACCTGACTGAAATGCGCCAGGTAGATGGCATCGGGTTCGAGATTACGCAGTCGCTCAACGGAGCGGTGTGCCGCTTGCGGATCGAAGTGCACCGGCGACGTGGAGGGGAAGATGAATGCCCCATTGGCGGTGTCCAGTGAACGATAGGACACACCGAAGGTATCCCCTGAGAACACCACATTGGCCGAGGTGTCCACGATGCTGTAATGGTGATTGGCGTGACCGGGCGTATCCAGGAAGAGGAGATCGCGTGTGCCGAGCGGCAGTCGGTCGCCCTCGTTCACCACCTCGATCCGTGGCTCGGGCACCGGGACGAGTTCGCCATAATCGCGGGCCATTGCGCGTTCGCCGTGGATCGCCTTGGTGCCCTCATAGAGGCCCGAGGGGTCGATCATATGTCGCGCCGCGCGCGGGTGAACCACCAGGGTGGCCTCCGGTAGCTGACGCATGAGCTCGCCGGCACCCCCGGCATGATCCAGGTGGACGTGCGTGACGCATACGTAGCGTACCTGGCTTCGGGCCACTTTTTTTCTTTCAAGGGCCCGGAGAATGAGCGGCACGGAAAAGTTGCTGCCCACATCAACCAGGGCGGCCTCCTTGGCATCCACTACGAGGTGGCTTGCGACCAGCCGTTTCGTCCCCGCGAACTCGGCGTCAATGGCGGTGACCCCGGCGGGGTAGTTGGTCATGCTCGGTTCGGACATGTAAACGGTCCTCGCGTAATCGGCTGCCGCGGCGCGGGAGCTGACTGCGATTCTACACACAGACGCCCCGGTCACTCATCCGTGTGCATCCGATGCGCCCTCGTTGCCGCCGCGTGCGCTTGCCGGGCGGAATCGCTACAGTGTGCTCTCATCTGCCGAGACGCCTATGCCTGTCATCGAGCACCAAGACGACATCGAGGCCAGCCCTGAGGCAGTGTTCGCGCTCGTGGGCCGGGTGGAGCAGTTCGCCCACTATAGCGACGCCATCGATTCCATTGTGCGCCTGGGCGATAACCGTTACGAATGGCTGGTCCGCGTCGCCGGCTTGCCCCTGCGCTTCGATGTCGAGATCACGGAATTCAGTCCGCCGGAGCGATTCGCCTGGCGCTCCGTGACCGGCGTCCCCACGCGGGGGTGCTATCGCCTGATTCCCATCGAGGGAGGAACACGCATCCACCTGACGCTGGAGTATCGGCTATACAGCAGAAAAATCGAAAGGGCCGTCAACGTGGCCGCGAAACCGCTCCTGCGCATGCTGAGCCGGGACATCATCGGCAACGTGGAGAGGGAGCTCAAGGCGCAGCAGCGCGGCCGGGGATAGTCTCGGGCCGTTCGTCTATCTGTCGTGGCGAGTGCCGGGCCTGCGCTCCACTGCAATCGGTGGCCGCTCAAGTCGGCTTGCTCTACCTCACAGCGGCCCGGTTTTTTGGGCAGCCCTCCCATGGTTCAGTCCAGCGGCTTGCTCCAGAATAGCAACGGCTTTGTCGTTTCCTCGCTCTCGCCCACATCGCGCCATGGGAAGCCGGTAACCAGATCCCCGCGCGGCTCGAAGCCGAAATGCCGCCAAACCGGGTCAAGCGGTTGGTAGTCGGCGGGTTTCAGTGGGTGATCATCCGGGCGCTGCACGGCGCAGAAGGTTACGTACTCATAGTCGCGGAACGAGCGCGCGTGATCCTCACGCTCGCGGAAGAATTGCCGGTACAGCCCGCGGCCGCGATAACCGGGCAGCAGTACTGACTCGGCGAAGTAGAACACACGCCCAACGTCCAGGCCGGCATCGAAGAACGGCTGCTGGAGCTGCGGGTCTTCGTCGCCAAGGGGCATGGCGGTGGTGACGCCGACGACCTCGTCACCGTCGAGCACCGCCAGTGCGAACGAGCGCGGCGAGTCAGGATAAATCTGCAGGAAACGGCGTTCATACGCCGCGTCACCCTCGTACAGGTACGGCCATTCCCGGAACACCGTCATGCGCAGGCGGGCGATGTCCCACAGCCGGTCCTCGAGACCGGCACCGTAGAGCCGTTCGAATCGCAGTTTGTTCATCGGTGGCCTCCCTGGCGAGGTCAGTAAACCGGCGGGCTCCGGGAACAAGATAGCGTTAAATGCACCTTTGGACGACCGCACAATGGCGATCCATGGGTCTGGAGCTGCGCCGAGGCAGACGCGCTGCCCTTCGCCATCCCGGTCCCCGGCCGCGGCGACGCCAGGCGGTAACGCGCCCACGACCACTCCGTCAGGCGCGCACTCGGCGCTCATCCCGGTAATCAAGCAGGCGATACCACGCCGTTAGCGCCGCGATGGCGGGACGCCGCAGGGCATGCAGCGGTAGGGGTCGCGGTGGCGTGGTCGGGTAATCGAGCGTGTGTACAGACGCACCGGTGACCAGGTCCGCGAGCAGTCGCCCCATGGTGACCGCCATGGCCACACCGCGCCCGTTGTATCCAAGCGCTGCATAGGCGTTGTCCGCGAGAACGTGGAGGTGGGGCAGATGATCCGCCGTCATGGCGACCCGGCCGGCCCAGGTGGTCTCAAGCGCAACACCCTCGATACCCGGGAATAAGCGGCACGCCTCCCTGTACAGCACGGCCGTGTCGGCCATGCCCGGTCGCTCCCGAAATGGCCCGCGGCCGCCCATGAGCAGCCGGCCCGCGGCATCCAGACGGTAGTAGCGCATCAGGCGCCGCGTGTCCGAGGCCACCTGGCCGTGCGGCAGTATACGCTCGCGCAATGCCGGCGCCAGGGGCGCGGTGGCGATCTGTTGGCTGTAAACCGGCACGATGCTCCGGGCAAGTCCGGGCCAAAGGCCGTCGGTGTACCCGTTGGTCGCCAGCACCAGCCTTTGCGCCCGCACGCGGCCGGCGGGCGTCGCCACCTCCCATAAGCCGGCTGCGCGGCGCAGTTGCGTCGCACGCGCATGGCCGTGGACCGCGACCCCCATATCGGCCGCCACGCGTGCGAGCCCGCGGGCCAGCGCCAGCGGCTGGATGGAACCCCCGCGCGGGTCAAGCCAACCGCCTACGTAGACACTCGGAGCACACCCCAGCAGGCCCCGCACCTCGTCGCCGTCGAGGAGCCGGGCGTCAACACCGCGCTGGCGCCATTGCTGGGCGCGGCCTCGCACGGCCACCATGGCACCGGCGCAATGTGCCGGTTGTATCCAGCCCGCCTGGCGCGCGTGGCAGTCGATTTGATACCGGGCGACGAGCTCGAACAAGTTCTCCGCCGCGCCGCCGACGGTGCGCACCACCCGCGCTCCCCACTCAGGGCCGTAGCAGGCCTCGAGCGCCTGCGGGTCTGCCTTCAGTCCCGGAATGACCTGGCCGCCATTGCGACCCGAGGCACCCCACCCCGGTTCGGCGGCGTCCAGCACGACAACCGCCTCGCCCCGCTCGGCAAGGTGCAGCGCCGCCGAGAGCCCGGTGAATCCGCCGCCGACCACGACCGTGCCCGCACTCGCATCGCCCACCAGAGGCCTCCAGTGCAAGGACGGATCGGCGCTCCTGGCCCAGATGGAACCCGGCTCGCGCGGCTCGTCCAGCTCGGGAACATGCGCCATATGCCCTTCCTGATTACTGTCTCGGCGCCACGCCGGCTGCTCACCGGCGGGCCGCCGGCCGCCGCCAAAACCCGTTTGGGCGAACGCCCTGAATGCGTCCGCAAGTCACGCACGGCCCGCGCGCAGTGTAGCCATCCAATGACGGGCCAGTCGCTATGCCCTTCGCTCACCTTTGGCCGATGCAGGGCACTGCCGTGACCCAATGCTATCCCACTGCGTCCCCGGTTGACTCTGGCGATCGACAAGGTGCATGACCTCCATCGAGGTGCGGGTAGAGAGCGACGTGGGCGGCAGGCCGCGTAGAGGGCCTTTGGCACATCACCGGGCGTGGCCGGTGCCTGTAAGCGTGAGGCGCCGCCTATGCTGATCATTCTCGAACAGGCAGTGAAGGTGAGCGTGAATCCCGCGGATGCCGGCGGAGCGCGTTAGGGATCGCGCTGGAAGCGGGCAGCGCCGCGGCGCGGAGACTTGGGGGTTGTCACCGGACAATATAGCCCGTGGGGGCGCATGGCCCGGGTACTCGCGGAGTGGCCGCCGCGAGGGTTCACGCACCGAGGTTTTCCAGCGCCTCGCGGTAGCGCTTCAGGTCCTTTTCGGAGAAGAGGACGAAACGCACCTCTTCGATGGCGCCGGGGTGTTCGCGCAGGTACCCTGCCACCATCGACAGGGCAAGCGGCGCCGCCTGATCGATAGGGTAGCCGTATACGCCGGTGCTAATCGAAGGGAAGGCGATCGTGCGCAGTCCCTCCTCCCGCGCCCGCTCGAGGCAGTTGCGGTAGGCGCGGGCGAGCAGGTCGGGCTCTCCCGCCGCGCCGTCCTTCCACACCGGTCCAACCGTGTGGATTACCCTCTGTGCTGGCAGCTTCCCTGCAGTGGTCACTACGGCCTCTCCGGTAGGCAGCCCGTTCGGGTAGCCGGAGCGGCGGATCCCTTTGCACTCCTCCAATATCTCCGGTCCGCCACGGCGGTGGATCGCACCGTCCACCCCGCCTCCGCCCATGAGCGTAGAGTTGGCGGCGTTGACGACGGCATCCACGTCCTGCTCGGTGATGTCGCCCTGCACCAAGCGCAGGGTGGTCTCTGCGATCTGCAATGTGTCCATAGCCATCCTCCCTATATGGATATGGCGCTGTACCGCCGCGGGCGCAGTGCGTATTCGGTGCCAAGTAGCGCCATCGCTCCCCTGGGCCCCGCTCGTCACCCCCGCTTCCAATCGGTCGTTCCCCCCGCTCTCGCTTTTGGGGTAAGGGTATCGGCATACGATGCAAGGTGAAGGCTCGCCACTTGGCAATCTGCGGGCGGCACAGCGTCCTGGTGCGAAACCCGATTTGGGATCAGCGGCAGGAAACCCGACCCCCTGTGCCCGAGTATAGACCTCCAATGGCGGTACGCCTCCAGCCGCTCCTGGTGGGAACATCCCACAGCGTGGCGAGGTTCGCGCGACTAGCTGCGCACCGGGCAAAACCTCCGCGCAGCGGAGTGGGTAAAACAGGGCCGCGCCGAATTGCGCTCGTTGCATTTCTTCTCGGCGGGTGTCCCGGTTGTGGGCGACGAGGCTATCGCCCGCGCCGAACACCGGCCCCCGGCAATCCGGGTCAAGACCCGAATCCGGATCAAGACCCGCCAAAAAATGGCCCAGATACTGGCGAGGTAAGGCGCTGATTCGCTTCAGAAGGATTTGTCGATGCTTTCCTTCACATCACCGGCGCCTTTCTGGACTTTGCCGCCGGCATCCTGCAGTTTCCCTTTGTTTTCCAAATCCTTGTTGCCGACAGCCTTGCCGATGGCCTCCTTGGTCTTGCCTTTCGCCTGGTCGACGCTTCCTTTGACTTGATCTTTGTTCATGATGTGGTTCCTGATTAAAGAGGGTCGACAATGACCCGGAGCGCCCTGCTCGATAGCCGACGCTCACAACGTACAAAGTAGAACACACAACAGGCTGCCGTCTGTGCTTCGGCAAACATAAGCAATCCTGCAAACCCGAGCGCGCCGCGCTGCTGGTGGAGTAAGGATGGGCGGTGTTATTCCCATACGGGGGTGTTGCAGAAACGCCACGGCTGCCCGGGCGAGCTCCGCGCCGTGCGCGACGTTCTTAGGGATCAGCTCGCCTACCTGGCCCGTGTCGGCATTAACGCATTCGAGATCCGGGAAGACTGCTCCATTGAGGATGCGCTGAAGGCCTTCAGCGAGTTTTCAGGCCATTACCAGGTGGATCCGCGGGGACGCATCCCATTGGAGCTTCGGCGGCGTCAACGTCAATCAGCGGCCGCGGCGTGATGGCGTGCGCCGGGCTACTGCGGGCCCGGCCCACCTACGCTGCCATCAGCTCGTCGCTGCGTGCGACCACCCAGTCCCGGATTTCCCGAGCCGGTAACGGCCAGTCGGTGTCCAGCATCATTACGTGCGCCATCTCCGGGTAGATCTGGAGATCGGCGCCGTAAGTACGCGCCGTGTCTTCGACCTCAGCAACGGAGAACGCCGAGTCCTGACCCGCTCCGAGCACCGGCATGGGCGGAAGGTGCATCCGCCAGCGCTGCGGCAGGTCCATGAACGTCATGTCCAATAGCGCCCGCTGGGATTCGCTCAGCATGCGAGTGCTGTAAGCAGTTTCCACCTCGGGATCGAGGTCCTGGGGGAGGATGCTGCGGACGGCATTGTCCTTATCGACCGGATCGAGACCGCCCCCCTGAA
>NZ_SKOG01000282.1 GCF_007120195.1 Aquisalimonas sp.
ACCGGGGCGGCAAGTACATGGGCCAGAGCGGGGTGACCTTGCCGCGCTCCTGAGTGTGTGCCGCGGTCGGGCGGGTTTTACCGCGACACCGCCGGTGTCCCGTTAGTAGCGCCCGCGCAGGGCAATGAACGGGCCCCGTTGCCGCGGGGCTCCGCCAAGCCGCCCCTGATCCTGCCAGCCTGCCGTCACATGGACCGTCGCGCTGGTGGCGTAGCCAAGGTAAGCCGTCCACCAGGCGTCGCCGAGATCCTCCGGCAGATAATCCGGCTGTTGCCGATATTCCGTGCCGAGGGTGAGCCGCGGCGACACACTGGCGTGGAACGCTGCCTCCAGCTGAAGCCGGTGGCTGTCGTCCCTGTCGCCACCGAAGCCAAGCAAACCGCCGGCGTTGGCACGGGTGTACCGCGCCGTGGCGTGCAGCAATAAGGCCTGCGCGGGCCCCAGTTGCTGGCCGGTGCCCACGGTGAGCATGGTGTCCCAGTCATTGCGGCGGGCGGGTTGCGAGGCGCCGAGGCTGCGCTCCAGGCCGAAGTCTCGCTGACGCCGGTGACTGATGCCCACGCTGGCGGCCGGTCCCAGTGGGCTGTCGGCTGACCCGAGCACGCGAACCCGGGCGGCGAAGACGTTTTGGCGGGCATCGTCGCTGCTGCCGAAACCGAGGTTGGCCTGTGCCACACTGAGTTCCAGGCGATCATCCAGAACAACGTTGGCTGCCAGCGTGGTGAAGTGGGCGTCCGTCAGGCGGGCGTGGTTGATCGCGACAGTGCCGCCCACGGCTTCACCGTCGCCTGCCAGCTGGGGGCCGGGGGTCAGTATGCCGTCAGCCGCGCCCTCGATCTGCCCTGGCAGGCCGCCGCTGAAGGGTTGAGTGGCGGCCGTTGAAGGCAGGATCAGCGTTGTTACGAATGCCATGGCTGACAGGACGCGTCGTTGCACCATGAATTGCTGCGCCTCACAAAACGGCTGTCTCGGCTGAGTATCCGGCCGCCTCAGCCCGGGAGTGGGTCGTTCGGGCCCAGGCGAACGGGTGTGTACAACGGCGCCCCGTCGAGCAACGCCACCTCGCGGTCGAGCTCCAGGCGCCCCTGGGCGAACCACCGTACCACCAGCGGATAGATCCGGTGTTCCTGTTGCAGTACACGGTTTGCCAGGCTGTCCTCGGTGTCATCCGGGTTAACCGGAACCACACCCTGGGCAACCACCGGGCCCGCGTCTAACGCCGGGGTGACAAAATGCACGCTGCAGCCGTGTACCGTGTGCCTGGCCTCCAGAACACGTCGGTGCGTATGCAGACCCCGGAATGCCGGCAGCAGGGAGGGGTGGATATTGAGCATCCGGCCCTGGAAATCGTTCACCATCCCATGGGTTAGAATACGCATAAACCCTGCCAGTACCACCAGCCTGGGCTGATGGGCATCGATGCGCTCGCGAAGGGCGGTGTCGTAGGCCGCGCGATCGAGAAAATCGCGATGATCCACAACTTCCGCGGCCATACCGGCCGCCCGCGCTCGCTCCAGCCCGTAGGCCGACGGGTCGTTGCTGATGACCGCACGGAGATCCACCGGCAGGTGGCCAGCGCGCTGGCTGTCGATCAGGGCCTGGAGGTTGCTGCCGTTACCGGAAATAAGGACCACGACAGGAAGGGGCGGGGTGCTCATGCACCCCCCGTCAAACGAACGCGTGCTCCGCGGGCGGGGTCCCACGGCTCGACGCGGCCGATCTGCCACGCCATTTGGCCCGCCGCGCGCAGTCGGTCTATCGCCTCCTGGCACGCGGCCGGCGGGACGCAGACCACCATACCAACCCCGCAGTTGAAGGTGCGATACATCTCCGCTTGTGCGATGTTGCCCTGGGCCTGGAGCCACTGGAACACAGCTGGCCAGGCCCAGCTCGTGTCATCGATGGCCGCGGCGCAGTGATCCGGCAGTGTGCGGGGCAGATTCTCCGGCAGCCCGCCGCCGGTGATGTGGGCCATGGCGCGGACATCCACCTGGCCCAGGAGAGCATGAATGGCGCCGGCGTAAATGCGCGTCGGCGCCATGAGTGCGGCACCCAGGGTGCCATCGTCCATGGCCTGATCCAGGCTGGCGCCGCTGTGTTCCAGGACGCGGCGGACGAGGGAGTAGCCGTTGGCGTGGGGGCCACTCGCTGCCAGGGCGATGAGGGCATCCCCTGGTGCCACCCGGCTGCCGTCGATGATGGCGTCGCGCTCCACCACGCCAACGCAAAAGCCGGCGAGATCGTAATGGCCCTCCGCGTACATGCCCGGCATTTCCGCAGTTTCCCCGCCGAGCAGGGCCGCCCCCGCCTGTTCGCAGCCGCGCGCGATACCTTCGATAACGACGGCAGCCACGTCGACATCGAGCTTGCCGGTGGCGTAATAGTCGAGGAAAAACAGCGCTTCCGCGCCGCAGGCGAGGATGTCGTTGGCGCACATCGCCACCAGATCGACTCCAATCCCGTCATGGCGGCCGGTCTCGATGGCGAGCTTGAGCTTTGTGCCCACGCCGTCCGTCCCGGAGACCAATACCGGCTCACGAAAACGCTCAAGGGGCAGGGCGAAGAGGCCGCTGAAGCCACCGAAGCGGCCAAGGACCTCAGGGCGCTGCGTTCGCGCGACAGCGGGCCGAATGCGATCCACCAGCGCGTTGCCGGCATCGATGTCCACCCCGGCGTCGCGATAGGTCAATCCGTAATCGGGCGGCTTCTGATCCGAGGCCAATGGCGCTGCCCCCCTGTGAGCAATGCGTGGTTTCAGGGCTCGTATGGTATCGGATGCGGGCGTAAGCGGCATCCGCCGAAGGCGGTTTTGGCATGCTATCGTTTGCGCCATGATGGTGTGGGCCTCGGCACCGGTGCAAGCCGGCCAGAGGGTAAAGTGATGGGATTGCACGCGGAGATGGCATGAGGGCTCGGGTTGTATCGGTGTTGTTGGCGCTGTGTTTGCTGCCGGCTCTGGCGCAGGCGGCTGCAGGGCTTTTCGACGCACGCGTTGAAGTTGAGAGCGAGTCGGGCGCTGAGCGCGATGAAGCAACGCGTGAGGGGTTGCGAGCAATCCTCGTGCGCCTGACGGGGCGCGAAGTGCCGGAAGAGCACGAGCCCCTGGCGGAGCTGCTGGCCGATGCGAGCCGGTATGTCCAGCAGTACGGCTATGGTGGCGCCGAGGATCAGACTTTGGAGCTTCGTGTGCGGTTCGACGGAGCAGCGCTGCAGCGCGAACTGATCGAACGGGAAGTCCCCTTCTGGTCTCTTGAGAGGCGGCCGCGCACCGTAGCCTGGGTTGCTATGGACGACGGCGGTGAGCGGCGGATCCTCGGCGGCGAAGAAGGTGCACATTTCCAAGAGGTCCTGCGGAGCGCCGCCACCGAAGGGGGACTGCCGGTCATTTTTCCGTTGATGGATTTGCAGGACCAGCGGGAGTTGAGCTCGTCTGATATCTGGGGCGGTTTCCGCGACCCGATTCTGGAGGCTTCGGAGCGCTATGACAGCGAGGCGGTGCTGGTCGGGCGTATAGCGGCGCGTGGCGACCGCTGGCGGGGCCGCTGGATTCTCTTCTGGGGGGGCGAGCGCCTCGAGTGGACCGTGCAACGTGACGAGGCCGAGGAGGTGCTGGCGACGGGCATGACCACCGGGATCACCCAGCTGGCGGGCCGTTACGCGCGTATTCCGGACCCCGATGCCGCCGGCCAAGTGATGCTTCGCGTCCAGAATATACCCGATCTGAACGCCTACGCCCGTGTTGAGCGGTATCTTCAGGGATTGCGTGGAGTGGAAGCCGTGGATGTCGTTCGTGTGGGCGGCGATGGGGTGGATTTTCGCCTGCAGTTTCAGGGGTTGCCGGAGCATGCGTTTGAGCGGATCAGGAGCGGTCGTGTGCTGGTGGAACTCGAGGAGGTGGAGGATGACGCGGCCGCGGATGGTGATATCAGGCCCGATTATTATTTGCAGTTTCGCGGCTAGTGTCCTGTAACCGCGGTTACAGGACACTAGGTTGGGGCGTCCATGCCCCGGTGATAGGCAGCTGCAGCCGCTACCAGCTGTAGCCCGCTGTCAGGAGGTATGCCGTATCCGCGCGACGGGTGTCGCCCGGGGGTTGGTTGTCGTAGTCGAAATTGACCTGCACGGTTCCGGTCATGCCAACGACAAACGGGAAGCGCACGCCGGTGCGCGTGTGGACGCGCAAGTCCTCCGCGTCTTCGAGATTGACCAGCCCCTCCTGGGCGTGGAACAGGCGAACACCGTCGCCGGCAAGGCGTTCCTCGTAGTCCAAGGCCCAGCGGCCGGCCGGATTGCTCTCGTTCTCGGCCTCGTAGAAATCCTCGTTGACATAACTGACGCCGAGTTCGGCCGACAGGGTGCGCGTGTCGGTGTCAAACACCTGATAACCGAGACCCAAACCAGCGACCGTTCGCAGGCGTAGATCCCGGAACCGGTCGCGAGCCACTGACACATTGCTGTTCAGGTACAGTCTCTCGGAAACGAAGTGGTCGTAACGGATGCCGGCCGCGGTGCGATCCTCCGTATCCTCGCCGTCGTCGCGGGCGCGGTGCAATTCCGCCTCGAAGCGCAGGCGGTTGGCCTCCCTGCGGACTCTGGTATCAGCCGTGGCACTGTAAGTCTGGCTGCGCGTGTTGCCATCGGTTATCCGCGCTCCCAGGGTAATGTCGCCGCTGGTCTCGATGGGCTCGCGCGCCGCATCCTCCGACTCGCTGACGCGGCTGAGCTCTTGCACCGGAACAGTCCCGGGCTCGGTAGACTGCACACTGTCCAGCCGGATAGTCCCGTTGTTGGCCTCCGCCGCCTGGCCACGGGCTTCCGCGCCGTTGTCGAGCGCGGCAGCTATCGTGTCCTCGGTCTGGAGCTGTGCCACGGCATCCAGCGGCAGGGAGAGGGCCTGATCGGTGCCGTCAGGGCGAAACGTCAGCGCGCCGTCGTCGATTGCCAAGAATGTGCCGCGCAGGCGATCCCCGTTGTCGAGGATCAACGTATCGGCGAATGCGGCGGGCATGGCCATGGCCAGGCTCGTAGTCGAAACCAGCACTGCACAAAACGATCGCACAGGACCTCCTTGCAAGCATGGTGGTGGGGTTTTGAGGTTTGGATGGTTGGCTCTCACTCGCACGCGGGAGCGAGTCTACTGGCCGACAGGGCCTTTGCAAACCCTGAGCCCCTGAGGCGCGCCTGTGGCGAGGCATTGTCAGTGCTCGCGGCTCGCCCGCCAGCACGCGTAGAATGCCCGCAATACTCGCCTCGGAGGGACGCATGGAGCATCCGCCACCGACTGTGCAGTTGCCGCTTGCTATCCGTTGGAATGATGCCGCCAGTTTCGACAGTTTCCATGCGGCCGGCAATCGTCAGGCCCTTGCCGCGGTGGAACGTCTTTTGACCGGCAGCGAGGGTTGCGTGTATCTGCACGGTGCTTCGGGCACGGGGAAAAGCCATTTGTTGCAGGCGGCGAGCCGATGCTTCGGCGCGGACGGGGCGCCGGTCGCCTATGTGCCACTGGGACAGAACCTTTGCCTGTCGCCGGAGGTGCTCCATGGCTTGGAAACGTTGCAGCTGGTTGCTCTTGATGATCTGGGGGCTGTCGCAGGTAAGCCCGCCTGGGAAGAGGGCGTGTTCCATGCGTTCAACCGCATGCGCGATACCGGAACACGCGTGCTGCTCAGTGCGTCGGCTCGGCCTGAGGCGATCGGGTTTCAGCTACCCGACCTTGTGTCGCGGCTGCAGTGGGGGCTGATGGAGCGCTTATCGCCCATGGACGACGAGCAGAAACTCGGGGCGCTGCGTCACCGCGCCCGGCTGCGCGGGTTGGATCTCCCCTTGGACGTGGGACGCTATCTACTCCGGCGACAGCCCCGGGATACCACATCGCTGTTCCGCTTGCTGGAGGTGTTGGATCGTGCCGCCCTCGCCGAACAGCGGCGCCTGACCATCCCATTCCTGCGGCGTGTCCTTGGACACGGCTGAGTCGCGGTTGGCTGCGGCCCGACAGGCGCCCGTGCGGCTCACGCGCGTGTAAGCCGCACATAAAGCACGCACCCGACAAACAGCAGCAGACTGAGCGCGATTTCCAGCGCCGCCAGCCACCGGATCAGCCCCGGTTCGTTGATGAAGGTGGCGCCATGGATGAAATAGGCCATGGACAGCAGACTCGTCCATGCGCAGGTGTAAGGGCGCCCGTGGAGAATGCCGCGTACACCGAGTGCCAGGGGCCCGACACCGAGGAGCAACAAAGGTGCCACCAGCCCGGTGTCAGGGGGGGCCAGCCAAGTCAGCCAGCTCATGAGCAGGGCCATAAGCCCGAAGTGTCCCGCGATGGCAGCCCGATGTGCGGCTATCGCCGGGTTGCTCATTGCCGTCCCCGCTCCAGCGCAACCGCAGTTGCCGCGAGGCGTTGCCCCAAGGCGCGGCACAACACCTCTTCCTCAGGGCTGTGGGGCGCGGCGGCATCGCTGCCGGCGACGTGGCTCGGGCCGTAGGGAGTCCCGCCGCTGCGAGTGCTGTTGAGCTCGGGCTGGGTATAGGGCAGCCCCATAATTAGCATGCCGTGGTGCAGCAACGGCACCATCATGGTCAGCAGCGTCGTCTCCTGGCCACCGTGCATGGAACCCGTGGACGTAAACACGGCTGCCGGTTTCCCCGCCAGTGCACCCGGCAGCCACAGGCCGGATGTCCCGTCCAGGAAGTGCTTCAGCGGTGCCGCCATGTTGCCGAATCGCGTTGGGCTGCCCAGGGCCAACCCGTTGCAGGCCTCCAGGTCATCCAGTGATGCGTAGGGGGGTCCGGATGTCGGGACCGGGGGATCGATTGCTTCGGTGGTCGTGGACACCGGGGGAACGGTGCGTAGCACCGCCTCGGCGCGATTGACCGTCTCGACGCCACGGGCGATCTGCTGCGCCATGTGGCGCGTGGCGCCGTGGCGGCTGTAGAAGAGTACGAGGATTTGCGCCATAGGACTCTGCAAGGCTCTCGGATTTTTCGGGGCGTGGCGCCCCGGTCGCATTGTACGGCCGCGCCGACGTAGCCGGCATTGTATGGGACTTGGCTCACGCGCAGAAGGCTAGTGTCCTGTCCCGTAAATAAGTTGCGAAAATTGGCGTGGATCCTGACGGTTCCTGGCAAGGCGCGCCGACGAGGCGTAGCGGGGACTACGGCGAGGAGGCGCAACGCCGCCAGGGGC
>NZ_SKOG01000214.1 GCF_007120195.1 Aquisalimonas sp.
CGAAGTCGATTGATGAGTTCCGCGAGCTGTCCAATGCCCACATCAAGGTTCTCGCCGACAGCAAGGCCGAGGACCGGATGCGGGATATTGACCCTGCGGGGGAGGAAATCAACTGGTTCGCAACCCGGACCACCAGTGTTCAGGACCTGCTGTATGGCGTCTGGACGCGCGAGATCGACCTCACCGTCGTGGATTCCAACGAACTGGCGCTGAACCGCAGCTACTACCCCGAGTTGCAGGTGGGTTTCACCTTTGATGAGCCCCGTGCGCTCGCATGGGCCTTCCTGGACAGTGGCGACGACAGCCTGCACGAGGCCGCGGAGGACTTCCTCGACAGAATCCGCAACGACGGCACACTTGACGGCGTCCGGGAGCGTTACTACGGCTATCTCAGCGGATTCGACTACGTGGGGGCGCGCATCTTTCTCCGACACGTTACCGAGCGCCTGCCCGATTACCGAGAAGATTTTCAGCGGGCCGCGCAAGAGCACGATCTGGACTGGCGGCTGCTGGCCGCCCTCAGCTACCAGGAATCCCACTGGGACCCGGGTGCGGTCTCGCGCACCGGCGTGCGGGGCATGATGATGCTGACCCAGCGCACGGCAGGACAGCTCGGGGTGGAGAATCGCCGGGACGCAACCCAGAGCATCGAAGGTGGGGCACGCTATTTGCGCTCGTTGAAGGATCGCCTGCCGGAGCGAATCGAGGACCCGACGCGTACCTGGATGGCCCTCGCCGCCTATAACGTTGGTATGGGCCACCTGCAGGATGCCCGCGCGCTCACCAAGCAACAGGGTAAGGACCCCGACAACTGGGCCCATCTCCGCGAACACCTGCCGCTGCTCTCACGCCCGGAATGGTACCAGCAGACCCGCTATGGCTACGCGCGGGGCTGGGAGCCGGTCCACTACGTGCGCGGGGTACGCAGTTATTACGAGCGGCTTTTACGCATTACCGAACCCTCCCGGTTCCGCTTGCCCACGGATGCCGACTGGGAGAAACGCCGGGCATTCTCACCCGGCGATGCCGGACACGTGCAACTGCCGATGGTGCTGGAGGCGGCGCAATAAAGCGCCCTAACCGTTTCGCCGGGAACGGAAGAACCGCTGCAGCAAGGCGGCACTCTCTTCGGCCAGCACTCCACCGCAGCAGGTGACGGTGTGGTTGTGCAGACCCGGCGCCAGCAGCTGGAAACAACTGTCAACGGCGCCGGTGCGCGGCTCGATGGCCCCGTAGACAAGGCGTCCAATCCGCGCGTGCACCATGGCGCCGACACACATCACGCACGGCTCCAGGGTGACATACAGCGTTGAGCCAGGGAGGCGATAATTGCCCGCCGCGGCTGCAGCGATCCGTATCGCGTGGATTTCTGCGTGCACGGTGGGATCCGAGGCGGCGACCGGGTGATTCCAGCCCCGGGCAAGGCACTCGCCGTCACGCACCAGCACCGCCCCGACGGGCACCTCCCCGGCCGCTGCCGCGCTCCGCGCCAACCCCAGGGCTTCCTGCATCCAATGCACGTCGTCGGCCGCGGATTGGCCCAACGGCACCGCTACCATCCTGCTCATTCAATTGACGCGACCGCGTGCGCGGCGCTTACTCCCACTCGATGGTTGCCGGCGGCTTGCCGGAGATGTCGTAGACCACGCGGGAAATCCCTTCGATCTCGTTGATGATGCGCCGACTCACGTGGTCCAGGAAATCATACGGCAGGTGCGCCCAACGGGCGGTCATGAAGTCGACGGTCTCCACCGCGCGCAGCGCAATCACATGCTCATAGCGCCGGCCGTCGCCGGTGACACCAACGGACTTCACGGGCAAGTAGACGGCGAAGGCCTGGCTGACCTGGTTGTAGAGGGCGTGCTCCCAGAGTTCCTCGATGAAGATGGCATCGGCCTGGCGCAGCGCGTTCGCGTATTCCTTGCGCACCTCACCGAGGATCCGCACCCCCAGACCAGGCCCCGGGAACGGGTGGCGATGGACCATGTCCGCAGGCAGCCCCAACTCGAGGCCGATTTTTCGCACTTCGTCCTTGAACAGCTCGCGCAACGGCTCGACAAGCTTGAGATTCATGCGCTCCGGCAGGCCCGCGACATTATGATGGGACTTGATCACGTGGGCCTTTCCGGTCACGGCGCCGGCCGACTCAATGACATCGGGATAAATCGTGCCCTGGGCAAGCCAGTCCACGTCCCGGAGCCTCTCCGCCTCCTCGTCGAAGATGTCGATGAACAAGTTGCCGATGATCTTTCGCTTAACCTCCGGATCCTGCACGCCAGCCAGGGCCTTCAGGAACCGATGCTCCGCATCCACGCGCACGACGTTTACGCCCATATGCCGCGCGAACGTGGCCATGACTTGATCGGCTTCGCCGAGACGCAGCAGGCCGTTATCCACGAACACGCAGGTGAGTTGGTCGCCAATGGCCTGATGGAGCAGCGCGGCGACCACGGACGAATCCACACCGCCGGACAACCCCAGCAGGACCTTGTCGCCACCCACCTTCTTCCGGATCCTGGTGATGTGGTCCGCAATGATGTTGCCGGAGGTCCAGCTCCCGCTGCAGCCGCATAAGTCACGGACAAAACGGCTCAAAATGCGCTGCCCCTGCGTCGTGTGGGTGACCTCGGGGTGAAACTGCACGCCGTACCACTTGCGCTCGTCATTGCCGATGCCAGCGATGGGCGCTGCGTCGCTGCTGGCGATGAGCTTGAATCCCTCCGGAGGCTGCGCGACCCGGTCCCCGTGACTCATCCACACATCGAGCACGCCGTAGCCTTCCGGCGTGGTGTGATCCTCGATACCGCGCAGCAATCGGGAATGACCCCGCGCCCGCACTCGGGCGTAACCGAACTCCTTGTGCGAGCAAGGCTCCACCGCCCCGCCCAATTGCGCCGCCATGGCCTGCATGCCATAACAGATGCCGAGCAGCGGCACGTTCAACTCGAACACCTCCGCGGGGATGCGCGGGGTCTCGGCGAAGGTCACCGACTCCGGGCCGCCAGACAGGATGATCCCCCAGGGCGCAAACGCGCGGATGGCATTGGGTTCACAATCGCAGGCGTAAATCTCGCAGTAGACACCGGCCTCGCGCACACGCCGCGCGATCAGCTG
Organism: Aquisalimonas sp.; assembly: GCF_007120195.1. Taxonomy (GTDB): domain Bacteria; phylum Pseudomonadota; class Gammaproteobacteria; order Nitrococcales; family Aquisalimonadaceae; genus Aquisalimonas. The sequence continues at coordinate 3,115 of NZ_SKOG01000214.1, forward strand.
CGTGTATTGGGAACCGAAATCGAGGATCAGAATGCGTTCGCCGTGGATGTCCTGGACCATGACGAGTTCCCATGGCAGTGATGCAGAGAAAGGGCCGCCGTGAGCACGGCGGCGTGCGGGTTGCGTGTGTTCACTCAGTACGGTAGTTCGGCGCTTCCTTGGTGATGGTCACGTCGTGGACGTGGGACTCCCGCATGCCGGCATTGGTAATGCGCACAAATTCCGGTTTGGTCCGCATCTGGTGCATATCGTGGCAACCCACATACCCCATGCTGGCGCGCAGGCCGCCGAGCAGCTGGTGGACGATCGCCACCAGGCTGCCCTTATAGGGCACGCGCCCCTCGATGCCTTCCGGAACGAGCTTCTCCACTTGCTCGGTGACGTCCTGGAAGTAGCGGTCACTGGAACCCTGGGCCATTGCGCCGAGGGAACCCATACCGCGATACGATTTGTACGAGCGCCCCTGGAACAGCTCCACCTCGCCCGGCGCTTCCTCAGTACCCGCGAACAGCCCGCCGATCATCACGGCATGGGCGCCGGCCACAATCGCCTTCGACAGGTCCCCGGAGAAACGGACACCGCCGTCGGCAATCAGTGGCACGCCTGTGCCCTCCAGGGCTTCGGCCACGTTTGCCACCGCCGAGATTTGCGGCACCCCCACGCCGGCGACAACGCGGGTCGTGCAGATCGACCCCGGACCGATGCCGACCTTCACCGCGTCGGCGCCGGCCTCGACCAGCGCAAGGGCTGCGGCACCGGTGGCAATGTTGCCGCCGATGACTTGAACATCTGGATAGTGCATCTTGATCCAGGCCACGCGCTCGAGCACAGCACGGGAGTGCCCGTGGGCGGTATCGACCACCAGCACGTCCACACCGGCCCGGCTCAGGGCATCGACCCGCTCTTCAGTATCGCCACTGGTACTGACGGCTGCCCCCACCCGCAGGCGGCCATGCTCGTCCTTGCAGGCATTGGGATAGTCCTTGGCCTTCTGGATGTCCTTGACCGTAATGAGACCGCGCAGCCTGAAGTCGTCGTTGACGACCAGCACTTTCTCGATTCGATGCTGATGCATCAGCTCGAGGATCTCCTCCCGACCCGCACCCTCGAGGACCGTAACCAGGCGCTCCCGCCCTGTCATGATCTCCTGCACCGGCGCATCCGTGCGGGTCTCGAAGCGCAGGTCGCGACTGGTGACAATGCCTCTGAGCGCTCCCGCGCCGTCGACCACCGGCACGCCCGAGATGGTGTGGCGCCGGGTCAGTGCCATCACGTCCCCAATCGATGTGTCCGGGGTAACCGTGATCGGTTCCTTGATCACACCGCTTTCAAACTTCTTAACCCGGCGGACGTGCCCCGCCTGCTGCTCGACACTCATGTTCTTGTGCACGACGCCCAGGCCGCCCTGCTCGGCCAGCGTGATGGCGAGGCTGGCTTCGGTCACCGTATCCATGGCAGCAGAGATGATGGGGATGTTCACCCGGATCTCCCGGGTCAACGGTGATGACAGGTCCGCATCCCACGGCATGACATTGGAGTACGCCGGGAGGAGGAGAACATCATCGAAGGTCAATGCTTCCTGGGAGATTCGCATAGGCGGGCACCTTGGAGCGAGAAACTGCGTGCGAGAGATAGCCGTGCATTATAGGAAGCGCTACGGTGCAGCGCAAAGCAACAGCCCTTGTATTGTCTGACGACGCGCAGCGTCCTGACCATTAGACTGTCATCATGGACGCATCGAGCACGACCCCAGATCCCATCAGCCGCCCCGTTCTCACCGTCTCACGGCTCAACCGCGAGGTGCGGGAGCTACTTGAGCAGGGCATGCCCCCCGTTTGGGTGGAAGGCGAAATCTCCAACCTGGCACGCCCCGCCTCGGGACACCTGTACTTCAGCCTCAAAGACGAGCGGGCGCAGATCCGCTGCGCCATGTTCCGCACCCGCAACCGGGTTGTTCGCTTTCGACCCGCAAACGGGCAACAGGTTCTCGTGCGCGGCCGAATTGGCCTCTATGAGCCCCGCGGCGACTACCAGCTCATCGTCGAGAGCATGGAAGAAGCCGGGGACGGTGCTCTGCGGCGACAGTTCGAGGAGCTGCGGCAGAAACTTGAAGCGGAAGGACTATTCGCCGCCGAGCGCAAGAAGCCGCTCCCGGAGCTGCCGCGCCGGATCGGTGTCATTACCTCGGCGAGCGGTGCCGCCATCCGCGATGTACTGCAGGTGCTCGACCGGCGGTTTCCCGCCATCGCGGTGTTGATCTACCCGGTGCCCGTGCAGGGCAAGGAGGCGGCCGGCGCAATCACCCGCGCGCTTCGCCTGGCGGTTGCCCGCAATGAGGTGGACGTGTTGCTGCTCACGCGTGGCGGCGGCTCGCTGGAGGATCTCTGGGCATTCAACGACGAGACTTTGGCACGGGCCATCGCCGATTGCGCCCTACCCGTGGTCAGCGCGGTCGGGCACGAGGTGGATGTGACCATTGCCGATCTAGTCGCTGACCGACGCGCACCCACACCTTCGGCAGCAGCGGAGCTGCTCAGCCCGGACGCCGGCAGCTGGCTGCGCCGCTTCCAGGGCTTTGGGGATCGCCTCAGGTTGACCCAGCTGCGGCACCTGCAGGCCGAGCGGCGGCGACTGGAGGGGCTGTTCAAACGCCTGGAGCAGCAACACCCGGGGCGACGGCTGCGGGACCACGCCCAGCGGCTGGACGAGTTGGACACGCGCCTGCGCCACGCCTGGCGGGCTGGGCAGCGCCTGCGGGAGGCCGCACTGCGCCAGGCCTGCCAGCGCATCGATGCCGTCAACCCGAGGCGGGTGATCCGGCAATCCGAAGACCGGATCGCGGCGCTGGACCGGCGTCTGCGGGCCACCCAGGCGCATCAACTGGAGCGCCGGCGCGAGCGCCTGGCCGCCCTCGCCCGCGCGCTCGAGGCCGTCAGCCCGCTCGCTACGGTAAGCCGCGGCTATGCCATCATCCAGCGCCCGACCGACGGCGCGGTCATTCGCAAGGCGGGCGATGTGCAGCCGGGGGACCCGGTCACGGCGCGCCTGGCACAGGGGCGTCTCGATTGCCGTGTGGAGACGGTACACGACCAGGAGGACTGGACATGACACGTCTGGCGCTGCTCAGCGTGCTTTTGCTGCTTATGGACCAGGCCCTCGCCGGCCTGCCCGATCACCGCCCGACACCAGGTGGCGTCGCCGTGGTGGATATCGGCAACGCCGATACCGCGCGCCCCTCGGCCCGCTATAAAGGCACACCTGTTCTGGTGGTCCCTCGTGACGGCCGCTGGCAGGCGGTCGTCGGTATCGGCCTGGATGCCGACCCGGGGGAGGCGGCGATCACCACCGATGATGGGACATTCCCATTCACCATCCGCGATCGCACGTATGAAGAGCAACGCATCACGCTCGACGACCAGGAGCAGGTCTCCCCTGGCGAAGAGACCCTGGCGCGCATTCGCCGCGAGCACGAGGAGATTCGCGCGGCCCGGGAGACCCGCAGCGAAGGCACGCCTGAGACGCTCAGCCTGGCGTTGCCGGTACAGGGCCGGTTCACCAGTCCTTTCGGGCTGCGGCGCTACTTTAACGACGAGCCGCGCAATCCCCACAACGGCCTGGATATCGCCAACGACCCGGGCACACCGATCGAGGCCCCGGCCGGGGGCACGGTGATCGAGACCGGCAATTATTTCTTTAACGGCAAGACCGTCTTCGTTGACCACGGCGGCGGCCTGGTCACCATGTACTGCCATATGCAGGACATCGACGTGGCGCCGGGCGATACCGTCGGCCGCGGCGACGTACTCGGCAGCGTCGGTGCGACCGGTCGCGTGACCGGGCCCCACCTTCACTGGTCGGTGTTTCTCAACGGCGAAGCGGTGGACCCCTTGTTATTCGTTGAAGGCGAGGACGGAGCCTTTAACGACACCACTCGCTAGTGTCCTGTCCCGTAAATAAGTTGCGAAAATTGGCGTGGATCCTGACCGTTCCTGGCAAGGCGCGCCGACGAGGCGTAGCGGGGGCTACGCCTCGTCGGCGCAACGCCGCCA
>NZ_SKOG01000083.1 GCF_007120195.1 Aquisalimonas sp.
CGGTCAGCTCGAGCGTGAGCTGCTGTGGTTCTATGCCGGTTTCAGCAAGCACGGACTGCACCAGCGCAATGAAGTCGATTTGACGGAATTCGTTGGCGGAGATGTTGACCGCGACCTGGATCGCCCGGCCTGCGTTGTCCGTTTTCCAGGACGAGGCCTCCCAGCATGCCTGTCTGAGGACAAAGCGTGTGAGTTTGCGGGCGAGTACTTCGCTCTCTTCGGCAATGGGGATAAACTCCGCAGGGCTGATCGTGCCTTCGGGGCCGTCGAGCCAGCGAGCCAGGGCTTCGAAACCGATAAGGCGCCGCCCGTCGGCGGAGAACATCGGCTGGTAATACAGGGTTAACTCATCGTGATCGAGTGCGCTGCTTAGAGCCTCACGAATCCGGAAGCGTCGAGAGGCCTCGGCGTGGGCGCCGGAGCGGTAGAGGTGGATGCCGGGGGCGCTTTGGGTCTCAGCCAGTGCCATGCGTGCCCGATCCAGGAGCGTTGCCGCACTGGTTGCATCGACCGGAAACACGCTGAAGCCCGCAACAATCTCCGGGTGCACCCATGTGCCGTTGATCGGCGTTGCCTGGTTCAGTTCCGCAATGCGAGGCGCCGCGCGGCCCAGCAACTGTTGGGCGGAATCCAGGTCCTTGACGATCGCCAGTCGCTTGTGCGAGAGCCGGCCAACCGCCACCGTCACCCCGTCCTCACGCGCAAGTTCTTGACCAAGAGACCGCAGGAATGCCTCAGCGGTGTCCTTGCCATGGAGTTCCACCAAATCATCGAGATTCTTTAGCAGGAGATGCCCGACGGCCAACGACTGGTGTCCATGGCTATTGTGGTGGATCAGATTCTCGAGAATCTCCAGAAATAGCGGCTCATTGGGTAATCCTGTCAATGGGTCGCGCAGCATCATCTCTTGCACCCGGGTTTTCGTCTCCTCCAGCTCGATGCTGTGCGCCATCTCCTCCTGGACGAGACGCGCAAAGGCCATGAGCCACTGCTTCTGCGTTGAACCCAGCGCCCGTGGTTCGAAGTGGAGAATGCATAGGGTGCCAAGTGGCTGACCCGTCGGGCCGAATAACACGGCACCCGCGTAGAAGCGGTAATAGGGAGGGCCGGTCACATCGGGATTATCGCGGAATTTGGGATCCGCCAGCAGGTCCCGGACTTCAAGGTACCTGGCGGCAATGGCATGGGCACAGATGGAGTGTTCGCGGGGCGTCTCCTCCTTCTCCACTCCGACCCGGGATTTGAACCATTGCCGGTGGGTATCGACGAGCGAGATCAGCGCCACAGGGACATCGAAGATCTCGGCGACAAGGCGCGTGTAGCGGTCAAACCGCTCCTCCTGGCGGGTGTCCAGTACATCCATGGAAAGGAGTTCCTGGATGCGGAGTCGCTCATGCTCGGCGGAGTGCACTTGTCGCACCTGATTCGACATAAAACAAAACTCCTGGGCTGTTACGGTACACGCATCACGATTGCGCCCGACTCGATCACCGGAATGCTGAATCGCCTAAAGCGTCAGACACAGCCACCCCTGTCGACAAAACCCCTAATGGCCAAAAATCACTCCAGGGCGCCTGCCGGACTTGGGTCTGATCTACTACGCCGATGGGGCAATGGACCCGGTCGGCAATCCTCTTCGTCAAATAGGGACGGCTATTCTCTTTGAACGATCACCAAAAACGGCCTCACTGCGCCACTGGGGTCGCTATGATTGCCCAAGTCCGTCAGGCTCCTGGTTCGCAAGATAGTGCCGCGTTCGGTGTGTGCCTGCCAACTGGTTCACAAAATTCCGTATCCGCCGTGAGATGAGGATGCTGAGCTGATGCGCAGGGTTTTTTACCTATGTCCTTGATGCGTAGCGAAAGAGCCGCCTGGATTTACCTCTGCATCGCGACGGCGCGGGCCGCAGTCCGGTTGCGTGCGCCACTGGCTGGTGGCTTAGGCGTCGATCGCTCCGGTGCCTGGATGTCCCCTAAATCTCGCTGGCACCTACGACGTCTCATCGGAGGGGAGAAGTCGCGCGGCATCGAGATGGATAATGCGCCTGGTGTCGACATCGGTTGCGAATATTGCCTATTTACGACCTGAGCCGATAACCGGTGCGGAAGATCCAAGCCACCACGGCAAGGGCCAGAGCAAGGAAGAGCAGAATCATGAGCACGCTGACCGCCACGCTTACATCGCCGATGCCGTAGAAGCTCCAGCGAAAACCACTCACCAGGTAGAGCACGGGGTTAAACAAGGTGACGGTTTGCCACACCGGGGGCAGCATGTCGATGGAGTAAAACGTCCCCCCAAGGAACGCCAGGGGGGTGATGACCAGCAGTGGTACAAACTGCAGCTTCTCGAAGTTATCCGCCCAGATACCGATAATAAAGCCGATCAGGCTGAACGTCGTTGCCGTCAGGATCAAAAAGGCCAGCATCCACAACGGATGCGCAATTTGCAGCGGTACGAACAAGGAAGCCGTCGCCAGGATGATCAGCCCCAGCATCACCGCTTTTGTCGCTGCCGCACCCACATAGCCCATGACAACTTCATAGAAGGAAACCGGCGCCGAGAGCACCTCGTAGATGGTGCCCGTGAACTTCGGAAAGTAAATGCCGAAGGCCGCATTGGTGGTGCTTTGCGTCAGGACCATCAGCATGATCAGGCCCGGCACGATAAATGCCCCGTAGCTGACGCCGTCGATCTCGTCGATCTGCGAGCCGATGGCGGCACCGAACACGACGAAGTACAGGGATGTGGTCACGACCGGCGCCACCACGCTCTGGAACAGCGTTCGCCACGTGCGCGCCATCTCGAAGCCGTAGATTGCCCGGACGCCGTAAAAATTCATGACTGCTCCCTAACCAGATCGACGAAGATGTCCTCCAGTGAGCTTTGCTCCGTGTGCAGGTCGCGAAAGGCGATACCGGCAGCGGAGAGATCCTGCAGTAGGTGGGCGACGCCGCTGCGGTCGCTCGCCTCGGGGGTGAATGTATAGGTGAGCTCCATCCCATCCGCTGAGAGTTCCAGCTGGTGGTGGGCGAGGGCAGTCGGAATTTCGTCTAGGGGTGTTTTCAAGTGCAGCTTCAGCGCCTTGCGCCCTAGCTGCCGCATGAGCTCCGCCGTTTCTTCCACCAGCACGATCTGACCGCGCTGGATGACGCCGACCCGATCGGCCATGTCCTCCGCTTCCTCGATGTAGTGCGTGGTCAGGATGATCGTCACGCCGCGGTCGCGCAGCGCGCGGATCAGGGCCCACATGTCACGCCGTAGCTCGACGTCCACGCCGGCGGTCGGTTCATCGAGAAACAGCACATCGGGCTCATGGGCCAGCGCCTTGGCGATCAGCAAACGGCGCTTCATGCCCCCGGAAAGTGTCTGGATCTTGTCATTGCGTTTGTCCCATAGGCTGAGATCCCGCAGCACCTGCTCGATGTGGGCCTCGTTAGGGGGCTTCCCGAACAGACCCCGGCTGAAGCTGACCGTGGCCGACACCGTCTCGAACGTGTCGGTGGCGAGTTCCTGCGGGACCAGGCCGATCAGTGAGCGGGTGATCCGCCAGTCCCGCAGGATGTCGTATCCATTGACAGCCACACTGCCCTCGCTGGGCATGACAAGCCCGCAGATGATGCCGATGAGCGTGGTTTTGCCAGCGCCGTTGGGGCCGAGCAGTGCAAAGATCTCGCCGCGCCGGATCTCCAGACTCACGCGACGCAGCGCCTGAAATCCGGACTCGTAGGTCTTTGACAGGCTCTGCACGGAAACGGCCGGCGCCGCTACCACGCGCTCGGTCGTGACCGAGCCCGCGGCCGGCGTCGGCTCAGGGGGCCTGCGCCGGAACACGGCAATAGTGTCCCTGGTCATGTGGCTGTATGTCCTGGGTTGCAATGAGGTGGACCCGAGTGTAAATCGTCAAATCAACTATAGGTCAAGGAGGCATGGACGGTGATCATGAAGGTAGCCACATGACACGCGAACCTGACCCGGCTCGACTCGACCGCGAACTGAGTGTTGGCGAGTCGGCGGAGTATAGCGGCATCGCCGTATTGGCGCTCCATCAATGCTGAGGACTGGTCCAATTTCTCGGCCGCCTCTCCCTCGGCGTCTGCCGTCTGCAAAACCCAGGGGAGAGATTGGCGCAGGAAGGGCTGGGTCCCAGGCTGCTGGATCCCGAGCCGTCCGCCGCCGAGTAACTGCGGTGCGGGCTTGACTCCGGCAACCGTCGATCCGGGGGTCGTATGAAGTACTTGTGTCTGGCTTACGAGGAAGAACAAAAGCTCAACGGGCTGTCCCGCAGCGAGTGGCAGGCCCTGAGGCAGGAGACACTGGATTATGTCGAGGCGCTGCGGGAAAGCGGTCGTCTCGTGACAACATACGCCCTGCAAAGTGCGACGACGGCATCGACACTTGAGGTTCGAAACGGGGAAGTATGGGTGACGGATGGACCGTTTACGGAGACCAAGGAGCAGCTTGGCGGCTTTTTTCTCATCGAGGTGGCTGATCATGATGAAGCCCTCCAAGTTGCGGCCAGATGGCCCTCGGCACGGATCGGGAGCATCGAGATTCGTCCGGTTGAGGAAGCGCTCAGGCTGGAGCGCCGATACGGCTAGCCCGGCTGTGGCGCGGCTTGCATGCGCTACATCGATGACCCCGTCGCTGAGCCGCCGGTGCGTTCGCAGCCTCGAGATGCGTGGCTCGCCGACGGTACCCCTCGCCTGATGGCGGGCGGTGACACCCGGGCGGCGGCCGAACCGTTGAGCCCCGCGTACGTTGACGGGGCAGGTAGGGCACGGGTTTCGTATGAGCGACGACAACGCGAGTGGCGTGGCACGTAGCGTGGTGGAGGCCCTCTACCGCGACGACTCACGCCGTGTCGTTGCCACGCTGATCCGCCTGCTGGGCGACTTCGACCTCGCCGAGGAAGGCCTGCACGAAGCCTTCCGCGCCGCCCTGGAGCAGTGGCCGCGCGACGGCGTGCCTGACAACCCCTACGCCTGGCTGGTGTCCACCGGCCGCTTCAAGGCCATCGACAGCCTGCGCCGGCGCGGGAAGTTCGACGCACTGGATGACCCCGCTGCCATCATGGACGTCGCCGGCGTTGACCCCGCAACACGCGACGATGAAGGCATCGAGGACGATCGCCTGCGCCTCATTTTCACCTGTTGCCACCCCGCGCTGTTGTCCGACGCCCAGGTCGCCCTGACACTGCGTGAGGTCTGCGATCTTACCACCGAGGAGATCGCCCGCGCCTTCCTGACGCCGGCGGCCACGCTGGCCCAGCGGATTGTCCGCGCCAAGGCCAAAATCCGCAGCGCCCGCATCCCCTATGAAGTCCCCGGATACCGGGAGATGCCGGCACGGCTCGACGCCGTTCTGCGCGTGATCTACCTGGTCTTCAACGAGGGCTACGCGGCGTCCTCCGGTGCCTCCCTGACCCGGCAAGATCTCTCCGGCGAAGCCATACGCCTGGGCCGCCTCTTGATCGAGCTACTGGCCCAGCCCGAGCCCGAAGCGGAAGGCCTGCTTGCCCTCATGCTGTTGCAGGAATCCCGCCGTGACGCCCGCACCACAGCCGAGGGCGATCTGGTGCTGCTGGAAGACCAGGACCGCATGCGGTGGAACCGCGGGCAGATCCGCGAAGGCCTCGCGCTGGTGGAGCGTGCCCTGCGCCACCGCCGCGTCGGTCCTTACACCCTCCAGGCCGCCATCGCCGCGGTTCATGCCCGCGCACCAGATCCGGCCGCCACGAACTGGGGCGAGATCGTGGGCCTGTACGATGTGCTGCTGCGGCTCGACCCTTCCCCGGTCATTGAACTCAATCGCGCTGTTGCCCTCGCCATGCGCGATGGCGCGGAAGCCGGCCTCGGCCTCGTCGATCGCATCATGTCCGGGGGCAAGCTGAACAACTACCACATCGCCTACGCTGTACGGGCGGATCTGTGCCGGCGGCTGAACAGGCATCACGAAGCAGCGGCGGCCTACCGGCGGGCGTTGGAGCTGGTCGGACAGGAACCGGAACGGAGGTTCTTGCAGCGACGCTTGAGCGAACTCCGCCGTCTTCAGCCGGAAGCCGGAGGCCCGCCGGAGAGCTAAGCGAGGCGCGCAAGTCGATCCCACGCAGTCTGCCGCTGGGCCAGAGCTGGAGTGTATTGAAAGCGGGGCGATTCAGCCCTCGCGCGGGTGTTGATAAGCTCACCAAGGCCGGCGCGGCGGATGCGAACGCAGCGCGAAGTTCTGTCGAGTGCCGGGGCGGCCAGGAGCGGAACCGCTCTGGGAAAGGTGTCCGCCCCGGATGGTGGATGCGGCGGGCATCGGCGCTGGTGCTCGCAAGAGGCTTGCATGGCGACCGGCTGTTCACGGTGGCCAGGGGTGAGGTGCTTGGCATGAACCAACGTATCGTCACGGTCTTCGGGGGAACCGGCTTTCTGGGCCGTGCCATCGTTCGCCGGGTGGCTGGGACGGGCGCCCGCGTGCGGATTGCCGCGCGGTGGCCGGAGAAGGCCGAGTTCCCCGGCCTCTCGGCCCAAATTGAGCGCTCCCGTGTTGACGTACGCGAGGAGGAGGGTGTCAAGGCTGCACTCCATGGGGCCTATGTGGCAGTCAACTCGGTCAGTCTGTACGAAGAGCACGGCGGTCTGGATTTCGAATCCATCCATGTTGAGGGCGCTGCTCGTATTGCTCGGCTGGCCCGGGATGACGGGGTGGAGCAAGTGGTACACATCTCCGGGATCGGCGTCGACCCCACTTCGTCTTCCGCCTATGTCCGGGCTCGCGCGCGCGGCGAGCAGCGCGTGCGCGAGGCCTTCCCGAATGCCACTGTGCTGCGCCCGAGCGTGCTGTTCGGGCCGGGAGACAGCTTCATTCGCACCCTCGACGGGCTTAGCCGGCTGCCCGTCATCCCGCTGTTTGGCGACGGCAGCGTGAGACTGCAGCCCGTGTATGTCGAGGACGTGGCCGAGGCTGTAAATAGCGCGCTCGGCCAGCCCGCGAGCGGCGCGTTCGAGCTCGGCGGCCGCGATATCCTGAGCTACCGGGAGATCCTTCGGGCTGTCCTGCGAGAGCGTAGCCGGCGCCGACTGCTCCTGCCGGTGCCATTCCCGATCTGGCGGGCCCTCGCCGGGATCGCGAGCCTGCTGCCCTCGCCACCACTCACCCGGGA
>NZ_SKOG01000155.1 GCF_007120195.1 Aquisalimonas sp.
AGCTCGCGGCAACCTTCCATGGCGATCAATTCCGGCCTTACACCAGCGACGACATCATCGGCGTTGAACTGGGTGGGGCGGTGAAAAACGTCCTGGCGGTGGCCACCGGCATTGCCGATGGCCTGGGCCTCGGCGCCAACACCCGCGCCGGGTTGATCACGCGGGGCCTGGCGGAGGTGGTCAGGCTCGGAGCCAGCATGGGCGCGGAATCCCGAACCTTCATGGGGCTCTCCGGTGTTGGCGATTTAATCCTCACCTGCACCGACGACCAGTCCCGCAATCGCCGACTCGGGCTCGCCCTGGGGCGCGGGCAGTCCCTCGAGCAGGCGGTGGCCGAGATCGGGCAGACCGTGGAGAGCGTGCGCACCGCCGGTGAGGTGCATGCGCTGGCGGCGACGCAGGGTGTGGAAATGCCCATCTGCGAACAGGTCCACGCAGTGGTCAATGAGGGGCGCACCCCCGGGGACGCCCTGGATCAGCTCATGGCGCGGTCACGCAAGTCGGAATTCTGAGCGCGGGCGTTCAGACCGCACCCGGGAACCCCAGTTGCCGCCATGCCTCGAATACCGTGACGGCGACGGCATTGGAGAGGTTCAGGCTGCGGCTGCGCGGGCGCATCGGCAGGCGCAACCGGTGCTCGGGGGGAATGCGCGCCAACACATCCTCCGGCAGGCCAGCCGTTTCCCGGCCAAACAGCAAAGCATCGCTGTCGCGGAAGCGGGTGTCGAAAACACGGCCTCGCGCCCGCGTCGTCAATGCCAGGCAGCGGACCGACCCCATGTCAGCGAGGCAGTCGTCCAGGTGCGGGTGTACGCGGATCCGCGACCAGTCCGCGTAGTCCAGCCCCGCGCGCCGAAGGCGCGTATCGTCCAACTGAAAACCCAACGGTTCCACCAGATGGAGCTGTGCTCCGGTATTGGCACACAGTCGCATCACATTGCCCGTATTGGGCGGGATCTCCGGCCACAGTAGAATGACGTGGATCATGTGCCGATTCTGAGCCCGGCGATGTGTCCTGTCGAGGCCATCACGGGGCGCAGCCGCATCAGGCGTGGCGTCGACATCGCGCCCGTAGGCCCTGGCAGGCGCACCGACAAGCAAGAGACAACGACTATCGGTTGCGGGACAGGACACTAGCAGCTCATGTCGAGTTCCTTGATCTTACGGGTCAAGGTATTGCGCCCCCAGCCCAGCAGCCGCGCGGCCTCCTGACGCCGCCCGCCGGTTGCGCGGATCGCGACCTCGATCATAATGCGCTCGAAACGCGGCGTGGCATGATCGAGAATATGCTCCTCACCCCGGGCCAGTGCCCGCTCCGCCCAGATGGCCAGGGATTCCTCCCAATCATCGGTGCTGCTCTCGACGACCTTGTCGTGGCGAAGTTCCGGGGGCAAATCCTCCATGTGGATTTCCTTGCCGTTGGCCATCACCGTGAGCCAGCGGCAGGTGTTTTCGAGTTGGCGCACGTTGCCGGCCCAGGTCAACCCCATGAGGAAGCGCTCCACCTCCGGGCGCAACTGTTTGACCTCCACGTTGAGGTCTTCGCCGACCTGCTGGAGAAAAAACCGCGCCAGCTTCGGGATATCCTCACGGCGCTCACGCAGGGCGGGGAGATGCACACGGATGACGTTGAGCCGATGAAAGAGGTCCTCGCGGAATGTGCCGTCGGCGACCCGCGCCTCCAGGTCCTGGTGGGTGGCGGCGATGATGCGCACGTCCACGGTGCGCGATGTATGGCCGCCGACGCGGTAGAACTCGCCATCAGCGAGCACCCGCAGCAACCGGGTCTGGAGTTCGGCAGGCATGTCACCAATCTCGTCCAGAAACAGCGTACCGCCGTCAGCTTGCTCGAACCGGCCCTGGCGCATCTGTTGCGCCCCTGTAAACGCGCCCTTTTCGTGCCCAAACAGCTCGGACTCCATCAAATCCCTGGGTATGGCGGCCATGTTGAGCGCAACGAAGGGCTTGTCGCGACGGGGACTGTGCCGGTGCAATGCCTGGGCGACGAGTTCCTTGCCCGTTCCCGATTCACCGTTGATAAGCACGGTGATATTCGAAGAGGAGAGTCGGCCGATGGCGCGGAAGACTTCCTGCATGGCCGGGGCTTCGCCGATAATCTCTGGGGTCTGCTCCACGGCAGGGTCCCCCGGGGCACCAGTCTCCTGCGCGCTCTGCAGGGCCCGGCGCACCAGCTCCACGGCTTCGTCCACATCGAACGGTTTGGGGAGATACTCGAATGCTCCGCCCTGATAGGCGGACACGGCGGCATCCAGATCGGAGTGGGCCGTGATCACGATCACTGGCAACTCCGGCCACCGCTCCTGGACACGGGAGAGCAGTGCCAGCCCGTCCAGGCCCGGCATGCGAATGTCGGTCACGAGCGCCCGCGGCCGCACGTCCGCGAGAGCGTCCAGTGCGGCGTCCCCGGTCTCAAAGCTGCGGGTGTGCATGCCCGCCTGGCGCAGTGCCTTGTCCAGCACCCAGCGGATCGACCGGTCGTCGTCGATGAGCCAGACGTCATCCCTTGTTGTCATCGCCCGCCTCCAGTGGCAACCACAGGGTGAACTCAGTGTATCCAGGTTCGCTCCAGCACTCGATCAGACCGCCATGCTGATGGACCAGCGTCTGGGCGAGGGAGAGCCCGAGCCCGGTGCCCTCGGGCCGCCCGGTGACCATCGGGTAGAAGATGCGCTCCTGGAGATCCGGGGAAATCCCCGGGCCATCATCGATGATGTCCACGCGGATCACCAGACGGTGCGGGACCTCAGCGATGGTGAACTGGCGCTGGGTGCGCGTGCGCAGGGTAATGCATCCCTGATCGCCTAAGGATTCCAGCGCGTTACGCACGATGTTCAGCGTCGCCTGGATGAGTTGGTTCGGTTCCGCGATGAAATCGGGAATACTCGGATCATAATCGCGGCGGATGCTGATCCCAGCAGGCGCTTCGGCGGCGACAAGCTGGCGGACACGCTCCAGGACTTCGTGGATGTTCGTCTCGCGCTTGTGCGGTCGGCTGTTGGGGCCCAAAAGGCCGTTGACAAGTGTGCGCAGGCGATCCGCCTCCTCGATAATGATCTGGGTATATTCACGAAGCTCCGGTGCTTGCAGTTCCCGATCCAGGAGTTGCGCAGCCCCGCGCAAACCGCCCAGGGGATTTTTCACTTCATGGGCGAGTCCACGCAGGAGTTCACGGGTGCACTGGTGTTGGTTGATCAGGTTCTGCTCGCGCGCGATGCGCAGACGGCGATCCAGCGCACTGATTTCGAGCAGTACTTCATCACAACTGACGGGTGTCACCGTCAAATCAACGGTGATCCGTCGGTCCGTGGTGGCGGCCAGCAGTATTTCCCGCCGCGTGAAGGCCTGACCGGTCTTGAAGGCGTGCCGCACGGCCTGCTCCAGAACCGGAGCACAGGGGGTCGCGTGGGCTGGCAAGCGGTGGCCCGTGACCTGCCGTGCGCTCACCGCGAACATCACCTCGGCGGCGCCGTTGATGTAGCGGACATGGAAACACGCATCGAAAAGGAGCACGCCGTGGCTCATGTACTCCATTGCGCGTTCGGCTGGTGTCTGGGGCTGTCGTGTCCTCATGGTCAGAACTAAAGCAAGAAGCAAACCACAATGATGAAAGCACGCGTGTCGGCCGCTCAACGGCAACGGATTACCGGGTCTTTCAGCCAGTTGGCGAATTATCGGGGGACACGATTGGCACCGTTGGGGGGCGGAGTTAGGGCACCCGCACCGAAATGGTGCCCTATTTTGGTGCAAAAAAGGAAGGCTTCAATTCCCAGGGAAGGCGACGCCGCCGGGATTCTGGGAACCGCCACCCTGAGACCCCGGTCCCCCACCCGGAATCAGGCGCGATGCTTGGTGCATATAGAATGTCACTGTGCCGGACTCGGCAACCGTATCGCCGGCTGCATTGACGATACGGGTAGCAACGCGATACTCGCCCCGATGAACCCCGGTGAGGCGGATGGTTGTTGCGGCCTCAGGCTCACCGCGAGGCTCCCCGTTGAGTACCAGTTGGACATAGTGTCCGGGGCGCAATCCAGGCTCTAGGCGGACCCGCACATCCACTAGCCCTTGGTTGTCCCGCACGGTCTCCCCATCTGACGGTGAGGTGATCTCCACCGCCTCATAGACGCTGTCGTGCTCCGCGTCCTGGTGCACCGGCCGTGACCGGCGCTCCGGAGCCCGGAACTCGAAACCGCGCTGGGGCTCGAGCCGCTCGAGCCGCTCGGCACCCTCTCTTGGCTCGTCGGAGTAAACAACAACGCCGTCCTCGTCCACCCACGTATAAATACCCGTAAGGGCAGCGGCCGGGGCGAGACACAGCAGGAATATAAGCCACTTCAGGTTCATGGCCTGAATGTAGCACGTGGGCGGCGATAACGGGAGATGGTCACGTCAGTGGCAGGAAAGGCGAAACCCGGGCGCAGCGCCCGGGGGTTTCGATACCGCCGACGCAGAGTGATGCGCTCACACGCTGTAGTACATGTCGAACTCCACCGGATGCGTGGTCATGCGCATACGCTGTACTTCGTCGGCCTTCAGGTCGATGTAGGCATCAATCGTGTCGTCTGTGAAGACGCCACCTGCCTTCAAGAACTCCCGGTCGACGTCCAGTGATTCGAGGGCCTCTTCCAGTGAGAAGGCGACCTTCGCAATCTCTTTCTCCTCTTCCGGCGGCAGATCGTAGAGATCCTTGTCCATGGCGTCGCCGGGGTGAATCTTGTTTTGCACGCCGTCAAGGCCCGCCATCAGCATGGCGGAGAAGGCCAGGTACGGGTTGGCCGTCGCATCCGGGAAGCGGACTTCGATGCGGCGGGCCTTGGGGTTCGAGATCCACGGCACACGAATGGACGCTGACCGGTTGCGCGCGGAGTAGGCCAGCAGCACGGGCGCTTCGAAGCCGGGAACCAGCCGCTTGTAGCTGTTGGTGGAGGCGTTGGCGAAGGCGTTAATCGCCTTGGCGTGCTTGATAATGCCGCCGATGTAGTACAGTGCCGTCTCGCTCAGACCCCCGTACTGATCGCCGTTGAACTGGTTGACGCCTTCTTTGGAGAACGACTGGTGCACATGCATGCCGCTGCCGTTGTCGCCCACTAGGGGCTTAGGCATGAACGTCGCGGACTTACCGTAGGCCGCGGCGACGTTGTGCACAGCATATTTAAGTTTCTGCACCTCGTCGCACTTCTTCACTAGGGTGTTGAATTCCACGCCAATCTCGCATTGACCGGCTGTCGCCACCTCGTGGTGGTGCACTTCCACCTTGAGCCCGAGTTCTTCCATGGCGAGGCACATGGACGCGCGTATGTCGTGCAGGCTGTCCACCGGCGGGACGGGGAAATAGCCGCCCTTGACTTTGGGCCGGTGCCCCATGTTGCCGTCGTCGTAGACGCGCTCGGAATTCCAGCCGGCCTCCTCGGAGTCGATGCGGTAGAAGCTGCCGTTCATCTCTGCACCCCAGCGCACATCATCGAAGACGAAGAACTCGGGTTCCGGGCCGAAGTAGGCAATATCACCCAAGCCGGTGGACTGCAGGTATGCTTCGGCGCGGCGCGCGACCGAGCGGGGGTCCCGGCCGTAGCCCTGCATGGTATTAGGTTCGATGATGTCGCAGGTCAGGTTCAGCGTGCGTTCATCAAAGAACGGGTCCAGCGTGGCGGTCTGCGCATCCGGCATCAGGATCATGTCGGACTCGTTGATGCCCTTCCAGCCGGCGATGCTGGAGCCGTCAAACATTTTGCCATCCTCGAAGAGGTCTTCTTCGACGGTGCTGGCGGGAATTGTGACGTGTTGTTCCTTGCCCTTGCTATCGGTGAAACGAAGATCGACGAACTTGACGTTCTCATCTGCGATCATCTTTAGTACGTCGGCTGCGGTGAGTGACATGCCTAAAACCTCCAGGTGGGACTAATGCCTCAGTGGAAAAACTCGCCACTTCGCCGTGCACGGTCTATGCCAGCGCAGCAAGACAGCAAGTTACGTACGTTTCTGGTGCAAATGCTCTATGCACGCACACGGAATGCATCGGTATTGTGCATGAGGGCGGCGTGATGCACTACTTCGGTGCGTCGTCGCAGGGGCCGCCGACCCTGATCCACATACGGATCGTATCGGCAACGTCGTCATTATTCGCCACGGCGATGATCGCGTGCCCATGGACCCGACACCAGGCAGGGACGTCTGCGTGCACCCCGGGATCCGTGGCCACAAGTTGCAACCGGCTGCCTGCCGGCAGGCAAGCAATGGCCTCCTGAACGCGGATGACGGGCATTGGGCATAGCAACCCGCGCGCATCGACGATGACCATCTCATCCAAGATACCACTCCTTCGGCACCTCAGCGGCGGGCATGGGGATGACCTCCAGCTCTTGGGGTGAACCGCCTGTTCTGGTAATCGCGACCCGGACGCGGGCCGCATCGCGGCCTTGACTGAAACGGGCGACCAGGCGGGCGGCGAGTTCGAGGTCATCATCCTCGGCTTCGCCATCGAGCAACGCCAGGGGACCCCCGTGACTGGTGGGAGTAAGATGTGTGAACTTCCGGCGAAAGCCGCGCATAAAGCGGTTTTCGCCGTCGTCCCGTGCAATGATCAGCTTGAAATGCGGGCGCGGACGAAGGTGCCGACCTAGCTTCAACAGCATTATGTCATCGAGCTCATAGCGCCGCTCGCCTCGAAAGGACCAAAGGTCCTGGAGCTTACGGGAATAGCTGGGATCCGTGAGAAAACAACAGCCGCCCGCGGGTTGCGCGTAGTCCTCGAGCCCGAGGTCTTTGGCGAGCTGGATCTGCGGCTTACGGGAGCGCCCGCTCCAGTCGTAGAGCTGTTCGCGGTCAACCCAGCCTTCGCGCTCCGGCAACGTTGGTTGCAAGAGCTTTGCACATAAGGGTCGCAAGAGGCGATCGTGGGCGCCGGATTCCGCAGCGATGACGGGCATGGTGCGCTTTAATTGAGACTTGAGTCGCTGGCCAATAACTTCTCCAGTGATGATGAAATCGAACGCGTTGGCTTCCATCCACTCCCGGGCCTTGGCGACCATGAAGCCCTTGCAGTCCAGGCACGGATTGAGGTGCTGGCCGTAGCCATGGCGGGGGTTGATGACGACATCCTTGTACTCCTCCAC
>NZ_SKOG01000105.1 GCF_007120195.1 Aquisalimonas sp.
CGGCCCTGACGGCCCCTGGCGGCGTTGCGCCTCCTCGCCGTAGTCCCCGCTACGCCTCGTCGGCGCGCCTTGCCAGGAACCGTCAGGATCCACGCCAATTTTCGCAACTTATTTACGGGACGGGACACTAGGAGGACGCTGGCTGCTTGGGTTGCCGACCGAAGAACCAGGGGCGAAGCCAGACGCCGGCCATATTGCCGAGAAAGCCGAAAATCAGCCATACCCACCCGTGCAGACTGCCGGAGGCAATGCCGCTGAAATAGGCGCCGATGTTGCAACCGAAGGCGAGTCGCGCGCCATAGCCGAGCAGGAGGCCGCCGAGGATGGCCGCAAGCAGCGGTCGCAACGGCATGCGCAGGCTGGGTGCGAAACGCCCGGCGAGGGCTGCGGCCAGCAGGGCACCCAGGAGGATACCGATGTTCATCACTGAGGTTGCGTCGGCGACGATGCTGGCCTCCAGCGCCTGCGCGTTACCCGGGAGCTGCCAGTAGCCCCATTGGCTGACATCGATGCCGATGCCCTGGAAAAGCTTGGCGCCCCACAGCGCAAACGCGGCGGTAATTCCCCAAGGCCGACCGGCGAGCAGCAGCGTGATGAAGTTGAGCAGCGCGAGCGCGATCGCCCCCCAGATCAGCGGCCAGGGGCCGCGCAGGAAACGGCGCCAGCCGTCACGGGTACTGGCCGCCGGCTTTTCCAAATCGCCATGGCGGCGTCGCTCCAGGCGTACGGTCAGCGCATAGATGGCCCCGAACAGGGCGAGGCTCAGGGCCAGGCCGCCGGTGAGGCCCAGGGAGTCCACCAGTGACACGGCCTCGAACGCGGGTTGATCCCACCACCACTCCACATGATGGGTGGCGATGACCGAGCCCAGGATGAATCCGATCAGGGTAATGACCATGCGCATGTTGCCGCCGCCGGCGGTAAACAGCGTACCGGAGGCGCAGCCGCCCCCGAGCTGCATGCCGATCCCGAAGATGAACGACCCCACGATCACTGCGGTGCCGATCGGGAACACAAAGCCATTGACAGGGTTGCCGAAGGCAAATCCGGCATCAAGCACCGGGAAAAACAGCACCACGGCCACAGCCAGCATGATCATCTGCGCACGCAGGCCTTGGCCACGGCGATCGGTAATGAATACGCGCCAGGCCGCGGTAAAGCCGAACGCAGCATGGTAGAGGACGACACCCAGCGCACCACCCACCACAAACAGGGCCGACTGGGTCAGGCTGATGGCCTGCCCGACATACAGCAGCCCAATGGCCAGCAGCGCCAGGGCCACCCAGCCTGCCGGATGCATGCCGCCGGGTTGTGCGGACATCGCGTGGGGCGAAACGGCCATCGAATACTCTCCACGGTTTCGGTACGGCGCAGAGCCTACCGGTGTGACCGGGGCTATGTGAAAGGCTGGATGTGCCTATGGTTAGAACTAGGCTCGCGGGTAGAACGCTGCGTGCAGCGGGCGCCTGGCCAACACGCAACGCGCCAGCAGCGGCGCAGCTCATGCGCCCGGGTCTGGTTTGATGAACGGGCGCCGGCCGGGCAGGCCACGCGTTGCCAGCGTGGCGACGATCAGCATCCCGGTGATCGCCAGCACCATGCTTGTCCAACTCGCTTGGCTGAAAAGTATCCCGGGCAGCCAGGCGCCCAGGGTGCCGCCGGCATAATAGGAGGCGATGTACAGGCCATTGACCACGCCCCGCCGGTCCGGGGCAAGGGCGTTAATCAACCCGGGCGCCGTTGCATGGACCAGGAACATGCCGCCGCAAAACACAATCATGACGGCGAATAGCAGGGGCAGCGAGGGGAGCAGAAAAGCAACGGTTGCCGTGAGGAACACGAGCAACCCCAGGCGGATAGTGCCGCGCTGACTCCCCGTCCACGCCGTGACGCGCCCGGACGCCAGGGCCACCACAATGCCCATGAGATAGCCGCCGTAGAGCAGTGCGATCGTGTCCTCACCGATCCCGGGTTGCAGCTCTACGGCGCGGAAGGGCAAGTAGGTGAGCAGCGCGGCGAAGACAAAAAACACGCTGAAACCGATAAGGCAGGTGGGCGCCACCCCCGGGCGTGCCAGGACGCCGCGGCATTCCTGCCAGCGGATGCGGGTGGTGTTCGGCGGCTGATCACCGCGGAGTCGCAGCAGCAGCGGCCCCAGCAAGATTAAGGCAAGGCCCAGCAGCCAGAAGGCGGCTGGCCACGTCCAGTACGTCGAGATCAGGCCGGCCAGCAGTCGGCCCAGGAAACCACCAAGCACCGTCGCGGCGATATAAGCCGCCAGGGTGGTTGCCAAGCGCTCCGGCGCGGTGCGCCCGGCGATGAATGTCATCAGTGCCGTTAGCGCCGCCGGGATCACCACGCCTTGCGCGACGCGCGAGGCGAGCAGCACGCTGAAACTCTCCGCCATGGCGAAGACGAGTTGCGCGAGACCGAGCAGAACGACCGAGAGTGCCATGATGCGCCGGGCGCTTAGGCGCTCCAACCACAGCCCGTAGAGGATCGGTGCGACGCTGAGCGGCAGCAGTGTGCCGGTGATCAGCAGTGCCGCCCGGGTCTCGGGGACTCCGTGCGCCGCCGCAAGCAGTGGCAACAGGGGCTGAGGCGCATAGAGCGTACAGAAAACCAGCACAGTGGCCGTCAGCAGCAGCGGCATGGGCGAATCTCCCAGGCATGGTGCGGCCCCTAAACTAGCGGTCGGGGGTCGTGAGCAATCGCTCCAACAAGCGCTCGTAAATGGCTGAAAGCGTATCCAGATCCGCCACCTCAACGTGCTCATCGATCTGGTGGATGGTGGCGTTCACGGGTCCCAGCTCGAGCACCTGTGCACCAGTCGCTGCGATGAACCGCCCGTCGGAGGTGCCGCCGCCGGTGGACAGGCTGGCATCGGTTCCGGTGACGTCACGGATGGCGTCCAGGGTTGCCGCGACCAGTTCACCCGCCCTGGTAATGAAAGGCTGCCCGGAGAGGTGCCAGTCCAGCTCGTAGTCCAGTCCGTGCCCGTCGAGGCGCTGTGTTACCCGCTCCTTGAGCCCTTCCGCAGTGCTCTCCGTCGAGAAACGGAAGTTGAACTGTACCTCCACGGTGGCCGGAATCACATTGGTGGCGCCGGTGCCCGCCAGGACGTTGGAGATTTGAAAGGTGGTGGGTGGAAAGTGCGTGTTGCCGGCATCCCACTGTGTGTCCACAAGCTCTGCGAGGGCCGGCGCAAGGGCGTGGATCGGATTGCGCGCATGGTGCGGGTAGGCGACGTGCCCCTGAGTGCCGTGCACCCGCAATGTTCCGTTTAGGGAGCCGCGGCGGCCGGTCTTCACGGTATCCGCAACCCGGTCTTCGCTGCTGGGCTCACCCACCAGGCACCAGTCGATGGCCTCACCGCGGGTCTGCAAGTCGTCGACCACGCGTGCCGTTCCGTCACGCGCCGGTCCTTCCTCGTCGCTGGTGATCAGCAGGGCAATGGAACCACGGTGGTTGGGATGGGCGGCAACGAAACGCTCGCAGGCGGTGACAAACGCGGCCAGGCTGCCCTTCATATCGGCGGCACCGCGCCCGTAGAGCCTGCCATCACGAACCTCCGGCTCGAACGGAGGCGATGACCAACTCGCCTGCGGGCCAGTGGGCACGACGTCCGTGTGGCCGGCGAACGCGAAGACTGGCCCCCGGGTTCCCCGGCGGCTCCACAGGTTGCTGACCAGGCCAAAGACCATGCTTTCACCGATGAAACCGAGCGGCCGCAGGCGGTCCTGGATCACCCCCTGGCAACCGGCATCCTCGGGGGTCACCGACGGGCGGCGGATGAGTTCCATGGCCAGAGCAACGGTGGCGGAATCGGTCATGCGGCCTCCAGTCCCAAGGTGCGCCGATAGGCGGCTTCAACGAAGCCCGTTAGTGTCCTGTAGCCGAGATTCGGTTGCAGGGCACTCGCACAGTCTCGCCGTGCTCGAGCAGCGGGCGCCGGATCAGTGTGGGCTGCTCCCACAGCAACGCCTCCAGCGCGCTCTCGGCCCGGGCACGCTGGGTGGCGTCGAGCCCGCGCCAGGTGACGCTGTGCCGGTTGATCAGCTCGGCGGTGCCGAGCTGATCAACCCAGGCATGCAGCCGCGCGGCCGGGACGCCGTCCGGGCGCCGGTCGTGGAAGGTGACATCGACGCCGGCGTTCCCGAGCCATTTCATGGTCTTGCGGCAGGTATCGCAGGCTTTGATTCCATAGAGTGTGGTCATTGTCAGGGCCGCAGCAGTTCGTTGATGCTGACTTTGCCGCGGGTCTTGGCGTCGACCTGCTTGATGATCACTGCGCAGTACAGGGAGTGTGTCCCGTCTGCCGACGGTAGGTTGCCCGAGACGACCACGGCACCCCTGGGCACCCGCCCGTAGACGACTTCGCCCGTCTCCCGATTGTAGATTTTTGTGCTCTGACCGATGAATACGCCCATGGAGATGACGGCGCCTTCCTCGACGATGACGCCTTCGACGACCTCGGAGCGGGCGCCGATAAAACAGTTGTCCTCGATGATGACGGGGTTGGCCTGTAGCGGCTCCAGTACACCGCCGATGCCGGCACCACCGGAGAGGTGCACGCCCTTGCCGATCTGGGCGCAAGAACCGACGGTCGCCCAGGTATCGACCATGGTGCCTGCGTCCACGTAGGCGCCGATGTTGACGTACGAGGGCATAAGCACCGCGCCGGGGGCGATAAAGGCGCCGCGCCGGGCGACGGCTGGCGGGACCACGCGAACACCGGCGCTGCGGAAGTCCTGGCTGTTGTAGTCGGTGAACTTGAGCGGGACCTTGTCGAAGAAGTTGACAGCGCCGGTGCGCATGACTTGGTTGTCCTGCAGTCGGAAGGAGAGCAGGACGGCCTTTTTCAACCACTGGTTTACTGTCCACTCGCCGTTGCGCTTTTCCGCTACCCGAGCTTCGCCGCGGTCGAGCAACATGATGGCCTCTTCCACCGCATCCACCACCTCAGGGCTGGCGTTGCGGGGGGTGATTTCGGCGCGTTTCTCGAACGCGTCTTCAATAATGGCGCGTGTGTTTTCCATGTAGTTTATCCTTGAGTTGTTCACGTGTTCACTGAATTCCGGGCCGGCGACGGGGCGTTCGCCGAGGCCCAGTCACAACGCCTCCACAAACCGCCTGATGCGCCACATGGCGGCTTCGCACTCCGCCTCGTCCGCCACCAATGCCATGCGCACATGCCCCGCACCCGGGTTCTCCCCCTCGTTGTCCCGGGACAGGTAGCTGCCTGGCAGCACGCGCACGTTCTGCTGCTCGAACAGTTGCCGGGCAAACGCGGTGTCATCCAGGGGCGTGCGCGGCCACAGGTAGAATCCGGCGTCGGGCCGGCTGACGTCGAGAACCGGTCCCAGGATCTCCAGCGCGGAGTCGAACTTCGCCCGGTAGCGCGCGCGATTATGCCTGACGTGGGCTTCGTCGTCCCAGGCAGCCCGGCTGGCGGCCTGCACATGCAGGGGCAGGGCACAGCCCTGGTAGGTGCGGTAGCGCAGAAAGTCGCGAAGAATGCCGGCGTCGCCAGCGACGAAGCCGGAGCGCAGGCCGGGGACGTTGGAGCGCTTGGACAGGCTGTGAAAGACGAGGCAGCGCCGGTAGTCCTCGCGGCCCACGGCGTGACAGACTTGCAGCAGCCCGGGCGGCGGGTTGTCCTCGTCCGGGTAGAGTTCGCTGTAGCATTCGTCGGCGGCAATTACAAAGTCGTACCGGTCGGCCAGCTCGATCAGCCGGCGCTGCCAGTATTCGGGGAGAACGGCCCCGCTGGGATTACCCGGTGAACAGATATAGATGAGTTTGCAATCGCGCCACGTGGCCTCGGGGACTGCCGCCAGGTCCGGCACATGGCCCGTGGCGGCGGTGGTGTTCATATAGGCAGGCTCGGCTCCGGCGAGCAGGGCGGCACCCTCGTAGATTTGGTAGCAGGGGTTGGGCAGGAGCACCCGGGCGCCAGGCGTCGCCGGCGCCACTGCCTGGCTGATGGCGAACAACGCCTCGCGGGTTCCGGCCACCGGTAGCGCGTTCGTGTCCGCGTCGAGAGCGCCGTCACCGAGGCCAAAGCGACGTTCCAGCCAGCGGCAAATGCTGTGCCGCAATTCCTGGGTACCGCCGGTGGCGGCGTAACGACCCAGACCATCCAGATTCTCGGCCAGTGCCTTGCGGATCAGCTCTGGCGGCGGATGTCTGGGCTCGCCAATGCCGAGGTTGATCGCCGCACCCAGCGGCGCTTGCACGCCTGCGAGGAGCGCGTTCAGGCGCTCGAACGGGTAGGGTTGCAGTCGCTCCAGGTTTGGGTTCATCGTCAAAGCCCGTTGGCCTGTTCCAGCAGGTCGCGGTTCTCGCCCAGCAGTTCCGTGAGCATGCGGCGGATGGCGTCGAACTGGTGCTGATGGCGCAGCGGCGCATTGTGCTGGTCGGTGATAAAGAACACGTCTTCGGCCCGAGCGCCAATGGTGGCGATCCTGGCGTTCTGCACGCGCACACCGCAGCGGGCGAAGGTGTAGCCAACCCGAGCTAGCAACCCTGGCCGGTCGGCAGCGATCAGCTCGAGGACGGTGCGTTCGTTGTTCACATCGTCCATGAAGCCGATGTGGGTGCCGATATTGAAATGCTGCAGTTGGCGTGGTATCGGCCGTCGGGTCGGCGGGCGCAGTTCGCTCTGACTCAGCACGGCACGTAATCGCGCGACGATATCCTGTTTCCGCCGCGGCCCTTGGACGGGATTGTCGTCGTCCTCCAGCACCAGATAGCTGTCCAGTGTGTAGCCGTTGCGCGTGGTGATGATGCGCGCGTCCTGGATATTCAGGTTGAGCTGGTCCATGGCGTAGACGGTCAGGGCAAAGACGTGGTCCTTGTCCGTGGTGTAGACGAATACCTGCGTGCCACCCCGGGCGCCGTGTTCGTCCAGCAGCACGAGCGGTAGGTCTGCCGGATCGCACCGGGCGATGGCCTCGGTGTGCCAGGCGATCTCCTCGGCGGAATAGCGCAGGAAATAGTCATGCGTGAAATGACGCCAGACCGATTTCACCGTCATGTGGTGCAGGCCCTTGACCTTCAAACGCCGACGCGCCTGGGCCTGGGTCTCGCGTATCAGCTCTTCCGTGTCGATGGGGTGTTCGAGCCCACGGCGCAGGGCGCGCTTGGCCAAGGTGTAGAGCTCCAGTAACAGGGCGCCTTTCCAGGAGTTCCATATTCCCGGATTCGTGGCTCGGATGTCGGCAACCGTGAGCACATAGAGGTAATCAAGCCGCGAGCGATCCCCTACCTGGTCGGCGAATGCGTTGATGACCTCGGGGTCGGAAATGTCCTTGCGTTGGGCGGTCATCGACATGAGCAGGTGGTGGCGCACGAGCCAGGCCACCAGCCTGGAGTCGTACTGGCTCAGCCCGTGTTCCTGGCAGAAGGTGTAGGCATCCTCCGCACCCAGTTCCGAGTGATCCCCGCCCCGCCCCTTGGCGATGTCATGAAAGAGCGCGGCCAAGTACAGCAACTGAGGCTTGGGCAGCCGCTGCATGATTGTGTGGCAGAAGGGTAGCTCCGAGGCATGCTCCGTCAGGGCGAAGCGCCGCAGGTTGCGTACCACGAACAGCGTGTGGGAATCCACCGTGTAGACGTGGAACAGATCGTACTGCATGCGCCCCGTGGCGGCGCCGAAGGCAGGGATGTAGCGGCCGAGCAGCCCGTAGCGGTGCATGCGCCGGAGTTCATGCGTGATCCCCCGGGGCTGGCGCAGTATCTCCATGAACAGGCTGCGGCAGCGCAGGTCGCTGCGGAAGCGCTCATCGATCAGGTGGCGGTTGGCGCGGATCAACCGGATCGTCGACGCGCGCACCCCCTTTAGCTCCTGGTGTTGCTGCAGCAGCAGGAACACCTCGAGCAGCGCAAATGGATAGCGTTGGAACACGTTCTGGTGGGTGACCTCCAGGAAGCCCTTGCGGCACTGAAAGCGCTTGTTAATCAGCTGGGGAGGCTCGCAGTCTTCGGCGTAGAGAATAACCTCCTGGTAGAGCTGCAGCAGCATCTCATTAAGTCGGCTCAACTCCATGACTGTGCGGAAGTACCGCTGCATCAACTGCTCAACGGCCAGGGTATGGGCCTGATCGGTGTACCCGAACTGTTTGGCGAGCGCGACCTGGTGATCGAACACCAGCCGGTCCTCGCGGCGTCCGGCGAGGGTATGCAGGGCAAAACGGATATCCCACAGCAGGTTCTGGCCGCTGACGAGGTCCTGGTATTCCTGTTCGGTGAGAAAGCCTTGGTCCACGAGGTCATGCAGGGTTTCGGCGCCGAAGTGGCGTTTTGCCACCCAGCCCACCATATGGATGTCGCGCAGGCCGCCCGGGCTCTCCTTGATATTGGGCTCGAGGTTGTAAGCGGTGTCGTGATACTTGGCGTGGCGCACCAGCTGCTCACGCCATTTGGCTTCAAAAAAGGCGCGGCTGGGCCAGATTTGCCGCGGGCCGGTCGCCTCGCGCATGGCCCGATACAAGGGCTCCGGGCCCTTGAGCAGACGGGATTCCATCAGATTGGTGACGACGGTGATATCCCGTTCCGACTCCGTCACGCACTCGTCCAGGGTGCGCACGCTGTGACCGACGTCCAGACCGATATCCCAAAGAAAGGTCAGAAACGCTTCAATATAGCGGTCGCGGCCTGCCAGGCCCGGGTCATCCAGTAGCAGCATCAGGTCGATGTCAGAGCCGGGGTGCAGTTCCCCGCGCCCGTAGCCGCCCACCGCAATCAGGGCGATGTCCGAACAGCTGTTGTCCATGATCCGGTCCCAGGCGCGCTGCAGCAGCTCGTCGATCAACCTCACGCGCAACGGCACGAGAATCCGGGCAGGGGTCCCTTCCCGAAATCGCCCCATGAGAATGGCATCACCGTGTTCGCGGGCGTCACGGAACACGCGTAGGGCCGGCTCACCGGCGGCGAGTCGGCGTTGCAGCTCGACGCGGTCGAAGAGCACGGCGTCGGCTTCGCTGGGATAGGCGCTGGCTGTAGACATGGGTGCGCCTCAGTTAGGAATGACTTCGTCATGGCGAAGGGTGAGCACCTCGAAACCCGAGGCCGTGACCAGCAGCGTATGCTCCCACTGTGCGGATAGGCTGTGGTCTTTGGTGACCACGGTCCAGTTATCCCTGAGCAGGCGGGTTTCTTTGCGTCCGGCGTTAATCATGGGCTCAATGGTGAACGTCATACCTGCCTCGAGTACCATACCGGTTCCCGGCGTGCCGTAGTGCAGCACCTGGGGCTCCTCGTGAAATTCGGCGCCGATGCCGTGCCCGCAATATTCACGCACCACGGAGTAGTTGTGGCTCTCCGCGCAGCGCTGGATGGCATGGCCGATATCGCCCAGCCGGGCGCCGGGGCGCACAGCGTGGACGCCTTCCCACATGGCGGCATGCGCCACCTCGCTGAGCCGCCGGCCTTGAATGGTGGGCTCGCCCACATAGAACATCCGGCTGGTATCGCCATGGTAGCCATCCTTGATGACGGTGATGTCGATATTGAGGATGTCGCCTTTCTTCAGCTTCTTCGGGCCCGGAATGCCGTGGCAGACCACATGGTTCACCGATGTGCAGATGGACTTGGGGAATCCACGGTAATTGAGCGGCGCCGGAATAGCGTGGTGCTGATGGACGATAAAGTCGTGGGCGATCCGGTCCAGTTTCTCCGTGGTCACGCCGGGTTCGACGTATGGCTCCAGGAGTGTCAGGACCTCGGCGGCAAGGGCGCCGGCGGCGCGCATTTTCTCGATTTCCGCACTGGACTTGATGGTTACCGACATGGGGGTGTGAAGATCTCCCGGCTCGGGGTCGATGGCATGGGCCACCGCCACAGTCTGACCTGCTGCCAGAGTACCGTGGTTTCTCGGAACCGAGGTGCTGGCGCGCTCTGGGCGGGGTGTGAAATTGTCGCGATAGGCCAGTTATGGTATAAAGCGCGCGCCCTTCAGGCAAATGCCGAGGGCCAAAGAGTGCGGTCGCCACAAGGCGACTGAAATCACACCCGCATCATCATGAACCGGACAGCGGGTTGCCTGGAAACGGGTTCCTGTCTGGGATGCGGGGAGGCCCAAACCCGGTCAGGAGACGATCATCATGGCCAACGTATCCATGCGCGCGATGCTGGAAGCGGGTGTCCACTTCGGGCACCAGACCCGTTACTGGAATCCCCAAATGGCGCCGTACATCTTCGGCGAACGCAACAAGATTCACATTATCAACCTCGAGAAGACCCTGCCGCTTTATCAGGATTCCCTTAATTTCATGGGAAAGCTCGTCGCCAACGGGGGCAAGGTGCTGTTCGTCGGCACCAAGCGCGCAGCGCGCGAGGCCGTGCGCGAACAAGCCCAGCGCTGCAACATGCCGTTTGTGGACCATCGCTGGCTGGGCGGGATGCTGACCAACTTCCGCACGGTCAAGCAGTCCATCCGGCGCCTGAAGGATCTGGAGCAGCAGGAGGAAGACGGCACCTTCCGCAAACTGGTGAAGAAGGAAGCGCTGGAGCTCACCCGCGAGAAGGACAAGCTGGACCGCTCACTGTCGGGTATCAAGAACATGGAGCGGTTGCCCGACGCCATGTTCGTGATCGACGTCGGGTTCGAGAAGATCGCAATCAAGGAAGCGCAAAAGCTCAACATCCCGGTGATTGGGGTAGTGGACACGAACAACTCGCTCAAGGGCGTGGACTACGTGATCCCGGGTAACGACGATGCCATTCGCGCGATTCAGCTCTACACCCAAGGTGCGGCGGATGCGATCGAGGACGCCAAGGCCTCGTCCGTGAAGCCGGGTGCCAGCGAAACGGACGACTTCGTCGAGGTGCGGGAAAACCCGAATGCCGCGGAGGGTGAGGGCGCCCGCGCCCAGTAACACGGCAGCACCGATGCGCGACGCTGTAGCGGCGGGGCTGCCTGCAATAGGCGCCCGGCCGCTGGCGCCGATGCGCGGTTGACGCGCTCATGGCGGAGCGTCGCGCGGTGAGCCGCTCTGAACTGACCGAACACGAGAGGGACCGGACATGGCAATTACGGCAGCGCAGGTGAAAGAGCTCCGGGAGCGGACGGGCTCCGGGATGATGGAATGCAAGAAGGCCCTGGTCGAAGCGGATGGCGATATCGATCAGGCGATCGAGGCGATGCGCAAGAAGGGCCTGGCCAAGGCGGAGAAGAAAGCGGATCGGGTTGCCGCCGAGGGCAAAATTGTGACGTGCATCAGCGATGACGGCCGTCAGGGCGTTATCCTGGAAATGAACAGTGAAACCGATTTTGTCGCCGCGGGTGAGGACTTCAATCGTTTCGCCGATGCTGTGGCGCGCATCCTGCTGAAGGAGCAGCCCCGGGACGTGAACGCGCTGATTGAGCTGCCTTTCGATGACGAGCGCGACGTTCACACCGCCCGCCAGGAGTTGGTTGCCAGGATCGGCGAGAACATACAGTTGCGGCGTTTCCAGCTGTATGCCTCGGAATCGGGGCAGTTGCACTACTACCTCCACGGTTCCCGCATCGGCGTCATGGTGGAACTCGAGGGCGGTGACGCCCAGCTCGGTCGTGACATCGCCATGCATATTGCCGCGAGCAACCCCATGGCGGTGGACGAGCAGGGCATTCCCGCTGAGGTGCTCGAGAAGGAGCGCGGGATTCTCAAGGCCCAGGCCGAAGAGAGTGGTAAGCCGCCGGAGATCGTCGAGAAAATGCTCGACGGCCGGGTGAAGAAGTTTCTGAAGGAGACCACGCTTTTGGGGCAGCCCTTCGTCAAGGATCCGGACCAGAGCGTGGAGGCGCTGCTTCAGTCTGCGGGTGCTACCGTCAAGGGTTTCACCCGCTACGAGGTCGGCGAAGGTATCGACAAGCAGGATGGCAATTTTGCCGATGAGGTGATGGCGCAGGTTCGCGGTTCCTGAGCCGGTATGAGAGGATCACGGCTGCATGACAAAGCCGATCTACCGTCGAATCCTGCTTAAGCTCAGCGGGGAAGGCCTGATGGGCAGTGCCGATTACGGCATCGACCCGGCCGTGAGCCGGCGTCTTGCGCGGGAAATCCGCGAGGTGCGGGAATTGGGCGTGGAGATCGCGCTGGTTGTTGGCGGTGGCAACATTTTTCGTGGTGCTGGTCTGGCGGCAGCGGGAATGGACCGGGTGACGGCCGATCACATGGGGATGCTGGCGACGGTCATGAATGCGCTTGCGCTCCAGGACGCGCTGGAACAGGCAGGCGTCTTCACGCGGGTGATGTCCGCGATCAAGATCAATCAGGTCTGTGAGGACTACATTCGTCGCCGTGCTATCCGACACCTGGAGAAGGGGCGTGTCGTCGTGTTCGCAGCTGGAACGGGTAATCCGTTCTTTACCACGGATTCCGCAGCGAGTTTGCGGGCCATCGAGGTGGACGCGGATATCATGATCAAGGCGACCAAGGTCGACGGGGTGTACTCCGCCGATCCGGTCCGCGACAGTGAGGCGTTGCGTTATCGCCGTTTGACGTTCGACGAGGTCCTGGACCGCAAGCTGTCGGTCATGGATGCCACCGCCATTGTCCTGTGCCGTGATCATGGATTGTCCATTCAGGTGTTCGACATGACCCACCCGGGCGCGCTCATGGAGCTGGTGCTGGGTGCTGATGTGGGCACGATCGTCGAGAGAGGTTAATTGCCGTGATCGAGGATATTCAGAAAGATGCCCGCGGCCGGATGAAGAAATCGGTCGAGGCGCTGAAGTCCGAGCTCGTCAAGATCCGCACCGGGCGCGCCCATTCAAGCCTGCTGGATCATGTCACCGTGGAGTACTACGGCGCAGAGGTCCCCATTAACCAGGTGGCCAATGTCTCGGCCGCAGACGCGCGCACGCTTCTGGTCACGCCTTACGAAAGGGGCATGATCGGCAAAATCGAAAAAGCCATTATGCAGTCCGACCTCGGGCTGAACCCCGCATCGCAGGGCGACGTGCTGCGTGTCCCGATGCCGGCGCTCAACGAGGAGCGACGCAAGGAACTGGTCAAGGTCGTGCGTAACGAAGCGGAGCAGGCTCGAGTCGCGATTCGCAACATCCGGCGCGATGCCAACCAGGATTTGAAGAGTCTGGCCAAGGAAAAGGAAATTACTGAGGATGACCAGCGGCGCGGCGAAGAACAGATTCAGAAGCTAACGGATCAGTTTGTTGCTCAGGTTGATGAGCTGCTTGAGAACAAGGAACAGGAACTCATGGCGATCTGACTCCGGATTGAGCCGGTCCCGGTCGTGTCCTGGGAAACTCCGGGGTGGCATCCCTACGGCGGCGGATAATGATGAGCAACAACAATACAGCGGAAAGGAATCGGTTCGAGGGTGGTGTGCCGCGCCACATTGCCATCGTCATGGACGGCAATGGGCGCTGGGCGCGGGCTCGATTTATGCCGCGGCATGCCGGGCATCGCGCTGGAGTCAGCTCGGTGCGCAAAGTGGTGGAGACCGCCGGGGAACTGGGCGTTGAGGTGTTAACACTGTTTGCCTTCAGCAGTGAAAACTGGGACCGGCCAGCCGAAGAAGTCTCGGTGTTGATGGACCTCCTGTTGCGCACGCTGCAGAAGGAGTCGGCCCGGCTCCACGAGCATAACGTGCGCATTCGCCTGATCGGCGAGCGCTCACGGTTGTCGCTGCGGCTGCGCCAGGAAATTGCCGCCGCGGAGGAGCTCACCGCCAGCAATACCGGGCTGACACTGGTAATCGCCGCGAGTTTCGGTGGTCGCTGGGATCTTCTCCAAGCCGCGCGTCAGGTTGCCGAGGACGTCCAGTCCGGTCTCTTGTCTGCGGACGAGCTGGACGAGCAGCGCTTCAGCGGCTACTTAAGCCTGGGTGGCCTGCCGGACCCCGATTTGCTGATCCGCACCGGGGGCGAGCAGCGCGTCAGCAACTTCCTTCTCTGGCATCTCGCCTACGCGGAGCTGCATTTCGTCAATACCCTTTGGCCGGATTTCGGCGCCGAGGAACTCAAGGCGGCGGTGGAAAACTTCGGCGGACGCAAGCGGCGATTCGGACGCACCGAGGAGCAGGCGGAGCGCTTGAGCCGTGCTTAAATGGCGGTTCGCCACCGCCCTCGTTCTGTTGCCCCTGGTCCTGGGGGCGGTATTCTTTCTGCCGACCGGCGGCTTCGCCTTGGCGGCGGCTGTCGTGGTGGCGCTGGCGGCCTGGGAGTGGACGCGGCTGATCGGCATTGCGAGCCTGCGTGACCGGCGGCTGCACGTCTTCGCCCTGTTGGTCTTGATGGCGGGAAGCGCACTCCTGCTTGCAGATGCCGTGGGTGCCGCGGTGATCTTGACCCTGGGCGCCCTGGCGTGGGTCGTCCTGGCGTTTTGGTTGTTGCGTTTTGAGCGGGGTCTGACAGCCGATACCGCTGTCACGGGCGCTACGGCCGGTGCCGTCGGTCTCCTGTTGTTCGTATCCGCGTGGTTCGCGCTGGTCTGGCTGCACGCGCGCCCGGACGGGGCGTGGATGCTGCTGACGGTATTCGTGTTGACTTGGGCGGCGGATGTTGGCGCATACTTCGCCGGCCGCGCCTTCGGACGCCGTCGGCTGGCGCCACGGACCAGTCCCGGCAAGACGCTGGAAGGGGCAGCGGGCGGGCTCATTCTCACTCTGGCGGCTGCCGGGTTGCTGGCGGCTTATTTCCCCGTGGCTCTCCCTGGCGGGGCCACCCTTGTTATGCTGGCGCTTCTGACATTCGTGGCCTCGGTCCTCGGTGACCTGGTGGAGAGCATGATCAAGCGCCGTTGCGGTGTAAAGGATAGCGGCGCGTTGCTGCCGGGCCATGGTGGTATCCTCGATCGCATCGACAGCCTCACGGCCACGGCGCCGGTGTTTGCGACAGGCCTGTTATGGCTTTAGAGACGGCCTCCATTACCGTGCTTGGGGCGACCGGCTCCATCGGCACAAGCACCCTGGGTGTGCTGGCGCGGCATCCGGAGCGCTTCCGTGTCCGCGCGCTCACTGGCCACAGGAATGTGATGTTGCTCGCGCAGCAGTGCCAGCGGTTTGCGCCGGAGCTCGCCGTGGTCGCCGATGCGGCCTCCGCAGCGCAACTGCGCTCCCTGCTTGGCGGTTTCGGCACCGAGGTGCTTCACGGTGCCGAAGGGCTTGAGCAGGCCGCGGGAGCCGGTGCCGACATTACCGTGGCGGCGATCGTGGGCTCAGCCGGCTTGCGACCCACGTTGCGCGCGGTCCGCGGTGGTGGGCGTATCCTGCTGGCGAACAAGGAATCCCTGGTGATGGCCGGGGCGCTGTTCATGGATGCCGTCGCCGCGAGCGATGCCCTGCTGCTGCCGGTGGACAGTGAGCACAACGCCGTGTTCCAGTGCCTGCCGGGGAACTTTTCCCGCACCCGGCTCGTCGATAGCGGTGTGGTTCGCGTGGTGCTGACCGCATCGGGCGGTCCGTTTCGACAGTCATCCACGGCCGAGCTGGAGGGCGTGACGCCGGATCAGGCGTGTGCTCATCCCAACTGGTCCATGGGCCGCAAGATCTCGGTGGATTCGGCCACACTGATGAACAAGGGGCTTGAGGTCATCGAAGCCTCCTGGCTGTTCGGCGTCGCGCCGGAGGCGCTGGAGGTTGTGATCCATCCCCAGAGCATTGTGCATTCCTTCGTGGAGTACAGAGACGGATCCATGCTTGCGCACCTGGCAAACCCGGATATGCGGGTGCCCATCGCCCATGCCCTGGGCTGGCCTGACCGTCTGGCTTCAGGGGTCGGGCCGCTGGACCTGGTTGGGCTTGGAAGGCTGGATTTTTCCGCGCCGGATACCCAGCGCTTTCCCTGCCTTGGGCTCGCCTACCAGGTCCTGCGGGCTGGGGGTACGGCACCGGCCGTGTTGAATGCGGCCAACGAGGAGGCCGTTGCTGCGTTTCTGCAGGAACGCCTGGCGTTTACGGCAATACCGGCGGTGATCGAACGCACACTTGCGCGCGAGCCACTGCAAGCCGTCACCGGGGTGGATGACATTATGGCGGTGGACGCGGCGGCGCGAGTGCGCGCGACAGCTGTCATACGGGAAATGGCGGGGATCGCGTTGTGAGTGGCATTGGTACCAATGTGCTCGCCTTTATTGTCGCCATCGGCATTCTTGTGGCGTTCCATGAGTACGGTCACTACTGGACAGCGCGGCGCCTTGGCGTGAAAGTGCTGCGCTTTTCCATCGGCTTCGGCAAGACGCTGCTTGTCTGGCGCGGGGGGGCCGACCGTACGGAGTACGCAATCTCTGCGATCCCGCTCGGCGGCTACGTCAAGATGCTCGACGAGCGCGAAGGCGCTGTGGCCCAAGAGGAACGCCACCGGGCCTTTAACGTGCAACCGCTGTGGAAGCGCACATTGATTGTTTGTGCGGGACCCGCGGCCAATTTCCTGTTCGCCATCCTGGTCTACTGGTTGCTTTTCGTTGTCGGCACACAGGAAATGCGGCCCGTGATCGGTCCGGTGGAGCCGGAGACACCAGCGGCTGAGGCGGGTTTTCAGGAAGGCGACGAGTTGCTGGCGCTCGACAGCCGGCAAACGCCGACCTGGGAACGTGTTCTGATGGGCCTGATGGACAGCGGGCTGCGCGGGCGTGCCGTCGATGTCGAGGTGCGTACGGAAGAAGGACGGCAGTTGGAGCGCCAACTCGACCTGAGCGGCCTGCCCAGAATTGGGGATGATCCGGATCTGCTGCGCGTGATCGGGCTGCAGCCCTGGCAGCCGAACATCCCTCCGCGGGTTGGTGAGCTCGTCGATGGCGGCGCCGCTGATCGGGCCGGTCTGCAGCCGGGGGATGAGATTGTCAGCGTCGACGGGCAATCGCTGGAGGAGTGGCGGGAACTTGTCGAGGCCCTGAATGCACGCGCGGGGGAGCGCGTGACGCTGATTGCCGAGCGTGAGGGCGCGGCGCGTGATTTCGACGTGGAACTCAACGAACTCGGATCGGATCGTGGGGTACTCGGGGTGCGGCCTGATATTGCCCCGGATGCCTTCGAGCATATGTTTCATACGGTGCGATATGGGCCGATGGAATCGGTCGGAGAGGCGGTGCGAGGCACTTGGCAGACAAGCGCGCTGACCGTTCAAGTGCTGTGGAAGATGGTCGTCGGCGAGGCGTCGCTGAAGAATCTGAGCGGTCCGATTAACATCGCGCAGTATGCGGGGGACACCGCCTCGACGGGCTTGGTACCGTTCCTCAAATTCCTCGCCATCGTCAGTATCAGTCTCGGCATTATCAATTTGTTGCCCATCCCGATCCTTGACGGGGGGCACCTGCTCTACTTCCTTGCCGAGGCCATCAAAGGCAGCCCCGTGTCCGAGCAGGCGCAAGTCATCGGGCAACAAATCGGAATTCTGATGCTGTTCCTGCTTATGGGTCTCGCTTTTTACAACGACATAGCAAGACTCATCGGCTGACGAAGTCAGACAGCACCGACACGATGCAAAGACACTTTATATATGCGCAAACTGGTTGTTGCACTCGCCCTGTGTGTTGCCGCGTTTTCCCCGGTGCAGGCGTTCGAGGCGTTCACTGTCGAGGATATCCAGGTCGACGGGCTGCGTCGTATTGCCCCGGGCACAGTGTTCACTTACTTGCCCATTACCACCAATGACGAAGTCGACCAGCAGCTAGCGGCCGAGGCCGTGCGCAGCCTTTACGACACCGGCTTTTTCCAGGACGTGGCGCTCGAACGCGACGGCAATGTGCTGATCGTGAACGTGGTCGAACGCCCTGCCGTCGCCGACATCGACATCACCGGGAATACGGTCATTCCCACGGATGCGCTGTTGCAGGCCATGCGGGATTCCGGGCTCGCGGAAGGGGAGACATTCAACCGCGGAATGCTGGAGAACATCGAGCGCGAGCTGCGCCGGCAGTATCTAGGTCAAGGACGGTACAACGTCGACATCGAGACCACCGTCTCACCCCTGCCGCGTAACCGGGTGGCGATTCGGATAGACGTCGATGAAGGGCGAGCGGCGCGCATCCGGGACGTGCACTTTGTCGGTAACGAAGCCTTCAGTGATCGTGAGCTCAGGCGCGTATTTAATCTGGGTCCGAGGCCATGGTATCTGCCATTCTCCAGCCGCGACCGGTATTCCCGGGAGGCGTTCGGCGGTGATCTGGAGAATCTGCGCTCCTACTAC
Organism: Aquisalimonas sp.; assembly: GCF_007120195.1. GTDB lineage: Bacteria > Pseudomonadota > Gammaproteobacteria > Nitrococcales > Aquisalimonadaceae > Aquisalimonas. Next base: position 18,137 of record NZ_SKOG01000105.1, read on the forward strand.
ATGAACCGCGGCTATGCAGATTTCGCCATCAATTCCAGCCAGGTCGCCCTGACCCCAGACCGCAGTGCGATCTATATCACTGTCAACATCGATGAGGGTCAGAAATATCGGTTGGGCGACGTCCGGGTCGTCGGGGACACGATTATCGACCCGGACGAGCTGCTCGAGCTGGTTGCGCTCCGCGATGGCGATCTGTTCTCCCAGGAGCAAATCGCTTCAGGGGCCAACAACATTCGCGACCGGCTCGGTGTGGAAGGCTACGCCTTTGCCAATGTGAATCCGGTTCCCGATGTTGACCGTGACGAGAACAAGGTGGATCTCACCTATTTCGTGGATCCGGGGAGCCGCGCCTATGTGCGCCGGCTCAACATCAGCGGTAACTATCGCACCGACGACGAGGTGATCCGGCGCGAAATGCGGCAGATGGAAGGGGGGTGGTACTCCTCGGAGAACATCGAAACCTCGCGTCTTCGCCTGAACCGGCTGGGTTTCTTCGAGCAGGTGGACATCGAGACGCCCCAGGTGCCGGGCGAGCCCGACAAGATCGATGTCAACGTGAATGTCACCGAGGGGCTGTCCGGAAGCCTCCAGGCGGGCATTGGCTACGGTAGCGGGCAGGGCGTCCTGCTCAACTTCTCCGTGGCGCAGGATAACCTGCTGGGCACCGGTGATCGGTTGCAGCTTGCGCTCAACAACAGCCGGGTGCAGTCCCTCTACCAGCTCAGCTATACAGATCGTTATTACACCGTTGACGGCGTGACGCGTCACTTCAATGCCAGCCTGCGGGAGACCGATGCCCGCCGGGCGCGCCTGTCCGACTACGGCCTGCGCGCAGGGAACCTGGACATCGGCTTCGGCATCCCAGTCAACGAAGAGGATGAGATCCGCCTCGACGTGGGCATCGAGGACCTGCGGCTGAACCTCGGCACCCAGGCCACCGACGACCAGCGAGGCTTTGTGGATGAGTTTGGCGATCGCTTCTTCAACTACAAGGCCGCGGCGACCTGGACGCGAAACACCTTTGACCGGCGCATCTTCCCGTCGAGCGGAGCCCGTCAGTCCGTTGGTCTTGAGCTCTCGCTGCCCGAGAGCGATCTGGAGTATTACAAGCTCAACTACAGCCAGCAGCGCTTCTTTCCCATTGCCGACAACTGGTCCTTCTCGCTTCAGGGGCGCGTCGGTTTTGGTGAGGGCTTCGGAGACACCAGCCGGCTCCCGTTCTTCGAGAACTTCTTTGCCGGCGGTATTCACTCGGTGCGTGGCTACCGCACGAGCTCGCTGGGTCTGCGAGGCGAGGATGATCGTGCCACTGGCGGTAACGTCCGCACCGTGGCCAACGCCGAGCTCTTCTTCCCGGTGCCATTTATCGATTCCGACGCGGTTCGCTTTTCCGGCTTCGTCGATGGCGGGCAGGTCTTTGACACCCGGGAACAGTCCGTTCGATTTGACGACCTGAGGTATTCGGCCGGTGTTGCGTTTACCTGGATGTCGCCCCTGGGCGCATTGACAATGAGCCTGGCCGAGCCGTTAAATGACGAGCCGGGAGATGACCTCGACCGGTTCCAGTTCTCCCTCGGTCAGTTCTTTTGATGAAGCACTGGACGCGAAGCCGCGAGCGGCCAGCCCGAGGTGAACGGTCGTCCCCGTAGGTCCGGTATCGACTTGGAGGGATGGGCAGTGATCGCAGCTTCGACGCGGTGTTTGGAGTGGGGATGATCAGAGCCCTTCGAGCGGCTTTGCCAGTGCTGTTGGCCGCAGCGCTGGCGTGGGGTGGCGTTGCCGCCGCAGACACCAGAATCGGCTTTGTCAACGCAGGGCGTGTCACCTCTGAGGCGCCGCAAGCCGAGGCCGCACGCGCAAGCCTGGAGGAAGAGTTCGGGGCCCGGGATCGCGCGATGTCCGAGGAGCAGGAGGCGCTGCGTGAGCTGGAGGACCGGCTCAACCGTGACAGTGCGGCGATGAGCGAAGGTCAACAACAGGCCCTGCAGCGGGATCTGATAGCGCGCCAGCGGGAATTGCGTCGCGCAGAAGAGGAGTTCCGCGAGGACTTCAACATGCGCCGCAACGAGGAGCTTGGCCGTTTGCAGCGACGCATTGTGGAGGCGATCAATGACCTCGCCGAGGCCGAGGGTTTCGATCTGATTGTCAGCGAGGGCGTCATCTATGCCAGTGATCGCGTCGATATTACAGATCGCGTCCTGGAGCGCCTGCAGAGGGATTTCGACAACAACTGAAGCAGCCCGCGGCGCATGCAGCGCAGGGCATGCGCGACAGAACTGGAATGTCTCCGCGGCCGGATAAAGCGACGTTGCTCCGGCTTGGTTCGTTTGTGCAGCACGACGATGGCGGGCTTTGGTCTGTCAGAGTTCTCGGCCTGGAGGGATAGCGTTGCATGAAACGGTTAGGGGAGTTGGCCTCGGCGCTTGACTTGGATTTGCGGGGCGACCCGGATCACCAGGTCGAGCGCATCGCTTCCCTCGAGGATGCTGGCCCGGATGCACTCACCTTCCTTGCCGACCCCCGCCAGCGAAAGCATCTTCAGGCGAGTCGGGCCGGGGTTGTCATCGTGGCGCCGGGGGACGCCGCTCGGGTCCCCCGGAATGGATTGATTGCCGAAGATCCCCATCTTGCGTTCGCGCGCGCAGCGCGGCTTTTGTATCCGGTAACCCGGCGCAGCGACATTCACCCCCTGGCGAGCCTGGACAGCTCGGCAAGTATTGGCGAGCACGTCGCCGTCGATGCGCTCGCATCGGTCGGTCAACACGTACGGCTTGAGGATGGCGTTCAGGTTGGGGCCGGGGCTGTCATCGGCGATCATGTCGCTGTCGGCGCCGGGACCATCATTTATCCTCGGGCAGTGATTATGGGGAGTGCCCGTATCGGCGCGCGCTGCCAGATTCATGCCGGTTCGGTTATTGGCTCCGAGGGGTTCGGCTTTGCCCGTGATGGCCACCGTTGGGAACGCGTGCCCCAGGTCGGCTCGGTGTGGCTGGGCGATGAGGTTGATGTGGGGGCGAACTCGACGATCGACCGCGGGGCCATCGGGAATACGGTCCTCGAGGACGGTGTCAAGATCGACAACCTGGTGCAGATCGGTCACAACGTCCACGTGGGCGAGCATACGGCGATGGCTGCTTGCGTGGGGATCTCCGGAAGTACCCGAGTCGGGCGTTACTGCACCATTGCAGGGGCCGTGGGGATCGCAGGGCATCTTGTGATTGCTGACAACGTGCACATCACGGGGATGGCGCAAGTCACGAAAAGCCTTACCGAGCCGGGCGTCTATTCGTCTGGCACCGGCATCGAGGACAACCGCAGTTGGCGGCGCAATGTCGCGCGCTTCCATCAACTCAATGACATCGCGCGCCGGCTGCGGCAACTCGAGCGTAAGCTGGGTCGCGAAGACTAGTGTCCTGTGACCGAGATTCGGTTACGGAACACTAGTGTCCGTATCTGGATGTGCGTACCATTTGCGCGCGCACCGGCGCACCCCAAGCAAGGAGGCTCACCCCCTTTGCAAGCGGGCCGTTGTGCCTTGTCGACACAGGCGAGGCCTTCGTTGGCCGGTCTCGATTCGACGATGCGGTGGGCCCGGAAAATGGCACGCTCTTCCGGCTACGATCACCAGGGAAGCGCTGAGCGATTCGCTAGTCGAGACCAGCAACAATAGATGGGCACATGGCGTTTTTATGGATATCAATCAAATCAGAAAGCTGCTTCCGCACCGCTACCCGTTTCTGCTTGTCGACAAGGTGGTCGAAAGCGTGCCGGGTGAGCGCCTCGTGGCTCTCAAGAATGTCACCATCAATGAACCGTTTTTCCAGGGCCATTTCCCCATCCGCCCGGTGATGCCGGGAGTGTTGGTGCTCGAGGGCATCGCCCAGGCCTGCGGGTTGCTCGCCTACGAGAGTGTCGAAGAACACCCTCAAGGGAATCCACTGTTCTACCTTGTCGGCTACGACAAGGCTCGGTTTAAGCGCCGCGTCGAGCCGGGTGATCAGCTCCACCTCGAGGTATCGTTGCTGCGCGTGCGCCGGGGCATCTGGGTGTTCGCCGGCAAAGCAACCGTCAATGGCGAGGTTGCCGCAGAGGCAGAAGTGATGTGCACGATGCGGGACGCCGAGTTTTGATCGATCCCACCGCGATCGTTGACTCCTCGGCGCAGTTCGGCCGCAACGTGCGCGTCGGTCCATACGCGGTTATTGGCCCCCACGTGGTAATTGGGGATGACTGTGAGATCGGACCGCACGCCACCGTGTACGGGCCGACGCGCATTGGAGCGCAAAATCGCATATTCCAGTTTGCCTCGATCGGCGCAGAGCCCCAGGACAAGAAGTACTCCGGGGAGGACACACGGCTTGAGATCGGCGATCGCAACACGATCCGGGAGTTCGTGACCATTAACCGCGGCACGGTCCAGGACAAGGGCGTGACACGGATTGGCGACGACAACTGGATCATGGCCTATGTCCATATCGCCCACGACTCGGTGGTGGCGAATCGGATCGTCTTCGCCAACGGGGCATCCCTGGCGGGTCATGTGGATGTGGAGAGCGACGTGATTCTCGGTGGTTTTACGCTGGTTCACCAATTCTGCCGGATCGGCGCGTCCAGCTTTGCCTCCATGGGGAGCTGCATCAAGCAGGACGTGCCACCCTTTGTGACTGTCGCTGGGAATCCGGCTGCTCCCTACGGGGTCAACAGCGAAGGGCTGCGGCGGCAGGGGTTTACGCGCGACGAGGTGGTGGCTTTGAGACAGGCCTACCGCGTCGTTTATCGATCCAGTCTGCGCCTGCAGGAGGCCCTCCAGAAGGTCGAGGAGATCGCCCGTGATCGCCCGGTGGTGTCGCGACTTGCGGATTTCATTCGCCAGAGCCAACGCGGCATTGTGCGCTAGATCACCTGTGTCAGGCGGTGGCGGCAGTGCCCGTGAACAGGGCTCGGCGGCAGCCATGCGAATCGGCATTGTCGCAGGTGAGATGTCCGGCGACTATCTCGGTGCCGGATTGATGCGCGAGCTCAGACGCATTTATCCGCATGCGCGCTTCGAGGGTGTCGGTGGCCGCCGGATGCAGGCCGAGGGGCTCGCCAGCGTCTATCCCATGGAGGCGCTTTCCGTCATGGGGCTCGTGGAAGTGCTCCGGCACCTGCCGCACTTGCTGCGCATCCGCAGGGCCCTAGTGCGGCGGTTTCGGGAAGACCCGCCGGCGCTATTCATCGGTGTGGACGCGCCGGACTTTAACCTCCGGCTGGAGCGCCGGTTACGGGATGTCGGAGTGCCAACGGTTCACTACGTCAGCCCGACGGTCTGGGCTTGGCGGCAGGGCCGTATTCGACAGATCGCACAGTCGGTGGACTGCATGCTGTGTATTTTTCCCTTCGAACGCGAATTCTTCCGCAATCACGCCGTGCCGGCCACGTTCGTGGGCCACCCGCTTGCCGACGAGATCCCCATGACCCCGGATCAAGGCGAAGCACGGCAGGCCCTTGGACTGCCGGCAGACGGGCCCGTGGTGGCGCTGCTGCCAGGCAGTCGGATGAGCGAGGCAAAGTACCTGGGGCCGGTGTTTCTTGAGACGGCGGCCTGGTTATACCAGCATCGGCCTGATCTGCACTTCATTGTACCCTGCGCGACGGACGCCATCGCCGCCCACATGCGCGGTCTGGCCGCGGCGCGTAACGAGGGTATGCCCATCTCCCTGGTGGACGGGCGCGCCCGGGAGAGCCTCTCGGCCGCCACCGTTGCACTGCTGGCTTCCGGGACAGCCAGTCTGGAAGCGATGCTTCATAAACGCCCGATGGTGGTCGCCTACAAGGTCTCGCTGCTCACGGGCTGGCTGGCGCGATACCTGATCAAGGTTCCGCATTTCGCCATGCCCAACCTCATCGCCGACCGGCGCATGGTTGAGGAGTTCGCCCAGCACGATGCGGTGCCCGGGAATCTTGGGCCGGCCGTGCTGGATTTGCTCGAACACCCGGAAAAACGCGACCGGCTGGTTGCGGAGTTCAGCGCGTTGCATGAACGGCTGCGCCAGGATGCCAGTGTGCAGGCCGCCGAGGCCGTCTCACGGCTGCTGGAAGCACGCCGCGGCCGGATAGCCGAAACAAGGGGGATGACATGAAGGTGTTCAGCGGTGGCAATGGCTCCGGTCGCGCGATCGCTTCTGAACACCGCCTGGCGGGCATCGATGAGGCGGGCCGTGGCCCCCTTGCCGGGCCAGTGGTGGTCGCAGCGGTGATACTCGATCCGCGCAACCCGGTGGCCGGAATCACGGATTCCAAGCGCCTTAGCGCCGCACAGCGGCAACGGCTGGCCACGCAGATCCGCGACCAGGCACTGGCCTGGGCGGTGGTCCATGCCGGGCCCGAAGAGATCGATCACGTCAACATCCTGCAGGCCACCTTGCGTGCCATGCAGGAAGCAGTCGTGCAGTTGCCCTTGAGCCCGAGCCGGGCCCTTGTGGACGGCAATCGCTGCCCGGCATTGGCGTGCCGCGGCGAGGCACTGATCGGCGGCGATGGCCTGGAACCGGCCATCGGTGCCGCCTCAATACTTGCCAAGGTGGATCGGGACCGGGTGATGGTTGAGCTCGATGCCGTCTGGCCTGGCTACGGCTTCGCACGCCACAAGGGCTATCCAACGCGAGCTCACGTCCAGGCTCTGCGCCGCCTCGGCCCGACGCCCGTGCATCGGCGCTCCTTCGCCCCGGTCCGCGATGCCCTGGAGGCACCACCGTTGCCGCTGGCGGAGTAGCAACGTCACGGGCAATCCCCGGCGCCATGGCGGCGCCTGCGGCCGCGGCCATGCTGGGAACCCGGCCCTGGAGGCCAGACTGCGGCCGTGCTGGCTGCCGGGCCGGTGCGCGGCTGGCATGCCAGCCGCGGCATTGGGGATCATGCATCCACGGCGTGGCGGATCGTCTGCGCCACGCGCATGATCTGCTGATCGTCCAACTCCGGATAGATCGGCAAGGACAGGCAGTGCTCCGATATCTTTTCCGCCATCGGCAGACTGACGTCGGCGTACGCGTCGCGGAAGACCGGCTGGCGGTGCAGCGGCACGGGGTAGTAAACGGCGCACCCGATGTTCGCCGAGCGCAAGGCCGTCATGATGGCATCGCGGTCGCATGCCAGCAGCGTGTACTGGTGATAGACATGGCGGCCGCGGCCGTCTTCATGGGGTAGTGCGATGCCGGGAACACCGGCCAGGCGTTCACGGTAGCTCTGGGCGACACGGCGCCGGCAGGCATTGTAACGGTCAATGCGGCTTAGCTTGGCACGCAAAATCATGGCCTGGATCTCGTCCAGGCGGCTATTGTAGCCGATGACGTTGTGATGGTAGCGCTCACGGCTGCCATGGTTGCGCAGCACACGCAACTCTTGCGCGGTCGTGGCGTCACTGGTGACGACGAGCCCCGCGTCACCGTAGGCGCCCAGGTTCTTGCTGGGGAAAAAACTGTAGGCCCCGGCGGCACCAAAGGTGCCGGTCATGCGGCCGTCCACGGCGGCACCGAAGGACTGCGCGCAGTCCTCGACCACCATCAGCCCATGGAGTTCCGCCAGTGGCATCAGCGCCGCCAAATCGACCGGCTGACCGAACAAATGGACGGGCATGATGGCCCGGGTCCGCGGGCTGATGGCGTCCTCGACCTGGTTGAGGTCGATGTTGAATGTCTGCCCGTCGATGTCCACGAACACGGGCGTGGCGCCGACATAGCGAATGGCTTCCGCCGTGGCGATGAAGGTGAATGGCGTCGTGATGACCTCGTCGCCGGGGCCCACACCCAGCGCAGACAGCGCGAGGTGCAGGGCGTCGGTTCCCGAGTTGCAGGAAACCGCGTGAGCCGTCCCTAGATAATTGGCCACCTCCTCTTCGAGCGCCTGCACATTCGGGCCGAGAATGAACTGGGCGCTGTCCAGAACCGCCGTGAAACCCTGTTCGATTTCCTCGCGCAGGTCAGCGTACTGGGCTTTGAGATCGACCATCGGAATCATCAGCTGCGCGTCCTCTTGGGGCGTGTGAACAGGCCTGACTACTGTGGTTGATTGGGTAGGGGATTGTCGCGCAACTGCCGGGTGATTTCGATGGCCGTGGCCAACGCCTGCCGCCCATCCGCCCCCGTCACCAGCGGCTCCCGTCCTTCGCGAATACAACCGATGAAGTCCGTGATTTCCGCGCGAAGCGCATCACCGTCCTCGAATGCGCGCTGCTCGCTGTGGATGTCCTGCATCGCCGGCGCGTCGCGATGGGTATTGAGGCGGGAGCGAATGTCCAGGCTGCGCTTTTGAAAATCCAGCGCGATGTAGCTGTTGCGCTGAAAAAGCCGCATCTTGCGCTCGGCCTTTAGGCTCACCCGGCTTGCAGTCACATTGGCTACACAGCCGTTATCGAACTGGATGCGGGCATTGGCGATATCGATATCGGACGTGATGACCGGGACGCCATTGGCGTCGATGCGACTCACGGGACGATTGACGAGTTTCAGGATAATATCAATGTCATGGATCATCAGATCCAGAACCACGCTGACATCCGCACCGCGCGGGTTGAACGAGGCGACGCGCTGGGACTCGATGAACATCGGGGTACCCACGAGGTCGGCCAGTTCGCGCACGGCCGCATTGAAGCGTTCCAGGTGTCCGACCTGAAGGCGCAAACCGCGCTCGGCAGCGAGCCGAATCAGCTCATCCGCCTCGTCGAGGGTAGTGGTGATGGGCTTTTCCAGTAGCACGTGGGTGCCCTGGCGCAGGAATTCCGCGGCCACCGCATAATGGAATCGCGTTGGTACGACAACGCTGACGGCGTCAGTCCGACCGAGCAGCTCCCGGTAGTCGGTATAGGCCTCAGTGCCCACCTCATCCGCCACCGCCTCGGCGCGCTCGGCGTCGATGTCCACCACGCCGACAAGATCCGCGTCCTCGAGCGCGTGATACTTCTGGGCGTGGAATCGACCCAAATAGCCGACCCCAATCACGGCCGCGCGCACCCTGTTCATCGTGTGATTCCCCGTTTTGAGGCGCGGATAAAAGAAACCAGATGGCGGACCTCCGCCGTGGCCAGCGAGCCGTCCTGGTCGATCTGCGCGAGCGCATCCTCGAGCCGCAGACCGGACTTGAACAGCACCCGGTAGGCGCTGCGCAGGGCCTGGACTGCGTCGGCATGAAAGCCGCCACGCTTGAGTGCTCTGCGGTTGAGCCCATACAGGCGGGCGTGATTTCCGGAGGCCATCGCGTAGGGAGGAATGTCCATGGACGCCATGGTGCCCCCACCGAGCATGGCGTACTCACCGATGCGGGCGAACTGGTGAATGGCGCACAGCCCCGCGATGTTGACCCGGTTCTCCACCGTAACGTGCCCCGCAAGTGTCGCCCCGTTTGCCATAATGACATGATCGCCCACAATGCAGTCATGGCCCACGTGGGAGTAAGCCATGAACATGTTGTGATCTCCCACGGTCGTGACGCCCCGGTCCTTGGCTGTGCCGCGATGGATGGTGACGAACTCGCGGATTATGTTGCCGTGCCCGATCTCCAGGCGAGTCGGCTCGTCGTTGTAGCCCAGGTCCTGGGGTGGGGTGCCAATGATGGCATGGGGGCCAATCCGGTTGTTCTCGCCGAAAGTGGTGGGCCCTTCCAGGACCGCGTGGGCACCGACCCGGCAACCGTCCCCGAGCACCACGCCGGCGCCGATACAGGCATAGGGCCCGATCGCCACATACTCTGTATGGTGTGCATCGCGATCGATTACGGCAGTGGGGTGGATCATCGGCACGGGATCCTCATGGGAGTCACTGCGGGCCATCGATTCGTACCCTACCGGAGTGGACACAGGAGGGCCATAGCCGAAGTCGGCCGTGGCATTTTCGCGCGACGATCCCTCATTCATAATACCCTCCCAGCGTGAGCCTTCACCGATTAGCACAGGAAAAGCCCGAACATGGCCCAGCCCTTTGTCCACCTCAATGTCCATACCGAGTTCTCGCTGGTGGACGGGATCGTTCGCATCAAGCAGCTGGTCAACACCGCTGCGGCGAGCGGAATGCCTGCCGTGGCGATTACCGACCAGGGCAACCTTTTCGGCATGGTGAAATTCTACAAGGCGGCCCTCGATGCCGGTGTCAAGCCCATCGTCGGGGCGGACCTCTGGGTCGAGGACCGGGATGCGCCTCAAGCGCGCTCCCGGATCACCGCGCTGTGCCGAGACGACACGGGCTACACCACCCTGACCCGCCTCATCAGTCGCAGTTACCTGGAGGGCCAGCAGGGTGATCGCCCGGTGATTGAGCGGGCCTGGCTGCAACACGATTGTGCCGGGCTGATCGTGCTTTCCGGCGGCCGCGAGGGCGATGTCGGCCGCGCGCTTTTGAACGGCGACCGGGCATTGGCGCGGCGCAAGCTTGCATTCTGGCAGTCGCTTTTCGCCGAATCCTACTATCTGGAGCTGCATCGATGCGGTCGACCCGGCGACGAAGACCAGCTCCACGAGGCCGTGGCACTGGCCGCCGAAGCTGATATACCCGTGGTGGCCACCAATGCCGTGCGGTTTGTCAACGCCGGTGACTTCGAGGCCCACGAGGCCCGGGTTTGCATCCATGAGGGTCGCACCCTGGATGATCGCCGCCGCCCGCGGGAGTTCACTGAGGAGCAGTATCTGCGCACCGGCGAAGAGATGATCCGGATTTTCGAGGATATCCCGGAGGCAATTGATAACACAGTTGAAATTGCGCGACGCTGCAATCTCGAATTGAGCATGGACAAGGACTATCTGCCGGATTTCCCCATCCCGGACGGGTTGACCATCGACGCATACCTCGCGCAGGAAGCCCAGCGCGGCCTGGAGGAACGCCTGCCCCGGCTGGTCGATGTCAACGCCCCGGATGCGGAAGCGCACTGTGCGGTGTATCGGCAGCGCCTGGAGCGCGAGTTGGGCGTGATCAGTCAGATGGGCTTCCCCGGTTACTTCCTGATCGTCGCCGACTTCATCCGTTGGGCCAAGAGCGAGGACATTCCAGTGGGGCCCGGCCGCGGCTCCGGTGCCGGTTCACTGGTGGCGTATGCTTTGGAAATAACGGATCTTGATCCAATACGTTATGACCTTCTCTTCGAGCGGTTTCTAAATCCGGAGCGGGTTTCCATGCCCGATTTCGATGTCGACTTCTGCATGGAGAAACGCGATCGCGTCATCGAGTACGTGGCGGATAAGTATGGCCGCGACCAGGTCTCGCAGATCACCACCCACGGCACGATGGCGGCCCGCGCCGTGGTGCGGGATGTGGGTCGGGTGCTGGGGCACGGTTACGGCTTCGTCGACCGCCTCGCCAAGCTGATTCCGTTCGAGCTGGGCATGACCCTGGCCAAGGCCCTGGAGCAGGAGCCCGATCTCAAGGCCCGCTACGAAGACGATGAAGAGGTCACGACACTGCTGAACCTGGGGATGAAGCTCGAAGGCATTGCGCGCAACGTGGGCAAGCACGCGGGCGGTGTGGTCATCGCCCCCACGCCGCTGACCGACTTCACGCCGTTGTACTGCGAGCCGAATGGCCAGGGGCTCGCCACGCACTTCGACAAGGACGATGTCGAGGCGGTGGGCTTGGTGAAGTTCGACTTCCTGGGGCTGCGCACACTGACCATCATCGACTGGACCGTCAAGGCGGTGAACGCCATCCGTGCGCAGCGCGGCGACCACGCGCTGGATATCAACACGATTTCACTGCAGGACCGCGTCACGTTCGACCTCCTTAAACGCTGTGCCACGACCGCCGTGTTTCAGCTTGAATCCCGCGGCATGAAAGATCTCATCAAGCGCCTGCAGCCGGATAGCTTCGAGGACATCATCGCCCTGGTGGCGTTGTTTCGTCCCGGCCCGCTGCAATCGGGCATGGTGGAAGACTTCATCAGCCGCAAGCACGGGCATTCGCAGGTCGCCTATCCCACTGCGGAGCTGCAGCATCCGGATCTCGAGGCGGTGCTGAAACCAACCTATGGCGTGATCCTCTACCAGGAGCAGGTGCAGCGCATCGCCCAGGTGCTGGCGGGTTACAGTCTGGGCGGGGCCGACCTGTTGCGCCGTGCCATGGGCAAGAAAAAGCCCGCGGAGATGGCGAAGCAGCGGGCGATCTTTCTCAAGGGCGCCCTGGAGCACGGGCTCACCCAGGCGCATGCCGAAGGCATCTTCGACCTGATGGAGAAGTTTGCCGGTTACGGCTTCAACAAATCCCATTCGGCGGCCTATGCGCTGTTGTCCTATCAGACCGCCTGGTTGAAAGCGCATTACCCTGCGCCCTTCATGGCCGCCGTGCTTTCCTCCGACATGGACCACACCGACAAGGTGGTGACCCTGATCGACGAATGCCGCTCCATGGGCCTGGGCGTCTTGCCACCGGATATCAACCGTTCCAGCTACCAGTTCCGCGCCTCGGATGAGCGCACCGTGGTTTACGGCATTGGTGCCATCAAGGGTGTGGGACAGTCCGCCATCGAAGCGCTCGTGGGCGAGCGCGATGCCAACGGCGCCTACGCGGATGTCTACGACCTGTGCCGGCGGGCGGACCTGCGGCGCGTGAATCGGCGCGTGCTGGAGGCGCTGGTGCGTGCGGGCTGTCTGGACAGTATCGGTCATAACCGCGCGACATTGCTCGCGCAGATCGGGCCGGCGCTCAAGGCGGCGGAGCAGAGCCTGCGCAACGCGGAGGCCGGCCAGACGGACATGTTCGGACTCGGTGTGGCGGCGGAAAGCCAAGAGCTCCCGAGTGTTGCCGTGGCGTGCTTGCCCGAGTGGGACGAGGAAGAACGCCTGGCGGGGGAAAAAGACACCCTGGGCCTGTTCCTGACGGGCCACCCCATTACACGCTATGAAGGCGAGTTGGAGAAGATCGTCACGGGCCGGATCAGTGACCTCATGGCCGGGGCGGGTGGCGGCGACAGTCGCCGCGAGAAGAGCGTAGTGACCGCGGGGCTGGTGATGTCCCTGCGTGTGCGCACCACGCAAAGCGGTAACAAGATGGGTTTTTTGGTGCTCGATGATCGCACCGGGCGCATCGAAGTCAGCCTGTTTACCGAGGCGTTCCGGAAATACGGCGCTCTCCTGGGCAAGGACAAGCTGCTGGTGGTGGAGGGAGCTCTCAGTTACGACGATTTCAGCGACGCCTGGCGCGTGAGCGCCGAGAAGGTCCACGAAATCGGTGACCTGCGTGAGGTTTATGCGCGATGTCTGGTGGTGCGCATGAGCAGCTCGCAACTTGGCAATGGCGCCCTGGAACACCTGGAGGAGGCGTTGACGCCGTTTCGGGAGGGGCAGTGCCCGGTCTGGCTGGACTATCAGCGCCCGGACTCGCGCGCACTGCTTCGCTTCGGCAATGCGTGGCGGGTGCGTCCCACCGACGAGCTGATCAAGCGGCTCGACGGGCTCTCGGGAGAGGGGAACGTCCGCATCGAATACTAGTGTGCTGTAACCGAATTTCGGTTACAGCACACTAGGCAGCACGGGTATACCTCTCGAAAGGTTTGTCGATGTCCCGCTGGCGGCAGTCCGGACTTGTCACTTCGGCGACGACTGGATAGGGTATCGGGCTTCCAGCCGTCAACGCGAAAAGCGAGCCAATGAATCTCAATTTTCTTGATTTTGAGCGCCCTATCGCCGAACTTGAAGCGAAGATCGAAGAGCTGCGCTACGTGGGCGATGATAACGATCTCAATATCAGCGAAGAGATTCGGCGGTTGCAGGAGAAGAGCGTCAGCCTGACTGAACAGATCTTCGCCAATCTCACCTCCTGGCAAATCGCACAGCTCGCGCGCCATCCCCAGCGCCCGCATTGCCTGGATTACATCGAGCACATGTTTACCGACTTCCATGAGCTGCACGGTGACCGGGGCTTCGCGGACGACCCCGCCATTGTCGGCGGTGTGGCCCGGCTTGACGGGCGGCCGGTCATGGTGATCGGGCACCAGAAAGGCCGGGATACCAAGGAGAAGGTGCAGCGGAACTTCGGCATGCCGCGCCCGGAGGGATATCGCAAGGCACTGCGCCTCATGGAAATGGCGGAACGCTTCGACCTGCCGTTGCTCACGTTCATCGATACCCCGGGTGCCTATCCCGGTGTCGGTGCCGAGGAGCGGGGGCAAAGCGAAGCCATTGCCCGCAACTTGATGGTGATGGCCCGTCTGCGCACGCCCATCGTGGTCACAGTCGTGGGAGAGGGTGGCTCCGGCGGGGCCCTGGGCATCGGCGTGGGGGATCAGGTGATGATGCTCGGCTACAGCATGTATTCGGTGATCTCCCCGGAGGGGTGTGCCTCCATTCTCTGGAAGAGTGCCGACCGCGCGCAGGACGCGGCGGAAGCCATGGGGATTACCGCACCGCGGCTGCTTGAGCTCGGTCTGATCGACAGCGTGGTGGAGGAGCCTCTTGGCGGTGCTCACCGGAATCCGGCGGATATGGCCGGACGGCTTCGCAGCCAGCTGCTTGAGAAACTTGCCATACTGGACGATAAGGACTTCGAAACCCTGCTCGATGAGCGCGCCCGCAAACTTGAGGGTTACGGTCATTTTCGCACGTAGTGCCCTGATGAGTTAGGGCACTAGAGCGCGCTGACGGGATGTCTCCGGAGCGCACGACCCATGACCATCACCGCCGAAGGCATTGCTGATCGGGTGCTGGCGCTCGGGAAGGCCTCGGCCTACTGTGTCGCTTTCAGCGGCGGCCCGGACTCCCATGCCCTGCTGCACGCCTTGGCCGCGGTACGAACCCGCCTGCCGGCGCCCTTGCGCGCAATGCACGTCAATCACGGCCTGCACGCGCAAGCCCCCGACTGGGCTGCCCATTGCGAGCAGGTCAGCCGTTTGCTGCACATCCCGCTGGTTGTTGCAGCGGTTACCGGCAGACCGCCGGCGGATGCGGGGGAGACCTGGGCGCGGGAGCAACGCTACCGGCTGTTTTCCGCTCGGCTGGTTGCCTCGGAGATGCTGTTGACGGCGCATCACCAGGACGATCAGGCCGAAACGGTACTCCTGCGGCTGCTGCGTGGTGCAGGCGTGGATGGCCTCGGTGGTATTCCGCAGGTGCGCGCACTTGGCTGCGGCTGGGTCGGGCGGCCGTTGCTGGACGTCCCCCGCTCGGCATTGCAGGGGTACGCCCTGCGCAACGACCTGCGCAGCCTGCGGGATCCCGGCAATGACGACCTTGCGGCAGATCGCAATTTTTTGCGCCATCGCGTGCTGCCCCTGATCGCCGAGCGTTGGCCCCAGGCGGATCGCTCGGTCAGCCGCGCCGGGGCGTTGCTGCGGGAGGGTCGTGGCCTGCTGGAGCGTTACGCCCTGTCGCTGGAGCGCGGGGCGCGCCGGGGCGAGCAGCTCCGCTGCAAGCCGTTACGCCAGCTCGCCCCGGAGGAGCAGCGGCTGGTCTTGCGCCAATGGCTGCGCCAGCAGGGCCTGCCGCTGCCGGATGCGCGCCAGTTGGAGGCGGGCTGTGCCATGCTGATCCAGGCGCGGGCCGATCGCACGCCGGAATTCCTCTGGCCCGGTGGGCGCGTGAGGCGCTTCCGGGACGCGCTCATCGCTGACGCGGGTCGTTCATCCACGGGCAATGAGCGCCACCCCCGGGGGGCGACCTGGCACGGCGACCGGGATCTGCGGCTTGATGGGGGCTGGCTGCGCGTGCTGCCGGGGCGCGGCGGGCTGGATCCAGCGACAATTCCCGCGGACGGGTTCGCTATTACCTATCGCGCCGGCGGTGAACGCTGCCGGCCGGCCGGGCGCCCGTCACGGCCCCTGAAGAAGCTGTTCCAGGAGGCTGGTGTGCCGCACTGGGATCGGTTTCACTGGCCCTTGCTGGCAGCGGATGAGGGACTGGCCGTAATCCCCGGCATTTGCGTGTGCGAAGGGTACCAGGCCCCGAGGGACCAGCAGGGCCTCATGGTGATCTGGGAGCAAGACTGACCGATCGGTCCGCGTTGTGCGCGGGTAGGCGTTCTGTTACTTTTAGCGCCACTCAGGTGGCGGCGATCGGGTCGCCGGCGTAGCCGCGGGGGGTTGCTTCGGCCAAGCTGCTCGCGCCTGGGGTGACGGGTCTCATGGCCCCGTCCTGGGGCGCACTCCTGTTTCCAGTGCCTTCCGGACGCGGGCTACCGCGACCCATCGTGCGAAAGGCAGAGTCTCTATGACCCGATATATTTTCATCACTGGTGGCGTTGTGTCCTCGCTTGGCAAGGGCATCGCCTCCGCGTCACTGGCAAGCATCCTTCAGGCTCGCGGCGCCAACGTCACCATGATCAAGCTGGATCCTTACATCAATGTGGATCCAGGAACGATGAGCCCGTTTCAGCACGGTGAGGTCTACGTGACGGAGGACGGCGCCGAGACGGATCTCGATCTTGGCCACTACGAGCGTTTTGTGCGTATGCGCACCGGTCGGGTCAACAACTACACCACCGGGCGCATCTACGAGAACGTCATCCGCAAGGAGCGCCGGGGGGATTACCTCGGTGGCACGGTGCAGGTCATCCCGCACATCACTGACGAGATCAAGCGCTGCATCCGCGAAGGCGCTGAGGGGCATGACATCGCGCTGGTGGAGATCGGTGGCACGGTTGGCGACATCGAATCGCTGCCATTCCTGGAAGCGATTCGCCAGATGGGCGTCGAGCACAGGCGCGACAGCCTGTTCATCCATTTGACGCTGGTGCCCTTTATCGGGCCCAGCCAAGAGATGAAGACGAAGCCCACGCAGCACTCGGTCAAGGAGCTACGTTCCATCGGTATCCAGCCGGATATCCTGCTGTGCCGGTCGAGCCGGCCGATTCCCGATGAGGAACGCCGCAAGATCGCGTTATTTACCAATGTCGAGCACGAGGCGGTCATCTCGGCCCTGGACGTGGATGATATCTACAAGGTGCCACTGGCATTGCACGACCAGGGCCTCGACGACATTGTCACCGAAAAACTGCGCCTGGAGCTTCCGCCGGCGGACCTCTCCGACTGGGAGTGGGTGGTCGATTCCCGTGACCGCCTTGATGGCGAGGTGACCATCGCCATGGTGGGGAAGTATGTCAACCGGGCGGATGCGTACAAGTCCCTGACCGAGGCGTTGATTCATGCAGGGATTCATACGCATACGCGCTTGCATGTGCGCTCGATCGACTCCGAAGAGCTTGAGCGGCTCGGGACGCAACAGCTGCGTGATGCGGATGCGATTCTAGTCCCTGGCGGCTTCGGTGAGCGGGGCGTGGAGGGCAAGATTCTGGCGGCGCGCTACGCCCGCGAGAACGCGATCCCGTACCTGGGAATCTGTCTCGGCATGCAAGTCGCGGTGATCGATTATGCCCGTCATGTGGCGGGTCTGGAACAAGCCCATAGTACGGAATTCCAGGCCGATACACCCCATCCCGTGATCGGTCTGATCACCGAGTGGATGACCGGCGAGGGCGGCATCGAAGTTCGGGGCCCCGGCGACGATCTGGGCGGTACCATGCGCCTCGGTGGCCAACCGTGCCGTCTGCAAGAGGGCTCGCTGGCGAAACGGATGTACGCTGAGCCGGAAATCATCGAACGCCATCGCCACCGCTACGAATTCAACAACCACTACGCTGAATCGCTGCAGCGGGCAGGGCTGCGTATCTCCGGCTGGTCCGGTGACGGCAACCTGGTCGAGGTGGTGGAACTGCCGGCCCATCCCTGGTATCTCGGCTGCCAGTTTCACCCCGAATTCACCTCGACTCCGCGGGACGGCCACCCGCTATTCTGTGGTTTCGTCGAAGCAGCGCGCGCCCGTCGCGGCACTACGTACTGCGCCGCCGGAGGTAGCCAATATGGCGAGCATTGATCTTTGCGGCTTTCGCGCAGGGCTCGATGAGCGACTGTTTTTGATTGCCGGCCCGTGCGTTGTCGAATCCGAGCAACTGGCGCTCGACACCGCGGGTGCGCTCAAGGAACTCTGTGAGCGCCTCAAGGTTGCACTCATCTACAAGTCGTCCTTCGATAAGGCCAATCGCTCATCCCACGCGAGCTTCCGCGGGCCGGGTATCGAGGAAGGGCTGCGCGTGCTTGAGACGGTGCGCCGGCAAATCAACATCCCGGTCATCACCGATGTCCATGAGGATACGCCGCTCGCGGAGGCGGCGAGCGTGGTGGATGTGTTGCAGACGCCGGCGTTTCTATGCCGGCAGACCAACTTCATCCAGAATGTCGCCCGCCAGGGGCTGCCGGTAAACATCAAAAAAGGCCAGTTCCTCGCGCCCTGGGACATGACCAACGTGGTGGACAAGGCCCGGGCCGTGGGCAATGACGCGATCATGGTCTGTGAGCGCGGCGTGACCTTCGGCTACAACAATCTCGTCGCCGACATGCGGGCGCTGGCTGTGATGCGTGCGACCGGTTGCCCGGTTGTGTTCGATGCCACGCACTCGGTGCAGCTTCCCGGGGGGCAGGGGCAGGTCTCGGGCGGTCAGCGGGAGTTCGTGCCCGTGCTGGCGCGCGCGGCCGTTGCCGCCGGTGTGGCCGGTTTGTTCATGGAAACCCACCCCGATCCCGACCGGGCGCTGTCCGACGGCCCGAACGCGTGGCCGCTCGGGCGGATGGAGAACCTGCTGACGACGCTGCTGGCCCTGGATGAACGTGTCAAGGCGGACGGGCTGGTCGAGGCGTCGCTCTAGGAGGGTGCTCGAGTTCCACCGGCGGGCGCGTATTTAAGACAACGAAGAGGCGTGACGGCGTATGGCGACAATCGCGGCAGTAAAGGCACGGGAAATTCTTGATTCCCGAGGACACCCGACCGTCGAGGCGGATGTCACCTTGAGCAGCGGTGCGTTCGGGCGCGCGGCCGTGCCCTCCGGTGCGTCGACCGGAACGCGTGAGGCCGTTGAGTTGCGCGACGGTGACGCCAGGCGTTACCTGGGTAAGGGCGTGCAGCGGGCGGTCGAGAATGCCAACACCGTGCTCGCTGATGCCGTGCGGGGGATGGACGCGCACGACCAGCGCGCCGTGGACCAGCGGATGTTGGAGCTGGATGGTACGGACAACAAGAGCCGGCTGGGGGCCAATGCCCTGCTGGCAGTGTCGCTGGCGGTTGCGCGGGCAGCGGCGAATGATCACGGTGTGCCGCTGTTCCGCCACCTGAATCCTGGTGGCGTACACGTGCTGCCGGTGCCGATGATGAATATCCTCAACGGCGGCGCCCATGCGGACAACAACGTCGATCTCCAGGAATTCATGATCCTGCCGATCGGGTTTGACAGTTTTCGTGAAGCGCTGCGCGCAGGCACGGAAGTCTTTCACGCCCTGAAAAAGGTGCTCGCCGGGCGGGGGCTGAGCACGGCGGTCGGCGATGAAGGCGGCTTCGCTCCGGACCTGCCTTCCAACGAGGCGGCCCTGGAGACCATTGCCGAAGCCATCGCCGATGCCGGCTACGCGTTGGGCGATGACATCTGGCTTGGTCTGGACGTCGCCAGCTCGGAGTTCTACACCGGCGGCAGCTATGTCCTCGCCTCGGAGGGCAAGCGCTACAGCGCGGCGGAGTATGTGAGCGTGCTCGCGGACTGGGTGGACCGCTACCCGATCATCACCATCGAGGACGCCATGGACGAGGGTGATTGGGAGGGCTGGAAGCTGCTCAGTGAGCGCCTCGGCGAACGCTGCCAGCTGGTGGGCGATGACCTGTTCGTGACCAACACCCGGATTCTGCAGCAGGGGATCGATCGCGGTATCGCGAACTCCATCCTGATCAAGTTCAACCAGATCGGCACCCTAACGGAGACGCTGGATGCCATCGCCATGGCGGATGCTGCCGGCTACACTGCGGTGATCTCGCACCGATCCGGGGAAACCGAGGACACCACCATCTCGGACCTCGCGGTCGCATCCAGCGCGACCCAGATCAAGACCGGTTCCTTGTGCCGCTCTGACCGTGTTGCCAAGTACAACCAGTTGCTGCGCATCGAGGAAGACCTCGGCCAGGCCGCCGTTTATTCTGGGCGCAAGGCATTCCCCAACTTGAAGAAATGGTGAGGATGCCGCTCGGTGCTGGCGCGTTCGGGTGGTTTCGGGGGCTTGGCTTGGTTGACGCCGCCGTGGGCGTTGGCTGAGGGTTTAGGAGCAGGGAGCAAGGAGCAAGGGGCAATGCGCATTCTAATCGCCAGCCTCGTGGCGCTGTTTGTGATCTTTCAGGCGCAGCTATGGTCCGGCAAAGGCGGCTTGCCCGCGGTATGGCAGCTCCAGGACGCGGTCGACGAGCAGCAGGCGGAGAACGAGCGGCTGTATCAACGCAACCGGGCTCTGGAGGCGGACGTCGATGACCTCAAGGACGGCCTGGAGGCCGTGGAGGAGCGGGCCCGGGACGAGCTTGGCATGATCAGGGATGGCGAGGTGTTTTACCAGGTATCCGATGAATGACGCCGGGCACCCATAGGGTCCCGCCGGTCTGGGCGGTGGTGCCGGCGGCGGGCGTCGGCCGCCGCATGGCCACTCGGATTCCCAAGCAGTATCTGCCCCTGCTTGGGCATCCCGTGATCCGGTGGAGCGTGGAGTCGTTGCTGGCCGAATCACGGGTGGTCGGGGGCGTCGTGGCGTTGGGCGCCGATGATCATTGGTGGCACAGCTGGACGCCACCGCATGGCAAGACCTTGTATTGCGTCATTGGCGGCGCGGCGCGGGCCGATTCAGTGCTGGAGGCGCTGCGCTGTCTTCGCCGTAACATGGCACGGCCCGGCGACTGGGTGCTTGTCCACGATGCCGTGCGTCCCTGTTTGACCACGGCCGCGTTGACCCGGCTGCTGGATCAGGGACTCTCCCATGCCCACGGCGCCCTGCTGGCCATCCCCGTACGCGATACCCTGAAACGCAGCGCCGCCGACGCCACGGTGGCGGAGACCACCAGTCGGGACTCACTGTGGCAGGCGCAGACCCCGCAGCTGTTCCCGCTGGGGCTGTTGCTCGATGCCCTGGAGGCAGCGCGCGATGCCGGCGGGCAAGTGACCGACGAGGCCCAGGCCATGGAGCTTGCGGGTTACGCGCCGTTGCTGGTGGAAGGCGAGAGCACCAATGTGAAGATCACGCGGCCGGGTGACCTCCCTCTGGCCGAGTCCATTCTGCGTGCCCGGCACCACCGACAGGAGGACTGAGCATGCGGCTGCGTATCGGCCAGGGATTTGACGTCCACCGTTTTCAGCAGGGGGGCCGCCTGATGGTCGGTGGTGTGGAGATCCCCCATCACCTGGGGATTGCCGCCCATTCCGACGGTGACGTGCTCCTTCATGCCGTGGCTGACGCCGTGCTTGGCGCACTGGCCGACGGCGATATCGGCCAGCACTTTCCGGATGATGACCCACGCTGGCAGGGTGCTGACAGCGTTGACCTCCTCTCCCGCGTCATGGAGCGGGCCACCGCGGCGGGCTATCGCGTGAACAACCTGGATGCGACCGTCATCGCCCAGGCCCCCCGCATGGCCCCCCATATCCCAGCCATGCGTCGGTTGCTGGCGAGCGTCCTGGAGGTTCGCACCACCGATGTGAGCGTCAAGGCCACCACTACCGAACGACTCGGCTTCGCCGGCCGCGGCGAAGGGATTGCTGCCGAGGCCGTCATCCTTCTGACCGCCGATGACTGAGGGTGCCCCGGATCTGCTCACCGCCTGGGAGGGGCTGCCGTTTGCTTATGGCCGGCCTCCAATCGCCGCTGCGGTGCGTCAACAGCCCGAGGACTTCCGGGTGATGGAGGACCTGGGCGTCGCCCCCGACGGTGCGGGGGAGCACATTTGGGTTCACGTTCGCAAGACCGGGTGGAACACAGCCGATGTGGGCCAGTGGCTGGCGCGGGCGCTTGGACGCTCGCCCCGGGATGTGACCTGGGCGGGACTCAAGGATCGCCATGCGGTGGCCGAGCAATGGTTTGGCGTGCATCGGCCCGGCGGCGGCGGGATTCCCGAGCTGCCGACGCCACCCGAGGGTATCGCGATCCTGGCGACACAACGGCATGGGCGTAAGCTGCGCACGGGCATGCTGCAGGGAAACCGGTTCCGGCTCACCCTGCGGGAGGTGGAAGGGCCGCTCGAGGAACTCGGCGGGCGGCTGCTGCGCATCGCCCACCGTGGCGTGCCGAACTACTTTGGCGGTCAGCGCTTCGGCCACGGTGGCGGCAACCTGTCTGGTGCCTGGCGGTTGCTGGACGGTATGCCGGTACGCAACCGCCAACGGCGCGGCCTGTTTCTCTCGGCGGCGCGCGCGTTCATGTTCAATCAGGTACTGGCGGCCCGGGTTCGGCCGGGGCTGTGGGATGCGGTTATTGCCGGAGACCTGATGACGTTTACCTCCAGTGCGAGCCTGTTCCCGGCGGCCGAGCTTGCGCCCGGCGATGCACGCGTGCCGGCTGCCGACGTGCATCCCTCCGGTCCGTTGCCCGGTCGCGGAGGCTGGCAGCCGGAGGCAGACGCGGGTGCCCTGGAGGCGGAGACTCTGGCGCCATGGCAGGCGCAGCAACAGGCACTTGCCCGGTTGGGCGTGGATGCGGCGCGACGCGCCCTGCGCCTGCCGGTCCGGGAGCTGGCGTGGGACTGGCCGGCCCACGGCGTGCTGCGCATCGGCTTCTGGTTGCCAGCCGGTGCCTTTGCCACGGCCGTGCTGCGTGAATGCTGCACTCAGCGCGAGCGCGCCTTAAGCAACACGTAGACGGCACCTGTGCCCCCGTCAACGGGTCGGGCGGACGCGAACACAAGGACTTCGTCGAGTTGCCTCATCCAACGGTCAACAAGGCCCTTGAGCACTGGTCCGCGATTACGGGAGCGTAGGCCCTTGCCGTGGATGACGCGTACGCAACGCAGTTCGCGCGTGCGGCATGCATTGATGAACTCTCGCAGTGCAGCGCGGGCCACTGGGAGGGTCATGCCGTGGAGGTCCAGCTCGGCCTGGACGGGGTACTGGCCGCGCCGCAGCTTGCGGAGCACCCGGCGTTGCACCCCTGGGCGCACAAACGCCAGCTCGTCGCCTGTCTCCAACTCGCCCGGATCGAGGTCGCCGGCCAGAAGTTCGTCGACAACACGCCGCTCGTCGGCCTCAAGTTGGCGGGGCCGGGGGCTCGGCTTCGGCGGCCGGACCGAGGCCAGGTCATGGCGCAGGATGTGGACATCGCGCATGGCTTCACGGAACAGGGCGTTGTCGTCGTGGTCGTAATCGTTGCTCACGGCACGGTCTCCCTCGACACGCTGTGCAGAATTATACGGGTCGGGTGTTGGCGACGGAAAGACTGCCGGTATACTAAGCGCCGCAGGGAAACGCCAGACGCACGGCGTGCGTTTCGTCGCAACAATAGGGCCTTGAATGCACATACTTGTCAGCAATGACGACGGCTACCAGGCGCCGGGTATCCAGTACTTGGCCGATGAGCTCGAGCGCATTGCGGCGATTACCGTTGTGGCCCCGGACCGTGACCGCAGCGGTGCCAGCAACTCCTTGACCCTGGATCTCCCCATTCGTGCCGTGGAAACTCGCAAGCGCTGGTTTCGGGTTGAGGGGACCCCGACGGACTGTGTCCACCTGGCGGTGACGGGGCTGCTGCAGGATGACCCGGATATGGTAGTCTCCGGCATCAATGCCGGTCCGAACATGGGTGATGATGTTCTCTATAGCGGCACCGTTGCCGCGGCCACGGAAGGGCGTTTTCTTGGCCTTCCCGCCATCGCGGTATCGCTGGCGACGCAGCACGCGCGGCATTACGAGACGGCGGCTCGGGTGGCGGCACTGCTGGTGGAGCGCCTGGTGAGTGACCCACTGCCGGCGGATACCATTCTCAACGTGAACGTGCCGGACGTCCCCTGGCATCGCCTCCGGGGCTTCGAGGCGACGCGCCTGGGTCAGCGCCACCGGTCGGAACCGCTGATCCCGGCGCGGGATCCGCGCAACCGGCCGATTTACTGGATCGGGCCGCCGGGTCGGGAACAAGATGCGGGCGCGGGAACCGATTTCCACGCCGTGCGCAGGTTTTGCGTGTCCGTGACGCCGATCCAGGTGGATCTCACGCGCTACCAGGCGCTGGACAAGATCGCGGGCTGGGTGACAGGGCTGAATGAATGATGGACGAGAAGCAGCGTCGCGGGATCGGCATGACCTCCCAACGCACCCGTGAACGCCTCGTGCAGCGGCTGCGTAATGAGGGCATTCGCAATGAGTCCGTCCTCGCCGCCATTGGCAATACACCACGGCACCTATTCGTGGACGAGGCGTTGTCCAGCCGTGCGTACGAGGATACGGCCCTGCCGATCGGTGCCGGGCAAACCATTTCTCAGCCGTATGTCGTGGCGCGGATGACCGAGGCGCTCGTCGACGACGGGATCCCCAACAAGGTGCTGGAGGTGGGCACAGGATCCGGTTATCAGGCCGCAATCCTCGCGCAGCTGGTGCCAGAAGTCTGCACTGTGGAGCGGATTCGCCGTTTGGCCGACCAGGCTCAACGCCGGTTACGGCAGCTGGGGTATCGCAATGTCCGTGTCCGCTTTGGCGATGGCAATGCCGGCTGGGACGGTGACGGGCTGTTCGATGGCATTCTGGTAACGGCAGCGCCCCACGGCGTGCCACCGGAACTGCTGGAGCAGCTCGCCGACGGCGGCCGCTTGATTGCCCCCGAGGGCGAACAAGGGCAGGCGCAGGAGCTGGTCTGCTACCACCGCCAGGGCGAGCAGACAACCCGGACCTGTCTGGGGCTGGTGAGTTTCGTCCCCATGCTGCGTGGGACCGCCGGTTAGCGAAGCCGGGAAACAGGAATTGCTCGGATACACCCGGGTTGCATGGCGGGTTTCAGTGGTGTGTCTCGCCGACGGTTACCTGCGGGCGGACAGTGGTGAATGGCCAAGGCAGCCACGACGACCGCCTGGCTATGACCGCGCGCAACACCGGCGCCTAAGGTCGCCGGCTTCAATGCCGCAATCAAAGGAATGGGTACCTGCTGTGGGTACCCATCCGCGCTCCTATCGACAGGCGTCACGGCCTAGCGGATAAGTGCTAGACCGTCAGCTCGGCCCGGCGATCAACTCTCTTCGAGGGACTTGACCTCGCGCTCGATTTCGTCTTTCGCCTTGCCATAGCGCTTCTGCAGGATGCCGACAAGCTCTTTGCGGGACCCTTTCACCTGGTCCAGCTCGTCATCGGTCAGCTCGCCCCACTTGCGCTGCACCTTCCCGCGCATCTCTTCCCAGTTTCCCTTTAGTCGGTCTTCGTTCATTGCTCCAAGCTCCATGTTGCCAGTTGTGATGTTGGCCGCCTGCGCACAGGCCTCAGGCGCGTGGTGTCGGCAGTGTCGGCTCACTTAGGCCGTGGGCGACACCCCGTGAACTACGCCTGGGGTGGCGATGCGGTTCCGCAATCGTGACCACGCTGGGCAGCCAATGCACCGAGCCTGCCTGGCTTGGCAGGCCATCTCAGATCACTCGGGAGAAGATGAAAATCAGCACAAGAATTGAGGCGGGCACCCCGAGGATCCATGCCAGAATGTACTTCATAGTGGCCTCCAATCAGCGACCTGATGTATTGACGAGCCGGCCCCAGATCGCGAGTCCAGCGTCGTGAGCAACTGCGCCTGAAAGGTATACGCCGGCAAGGCGTGGATCGTTCCAGTTAGCGGAAACGCTGGTCCGTGCCCTGCACGCGGAAAGGTCACTAAGAGCCAGTGCCGTCTGTCTCGCCCCGGGTTTCGGCGATGGGACGTGCCGGGACGGAAGCGGCGGGTCGGGGCGGGCGGGCGCTATAGATTGCGCCTCGCCGCGCGTGGCGATCGGCTGCGCTCACACCGGGCCGATCGCCGCGCGGGCGGAGGGTCGCATTCAGTCGATGTAGCCGAGGTCAGCGAGCAACTCCCGCAGCATGTCGATGGCTTCCGCGGCGCGTTCGCTCTCCCGGGCCTGTTCCTCCCACATCTTTTCGCCGACTTCCACCATCCTCGCCTGCACGTCGTCTGGGAGGTTGATAAGCTCGACGCCTTCTTCGGCCATGGCTTGTGCCAGGGCCACCTGCTCCTGGTACATGTACTCAGTGGTCCGCCACCAGAACTGCTCCTCGATGGCATCCAGGAGAACAGTCCGGATATCGTCCGGCAGGTCATCCAGGGCCTCTTGGTTGATGACCCAGGCGTCGATTCCACCGATGTTGAGCGGTGGGCGCACGTGGTAGCGGGCCACCTCGTACAGGGACATGCTCTGGGCGCCCTGCACGGCACCCCAGTGGGCGCCGTCAACGATGCCCGTTTGCAGCGCGGAGTAGAGCTCCTCGCCCGGGATCATGGACGCGGCAGCACCGGTCTCGGTGAGGAATGTCTGCAGTGTGCCCGAGGAGCGGATGTTCAGGCCCCGAAAGTCCGCCAGTGACTCGATTGGTTCCTTGGCGACCATCTCCGTGGGATACACCTTCTCGGTGGCATAGAAGACGTCGTACTCGGCGGCTTCTTCGCGAATCATGTCCTCGAAGCCCATATGCTTGAAGAAGTAGACCGCCTCCCATGTCTCCTGGAACGCCCCCGGAAGACCGAAGGCGATACCGGCCGTCGACAGCCGGTCCATTTCGTAGGCGGGTGAAATCGTGCCCATGGGAATGACGCCGCGGCTCACTGCGCTGAAGATCTCCCCGAAACTAAACAGGGAGCCTGCCGGGTGGAGCTCCAGTTTCAGGCGCCCGTCGGTGCGCTCGTCGACCGTGTCCCGCAGCAGCTCCAGGCTGTCCCCATAGGAGCTGCTGGCGCTGGGCCAGTGGGACTGCACCCTCCAGGTGATGACTTCGTCCGCACTCAGCGGCGATAAGCCAACGGCAGTGGCCAATAGCGCGCCCATTGCAGCGACTGAAATTCGTCCAGACATCTTGTTTAATGACAGCATCGTCTTGCCCTCCTCCTCACTTTCATATTGGTTGTCCACAGCAACCCATCCGTGATCGCGTGCCCAAGCGGGCACAGCGCTCGCGCTCCTGCTCCCAAGATCTGCGCGCTCCAGCGGGAAGGATCTGCTGGAGCAGGTCGGTAAGTCTCTTATATATAGGCTATGATGGTGGACGGTGCCATTGCCGGCGGCGTGTCGACAACGCGCGGGGCTGCACCCAATTTACGGCGCTGACGGCGTTTTGGGTCTCCTGGGCTGCCAACTGGAGCTCTGCGTTTCTGGGGATAACCGGTTCCATGTCCGCTTTGCCCGACGGTCTCATCGTGGTTGCCAAGCGCGACTGCCCGACTTGCACGCTCATCGAGCCCCTGCTCGGCGAGCTCGCGCGTGGTGGTCACGCGCTCACGGTCTACTCCCAGGATGAACCGGACTACGCCGCGGATGTTCCCAATGTGGTCCATGACCGGACCCTGGAGATCTCTTACCGTCTGAGCATCGAGTTCGTACCGACGCTGATCCGTGTCGAGCATGGGCAGGAAGTCGAGCGTACGTATGGCTGGCATCGAGGTGACTGGCAGCAAATCACCGGTTGCCGGGGCCTGGGGCTGGCGCTACCGGAAATGCGTCCCGGCTGTGGTTCGAAGACACTGGATCCGGGGATTGCCGAGGCATTGGCGGTACGCTTCGGTGATGCCGGCCTGACGTCCCGCCAGATAACGCTGGGGGAATTCGAAGATGCCATCGAAGCCTGTTTCGAGCGCGGCTGGACCGACGGGTTGCCAGTGGTGCCGCCCACGGGCGAGCGCGTGCTGCGCATGCTCCGCGGAACTGGGCGTGCTGCCGATGAGCTGATCGGCCAGGTGCCTCCGGACCAGGCCCCATGCACCGTGGAAAAGGTTGCTGTCAATGCGGTGATGGCGGGTTGCAAACCAGAGTACATGCCGGTGGTGCTCGCCGCCGTTGAGGCCGCGCTGGCGGAGGAGTTCGGCATGCACGGCGTACTGTGCACAACGATGTTCTGCGGCCCCATGGTCGTGGTGAACGGACCAGTGGCCCGCGCCATCGGCATGAATTCCGGGGTTAACGCGCTGGGGCAGGGCAACCGTGCCAACGCTACAATCGGCCGCGCGCTGCAGCTTGTTGTCCGCAACGTGGGCGGCGGGCGGCCCGGCGAAGTGGATCGCGCCACTATGGGCACACCGGGCAAGTACACCTTCTGCTTTGCCGAGGCGGAGGATGATCGGTGGGAGCCGCTTTCCCAGCAACGGGGGTTCGCACCGGGGACATCCACAGTGACACTGTTCGCCGGCGAAGGGGTGCAGACCGTCGTTGACCAAAAGTCCCGCACACCCGAGTCTTTGGCGCGCACCTTTGCCGCCTGCCTGCGAACGGTGGACCATCCCAAACTGGCGATGGCCGCGGACGTCTTTCTGGCCGTCTCACCGGATCACTGCCGCGTGTTCACCGATGCCGGCTGGTCCAAGGCACGCCTGCTGGAGGAACTGGAGGGCCTGTTGCAGCTGCCGGGCGACGAGATGGTCACCGGCGCCAACGGCATCGCCGAAGGGCTACCGGCAAAGTTCGCCGGCGGCATGGTGCCCAAGTTCCGCCCCGGCGGCATTAACATTGTGCGCGTCGGTGGTACAGCCGGCCTGTTTTCAGCCATCATCCCGGGGTGGGCCGCCTCCGGTCCCACCGGATCAACGCCAGTAACAAGGGAGGTCAGTGTATGACAGAGCCCGAAATCCTGCTCGATCCCACGGCCGAACGCACGGCCGCGGAGCGGCCCCGCGCGGCGCGGCCGCAGCGTCTTGAGGGGCTGACGGTCGGCCTGCTGGACATCTCGAAGCCGCGCGGGGACGTGTTTCTGGGACGCCTCGAGGAGCGATTCGGCGAGCGCGGGATTGAAGTCAAGCGCTACCGCAAACCGACGTTTACCCGGATTGCTCCCACCGAGCTACAGCAGCAGATGGCGGCGGAATGCAGCGTGATCGTTGAAGGCCTGGCCGACTGAGGATCCTGCACGTCGTGCTGTATGCATGACATCGCGGATCTTGAAGGTCGGGACATTCCGGGAGTCGGCGTTGCGACCATTGAATTCGTTGAAGCATCGGAGATGCAGTCGCGTGCCCTGGGGTTCGAACCGGCGATGGTGTTCGTCGATCATCCCATACAGGATCGTAGCGACGCTGAACTACGTGAGCTCGCCGACGCGGCGCTGGAGGAAATCCTGCGCAAGCTTACCGGGCGCTGATGCGCCGCCGGCCACCGGCAGGGGGCGGTGGTCCGCGTTTTGTTCACCGCACCGCAGGTCGCCATGGCCGATGGGCGCGGCATGACAGGGGTGCATCCCGACGCCCGGAGCCGGCTGCCCGCCGTTGACACGGTGCTGGGCTGGCCGGCTATCGCTGCGCTTGTCAGCACGCACGGCCGGCCCCTGATTGTGGAGGCCATACGGGAGGCTCTGGCCGCGCGGCGGCTTGTAAACGAGCCGGCCCCCGCGCAAGCGCTTGTCGACGATGTCGAGGCCCGGGTCCTCGCAGTCGTCGCACCGTCCCAGCGCAAGGTCATCAATCTCACCGGAACGGTGCTGCACACCAACCTCGGCCGCGCTCCGCTACCCATGGCGGCAATCGACGCCATGGTCGCGGTCGCCTCTGGCGCGTCCAACCTCGAATACAACCTCGACACCGGCAAGCGTGGCGATCGCGACGATCACGTGCAAGTCTGGCTGCGCCGCCTCACCGGAGCAGAGGCGGCGACCGTAGTAAACAACAACGCCGCTGCGGTATTGCTGACCCTGAACAGCCTCGCAAGACACCGGCAAGTGATTGTCTCTCGCGGTGAGTTGATCGAGATCGGCGGCGCATTCCGCCTGCCCGATATCATGGCGCGGGCAGGCTGCAAGCTGTACGAAGTCGGCACCACCAACCGCACCCACCTGCACGACTACACCGAGGCCATTGGGCCGAGGACTGGGCTGGTGCTCAAGGCCCATACCAGCAATTACCGCATCGAAGGATTCACGGCGCACGCCGACGAGCGCGCGCTCGGCAAGCTGGCCGGCGAGCACGGTGTGCCCTTCGTCGTCGACCTTGGCGCCGGTACAGTCGTGGATCTCAGCCGCTTCGGGCTCCCGCGCGAACCCACGCCGGCGGGCACGCTGGCGAGCGGCGCGGACTTGGTCACCTTTAGTGGCGACAAGCTGCTGGGGGGTCCCCAGGCGGGGATTATTGCCGGCCGCGCCGATCTGGTGGCACGCATCAAGCGCAATCCCATGAAACGCGCCATGCGCTGCGACAAGGTAACGCTAGCTGCGCTGGAGGCCGTGCTGCGCCTCTACGGTGATCCGGATCGGTTGCTGGAGCATGTGCCGACACTGCGTCTGCTGGCCCGTCCTGCCTTGGAGATTCGCGCCTTGGCCGAGCGCTTGCGGCCGTTCGTCGCACAGTGGCTCGGCGGCGAGCAGACCCATGTTGAGGTGGTGTCGGTGGCGAGTCAGATCGGCAGTGGCTCGCTACCGGTGAACCTGTTACCGAGCTTTGCCCTGCGCATATCACCTCCTGGGCACGTTGCGTCGGGCCGGGCACTCAAGCGCATCGCCGGTCGATTCCGTGCATTGCCGACTCCCGTCATCGGACGCGTCTCCGATGGAGCGTTCCTGCTGGACCTGCGCTGCCTTGAGGATGAGGCGGGATTTCGGGCGCTGTTCCAGCGCTCCTGCGCGCCATGATCATTGCCACTGCGGGTCACGTGGATCACGGCAAGACATCGCTGGTCAAGGCGCTAACCGGCGTTGATACCGATCGACTGGAGGAAGAGAAGCGGCGCAGCCTCACCATCGAGCCGGGGTTCGCCTATGTACAAGCCGGTAGCGACCAACTTCTCGGATTTGTCGATGTGCCTGGCCACGCGCGTTTTATCCGCAACATGCTCGCCGGCATCTCCGTCCTGGACTTTGCCCTGTTGGTGGTCGCGGCGGACGATGGCCCCATGCCCCAGACCGCCGAGCACGTTGCCATTCTGGAGTTGCTCGGCCTGCAACAGGGTGCGGTCGCCATCACCAAGATCGACCGCGTAGCGCCTGGGCGTGTCGGGGCGGTGGCCGATGAGGTGGCAACCCTGCTGGCGGGCGGCCGGCTCCGTGAGGCACCAGTTTTTTCGGTCGCGCCGCCGATCGGCAGGGGGATCGCTGCGCTGCGGGATCACTTGCTGACGATCAGCCGCACATTAGCTGCGCACCCAGCGAACGGGTATTTCCGCATGGCTGTGGATCGGAGCTTCACGCTCAGTGGCGTGGGCCGCGTGGTGACCGGCGCGGTGTCTGCGGGCACTACGCAGGTGGGCGATCAACTGGTGATCTCCCCCCAGGGCATCAGCGTGCGCATCCGCGGAATCCACAGCAACGGCCAGCGATCGGAATCGGCGCGCGCCGGGATGCGCTGCGCGCTCAATATCACCGCCAGCGACACCCGCCATGCGGAGGCGGGGCGTGGCGACTGGCTGGTGGCCGGACCGGCGCACGCGCCCACCGCGATGTTTGACACCCGGCTGCAGGTGCTTGCCACGGAGCAGCGACCCCTTTGCCATTGGGCACCCGTTCGCTTGCACATCGGCGCCGCGGCGGTGAACGCGCGCGCGGTTCCCCTGGAAGGCCGCCACATCGAGCCAGGCGCAATGGGTTTGGCGCAATTGGTGCTCGATTGCCCGATCAACGCCGTCCACGGTGACCGCTTCGTGCTGCGGGATCCATCCGCACAGCGGACCGTCGCCGGAGGCCTCGTTGTCGACCCATTCGCCGTGAAGCGGGGACGCAGCAAACCCGAACGCCGCGCGCGGCTGTCCGCCATGTCAGGCTCGACACCGCGAGGTGCGCTGTCGGCGTTGCTTGCCATCGACTCGGCGGGAGTCAATCTCGATTGCTTCACCCGGGCTTACAACCTCACGCAGGAAGAGGCGCAGACGCTCTACCAGGCATTGCCGATGCAGCGCATTGTTCACGGTGAGGGTGCGATCGGCCTGACACCCGGCCACTGGCAGGCCCTTCGCGAGCGCGTGCGCGCGGCACTGCACGATCAGCACGCTCAGCACCCGGCGAGTCTCGGCCTGAGTGAGGCTGCGCTGGTGACCAGGCTTGGTGAGATGGACGCGCCCCCGGCGATCCGTGCGGCCATCCGCTCGATGTTGGCACAAGGCGAGGCGGTTCGCGATGGTTTCAGCCTGCGCCTGCCCGATCATCAGCCGCGTCTGTCCACAAGCGATGCCGCGCTGCTGGAGGCCGTTTGCGAGGTGCTGCGCTGCGCCAACTTACGGCCGCCGGTCGTCGGCAAACTGGCTGAATCGCTCGAGATGGAACAGATAGCCCTTCGCGAGTCCCTGGAACGTTTCGCCCATCTGGGTTATCTCGTGCGTGTGGCACCCAACCGCTTTTTCCTGCCGGAAACCTTGGCGGCACTGGCGCGTATCGCGGCCGAACTTGCCGCTGAGTCGCTGGAGGGGACGTTCGATGCGGCCGCCTATCGCGACCGCTCCGGCATCGGGCGTAACGTCACCATCCAGGTGCTGGAATTCCTGGATCGCGCCGGCATCACGCGATTCGCCGGGGATCGGCGCAGCATGGCACCGGGAGCCGTTGCGTACCACGGCGGTGCTGGTACTGTGTAGGCGCCACATGTCGGCGCATGACCGCGGTGCTTTGCTATGGCGATACTGCAGATACACGCACAGTTGCAGGCGGACTGCCACGACCTTGGCCGTATCGCTTCGTGCCAGGTGCTGTTGCACACGAACCCGGGCGTGCCTTGGTATATTGTCGTTCCGGAGACGGCAGCGCTTGAGCTCCACGAGTTGACGCTGCGGGAGCGCCTGGAGGTCGATCGCATCACCGACTCCCTTGCCCGTTTCATCAAACACCACCACCGTTCCCAGCGCATTAATGTCGCGGCCATCGGCAATCGGGTACCGCAACTGCATATACACGTCGTGGGTCGCTCGCCAGGCGACCCGTGTTGGCCGGACGTGGTCTGGGGTAACCTGCCACCGGCCGCTGCAAGGTGCATGAGCGAACTTCGCGCCATTCAGACCGCGCTGGATGGGGCCCTGGCAGACGAGAGCGAGCGCTGCGACCACTCGTGACCGTTCCTTCAATGGCCCGGCGCTGGTGAAATAGCGCGAAGAAAATGTTGCATCGCAACATTCCCGCTGCTATAGTGCACCGCAACAAGGTTGGAGAAGGGCTCCAGACCTTGTCAGAATCCGCAACCAAATGAGGTTTTAGCCATGAGCAACCCAACGATCAATCAGGTCAACGAGCA